>JAAYNC010000103.1:0-3282 GCA_012521055.1 Eubacteriales Family XIII. Incertae Sedis bacterium
TAGACCCGAATTAAAGAAGGGCATGTAGGTAGTCGGCAGTATCTTTCAGCCCGTTTTTTCTTAAACAGTCCAACACTTCATATTCATCTAATTCAGGATTTTTTTTGTTAAGCACCATCTCTTTGAAAGCCTCAACCGCAATTTCAGTATTCAAGTCAATGATATCCGTCAGAAAATCATCGGGTGTTTTAATTTTCAGGCCATATCTATCCAGAACATCTTCCGGAAAATCCTTTATGTTGTTTGAAACAATTACATGTGCATTCGTTTTGATAGCTGCGGCCAATACATGCCTATCTTTTTCATCCGGCAATTCAAGATGATCAATAAGGGTTTCGTAATGTGTCACCAAAGCATCGGGAAAGGCATTGTTCAGGTTGAGTGTACGTTTTTCTGATTCATCTGGTGAAACTCCTTTTCTATGCATCACGTCCTTCCATTCATCAAAAATATGATTACTCCATTTTGGAGTATACATATCATAATAGGCAAACCAGAGAAGAAGGTCTGTAAGCATTCGGTGATGTCCGTATTTGATTCTATGATTTCCTGGTCTAAGAAAGTGGACTTTCAAAAACCTCCAAAACATTCGGAGTCGATGTGGAGTTTTTAGGAGTTTCTCCTGGAGTAGTTACCCGGGAGCAGTTCTGCAAGATCTCTGGTGTAGTCTTCGTCATAGTCGTGTATATGGCTCAGCACATACACCATCCAGTCGCGGAAGTTCACATCTGAAGCCTTGCAGCACCCCAGCAACGAGTACATGACTGCAGCATCCTCGGCAGCGTCATGGTTACCGCAAAAAAGGTAATTCTTTCTACCCAGGGCCAGGCCTCTCAGGCTGTTTTCGGCGAGATTATTGTCAATGCGGTATCTGCCATCCAGGTGGTAACGTGTCAAACGGTGGTAGATGTCATAAGTGTACTTTATCGCCTTTCCTATCGGGCTCTTGGGCAGAACCTTTTCATATTCACGCACCAGCCACTTTTCAAAGGCAACCATGATGGGGTAAGCATGACTCTCCCTGAGATTCGCCCTCTCCTGGCAAGAGAGTTTCTTATCATCGGCTTCCCTTTCCACCTCGTAGAGAAGGCCGATCTGCTCAAGGGCATATTCGGCCCTGGACCTGTCATTTTTCAATGACTCTTCAAACTTCCTTCTGGCATGGGCCCAACATCCAAGGGGCAGTACGCCCTGTTTCTGCTCGTAGATCTAGTACACGCCGTACCCGTCCGTCTGCATGGCACCACTGAAGTCTTTCAACAGGGACAAGGCAACATTCTGGGCCCTTGAACCATGGTCATAATGGAAGAAGAGCTGTGAGTCCATGACGGAACGCACCATCCACATGTATCCATTGACGGTTTTATGCTTCTCGTTATTGATCACGGGCACGGTTGTCTCATCCACCTGGATGTAATCGGTGGCAAGAACCAGTTCCTTGAGTCGATAGTAAAGCGGTCTTAGTAAATCGGCCGTATCTTTGAACCAATCATTGACCGTGGGTGGTGGCAGATTGGCGCCCAGCTGTTTCATCATCTGTATCTGGCGGTAAAAAGGCAGGTGATTCACGTACTTGTTTATCATCAGCTCCGCCAAAAGGGATGCTCCGGCATAGCTGCGTGCGATAGGCTGGTATTTTGTCGGAAGTGATGCCGTTACAATGAGAGAAGACTTCTCTTCAGACTCCCGTGATGGCTTGCTTTTTAAAACATATTTATGACGGACAATCTTCCTGACATAGCATTTCCCGGGTTCATACTCCAGCACTTCGGTGATCTCGGGCTCCAGCTCGGTCCATGCATCCTTGTTGTCACTAATTTCAGCGGGGTAAAGGTGCTCCTCAATACGAGGTAGGTCTTCGGGTAAAGGCTTGCGAACCGGTTTTCGTTTCACCCGCTCCTTCACGCGTCTTTCCCTGAAGGCCTCTATCTCCACCCTGGCTGCCTCTGCAAGCTCTATTTCCCCGGGCAACAGGTCAAGGCCGTCAAAGTCTATTCTTCGTTGCTGTGGATCTGCCTGGATATAACGCTCGCTGGATTTACCCCATATGCGGCGCCTGAGATAAGCTACCTGCTTTTCCAGGTCGACGATCCTGGTATCTTTCTCGGACAGGGTTTTCTCGTAAGAGGATTTTAATGCATCAACATCCGTGCGATCTTCCAGTTTACCTTTCAGAAGCATGTTCTCCTGGTATAAACGGTCGCATTTCTCCAAAAGGAGTTCGAGAAGTTCGTTCGGATTTTCTTTGTTTTCTTGCATCTTTTTCCTGTCAGATTACGAGAGTAAAGATACAAAAAAGGAGTAATATACGCAAGAGAAAAGATGACTAAAACCGTCTGTTTATGAGCTTTTCCAACGTTTTTTATAGTGACATTTTTCAGCGTCAATACCCTGTACCATCAGCATTAGTTTTTGCCAGGAAAAGGGGTGAGTTTTGCCTTTTTCATCAAGCGGGGGCAGTGCGAAATTGCCTTTCTCAAGTTTCATGTAGTAGATCACCAGTCCGCCGTGCTCCATGTGTAATGCTTTCATGCTTGTGCAGTGACGGTTCAGAAAGATGAATACGTCACCGCTGCGTACATCCTGTCCCATCCCCTCAGTGACCAACCCACTTAAAGTATAGAACCCTTTTCGCATGTCCGTTGGAAACGGGTAAAGCCAGTAACGCATCGAGGCGTTCAGATTGAACATGGCTTATTGGGTCAGGAGGATTAATGAACGCAGCTGTGTTGGATCAGTCCCCTTTGGAACACGCACTTTTACTCCATTGGGATAGACTATTTCGAGAACATTTCCCGGGGTGGGGTCAACATGCACCGGAATCGGTTGATGATGGACAACTTCTTTGGTTGCCGGTGATGGATTGGAGCCGGTAAAGACGATCGGAACGAAACCGGACTCTCGCCCAGTCCTGTAGTTATGCTCTCGCAATCTCTTTTGCCAGTAATAAAACTTGGATTCCACTATCGACTCGTTCCGGCAGAACTCTTTTATCCGAAGCCCGCTGGCCTGGTAACGATCAAAAATATTCTCAAACTGCTTTAATGTCCACATATTATTTTTTGCGGGCAAATATAGCAAGGATCAGAAGTTAAAATAGGACGGGGTTTACCGAATGCTTACATAGAACCGGAGTCAGTGTTCGGCCAAACTAAATCCAACAAGCACTACAATAGGTTCAGACACTTTAACAAAGACAAGGTTTTGATGGACTTTGCAATCTTCGCTATCGCGTTTAACCTCGGAAAACTACACTTGAAGGGATTAGCCGATAAAGAAATA
>JAAYNC010000127.1:0-1900 GCA_012521055.1 Eubacteriales Family XIII. Incertae Sedis bacterium
ACCGGTATTGCAATTAATATGATGCTCAAGGACAAAGCAGCTAACGATTAAAGGCATAAGACACGGGCTGCTGATTAGCCGCATTGTGTGCCAATCAGCAGCCCAACTCGGTTAATGATCCTTTCCAGCCAACCGCCCTCCTGCAATCTTTCCCTCCACATATTTACCACATTTGCGCAAACAACTCCGTGTAGGTATCGGGCTTTGACTTGTTAGGCAGTCAAAGGGTATGACTGCGACCTGTTCGTCAGACCGGAGGTTTGCCTACACCTTCCTTCAGATTTCACCTCTCGACGGACACCTTTGGTGTTCAGCGATATTGTACAATAAGTTTCGCAAATTGAATAACTGCTCATAAAAAGAAGGACATGAACAAGGCCGTTTGGTAAAATATAGTTACAACACCAAAATACCAAAGGAGGCCAAAATCATGTCCAATAAGATTATACAATTAAACGAAGGCGTAATCAAAGAAGAATTAAAAGATCTGGTCAGAAAAAGTGTAGAAGAGACCTTAAACGAGCTTCTGGATAAGGAAGCAGAAGCGCTGACCAATGCAGGAAAGTATGAACGGACTGCAGATCGTCAGGGCTACCGCTCCGGCCATTATGAACGGAATCTAGCCACCACATCCGCGATGTAAATCTGAAGATTCCAAAGCTGAAGGGAGTAGCCTTCGAGACTGCCATCATCGAAAGATATCAGCGTCGCGAAAGCTCCGTAGAGGAAGCTCTCATAGAGATGTATCTGGCTGGTGTCTCGGTACGCCGGGTGGAAGATATCACAGAGGCCCTATGGGGCAGCCGGAGTCACCGGCGACCAGACATTGGTGGTAGGATACACCAAGCTGATTCCTTATATCTGGTATGCAATCGTTGCGGTTTTGATGGTGCCATTGATGATATATGGCGTCATCCCCAGGGTGGGCCCGCTGAAAAAAGCATATCAAAGAGTTGAGGAAAAAGGGCTTCTCTTCCCTGAAGAATTAGCCGAAAGCAGCGCAGAACTTGATGAGGCGCGGGAAAGAATACTGAGCAAAGTCGACCCGAAATTGAGAAACTTCTTAATTCCCATGCTTGTAGTAGTGGCGGTAACACTGGTTACTGAGGATCTCGTTCCCGGCGTCATTCTGGGTATATTGACCTGTTTCATCATGTACATTCCCGCGAAGGTTATGACTATCAAAGAGTTTATCGATAATTTCTTCGATGGAATGAAGGACATGATTTTCATTGCCACGTTCATTATGATGGCCTTCATTTTCGTCGAGATCGAAAACGGCCTCGGCTTCAGCGATTATGTAATCGAAACGGTTAAACCCTACATGATAGGCGGACTGATTCCTGTTATTACTTTCATAGTTGTCGGCTTAATGTCCTTTGCCGGAATGGACTTCTGGGCGGTCATGATATTGTTCTTCCCGATTGTCGTTCCGCTGTCGGAGTACTTCGGGATTAATCTGTATCTGGCCATGGGCTCCATCGTATCCGGCGCAACCTTCGGCGGACACGCTTGCTTCTTCTCCGACCAGATGCTGATGAGCTCCGCTTCGGTCCAGATACGGGCCACGGATGAAGCTGTGGCGCTGCTGCCCTACGCGGTAATGGCGGCAGTGGTGACCGCTGTGTTGTATTTGATCTTTGGTTTCGTCATATAAAAATTAATATAGATATAATTAAAAATTGGCTTAATAGGTGCGGTTGTCTCCCGGTCATGGGAGGCAGCCGTTTTTTTGGTTTTATTTGGACTTGTATTTGGTGTCTGACACCAAATACAAAGTTCTACGGTACATGCCGCTTTCTTCCATCTCGCGGACAAGAAGCCGCCACAATTGCCTTTCTTCTTCGCTTGCTCTTGCCATAGGAATGCCCCCTCGTTATTTATTTGGGAGCATTATCTC
>JAAYNC010000033.1:0-4503 GCA_012521055.1 Eubacteriales Family XIII. Incertae Sedis bacterium
CTCTTGGCTTTTCTCACGTTGGCCGGAGTGTCCAAAGCAACTCTCTCTACAAATACAGCGCCGTCAATTGTCGCAAGAAGTTCCGCCATTCGGATAGGCATCCCTGAAAGTTCTTTTTTTCTGCCTTCTATTGATGTAGTTGTTTTTTGTCCCACCAGGCTTGTCGGCGCCATCTGCCCGCCGGTCATGCCGTAGATTGCATTATTAATAAATATCGTTGTGAATTTCTCTCCGCGGTGCGCAGCCTGAACGATTTCTCCCGTTCCGATGGAAGCCAGGTCGCCGTCTCCCTGGTACGTAAAGATGATTTTGTCGGGCTGCACCCTTCGAATTCCGGTGGCTATGGCCGGAGCTCTTCCGTGAGCGGATTCACACATATCCACATTCATGTAGCGATGGGCCAGAATGCTGCAGCCGATGGGCGCGACACCTATAGCCTTTCCAAGCAAGCCCTCTTCGTCCAAGGCTTCCATAACCAATCGGTGGGCAATCCCATGTGTGCAACCGGGACAATAGGTTGTTTCTTCGGGAAGAATTCCCTTTGTGAGCTCAAAAACCGTTTTCATCATTCCACCCCCAGTACCTTTTTCGCATCCGCCGCAATCTCCTGCGGAGTGAGTAACATTCCGCCCACCCTGCTGCATAAACTTACAGGAAATCTTCCGCAGCAACCGATTTTCACGTCATCTATCATTTGTCCTCTGCTGAGTTCGACGGAGATGACCGCTTTTGTACTAGAAGGTATTTTGTCAAAAGCTTCATAAGGATATGGCCATAAACTGATGGGCCGTATCATGCCCGCATTTATGCCCGCTTCCGCAAGCAAATCAATTGCCTCTTCCGTAATACGGGCCGTGGAACCGTATGCGACGAAAACAACTTCCGCATTTTCTAAATTTATTGCTTCATATTCAACAAGTTCCTTTCTCGCTCTCTGATACTTTTTATCCAGTTCGAGAATCCGAGCCTCCAACTCTTCGGCCACCAAATACAAAGATCGAATCACATTGTGCGGTCTGGCTTCATTTGTTCCTGTTAATGCCCAGGGCTTAGCCTTTGGAATATCTTCCTGTTTTATAGCGGGGACAGGTTCCGGCAATATGACGGGCTCCATCATCTGCCCCAGCATGCCGTCGGCCAAAATCATGACCGGATTTCTATATTCTTCGGCTATTTTAAACGCCTTTGGCATCATATCTACCGCTTCTTGTATAGAGGACGGCGCATAGACGAAAAGATGATAATCTCCGTTGCCCCCTCCTCTGGTGGCTTGATAATAATCTGCCTGCCCCGGTTGGATGGTTCCTACACCCGGTCCGCCTCTAGATACGTTTAAGATGACCAAAGGGATTTCTGTCGAACAGATAAAGGAAAACCCTTCCTGCATTAATGCAATGCCCGGCGAAGAGGAAGAGATAAATACTTTTCCACCCGCCGCCCCGGCGCCGTAAGCCATATTAATTGCTGCAACCTCGCTCTCTGCCTGGACAAAAGAGCCTCCGACCTTTTCTAATTCTCTTGACATGTACTCTGTGATTTCATTTTGAGGGGTTATGGGATAGCCGAAATAGTATCTGCATCCGCTCCGAATAGCAGCTTCCGCAAATGCTTCGTTTCCTTTCATTAAAACCTTTTCACTCATCAGCTTCGTCTCCTTCCTCCCTCATAAATACACTTATTGCTCCGTCCGGACACATAATCGCGCAGTTTGCGCATCCGATGCATTTGTCAGCTTCCAGAACACAAGCCGGCCGGAAGCCTTTGGAATTTATCTTCGTCTCGTGAAGAGCAATAATTTTCACAGGGCAAACGGAGACACAAAGCTCGCAGCCTTTGCACCTCTCTTCATCAAATTTCACCAGACCTTTTGCCATTATGATTAACTTCCCTTCGTAATTTTTAAAATCTTACCGCTGCAAAACGGGGTAAAATCTATCGGTTCATCCAGTTCTCTCTCATAAACAATTTGATCGGAAATATGTTAAAGTCTATTAAATCTCTTGTTTTATCCGTCAATTCCTCCACTAACCGTTCCACACAACAATTGTACTTTACGGGAATACCTGATGCCTGGGATACGCTTCTGGCTAATTCATAACCCTTCAATATATCTTCAGCCACCGTCTCATGAATCAAGTGCGTGTTATTTACAATCCCGGATACTTTCAGCGAGGTTTCCTTTTCAATTCGCGTAATATGGAATAGCGCTTTGTCAACCGTTGAAGTATCCGGTCTGTTTGCGTTGATCACGCAAAACATCTCGCTCTGCTCTTCAGTGAAATACTTGTCAAATTGCGCCAGTATTCTGGCCCCGGAATCATCTCCTCCCGCATCTACAATGGTGTTGCATTCCGGATCCTCTAAAGGCGCCCTGATTCTTGCGGTTATTGCGGGAAGATCGGCGGTGATGTCGTATCCAAAGGTATTGCTGTACACCGATACGCCTTTTTCCTCCAGCATGGCCTGACGCTCCCGGCTTCTGAAATATGTATTTGCAATATCCAGATCCACAAGGGCCGTCTTCTTGCCCAGCTCTGCCATTTTAACGGCGTAGTTGACGGCGAATTCCGTTTTCCCGCTTCCGTAGTGTCCCACGATGATTCGAATTCTCTTGTCTTTCAATTCCATAGGAATTTCTCCCTGGCCCGTTCTATGCATCTATATATCCTCGTTGAGGAAATACATAGAGGTCAGGACATAAATTTTTGTTGTTTCAATCAGTTGGGAAATTTCCACGTATTCGTCCACATGATGGGGAATATAAGTATCTCCTGCGCCGATTACGATGGTGGGAATTCCCTCCAGATGGAGGAAGGTTCCGTCCGTAGCCCCGGGAACACCCTGCCAAACCGGTTCTTCCTTCGTTACCTCTTTCACGGCTCTATAAACGCATTTCGTAATCGTAGCGTCCTTCGGCGTCTCAGTCCAAGGCCTTTCCTCGATAATCTCCAGGGTTGCTTTGAAATCCGGGTCTTCTTTGGCCAGCTTATCGTAGATATCCAGAATTTGCTGCTTAAGAGTTTGGTGATCCTGTCCCGGAACGGTTCTTATGTCTAAAGTCATATACGCTTCACCGGGGACTACATTGATCTGGGCTTCTCCCTCAGCCGGAGACGCGATAACAGTGGGCGTAATGCTGGGCCACTTTAAATATTCGTGGCAGCCCAGCCGTTCCTTCTCGCTCTGTTCCAATTTCTCCAGCTCACAGATAATCTTCGCAAGCCTCCAGTTTGGGTTGATTCCGGTCAGAGGCATAGCCCCGTGGCTTTGCTTTCCGTATACCCTCACAACCGCTCGCATTGCTCCCTTCTGGAAGATGCAGATATGGTTTTCCTCCGGTTCGCAGATTACTGCCGCATCTACATTTTTTGCCCAGCCTTTTTTGATAAAATCCTTGATGCCGATCATCATTCCCTCTTCATCGCAGGGAATGCACAGAAGAATGTTTCCTTTAAAGGCCTCTCCCGAATCCTTTACCGCTTTTGCGGCAAAGATAGCGGCTGCCACGTTTCCCTTAGTATCGCAGGCGCCTCTTCCGTAAAGCCTGTCTCCTACGATCTCGGCTCCAAAAGGATCATACTTCCATTTCGCGGGATCTCCGGCGGTTACTACGTCGGTATGACCTTCAAAGAGAATGGTCTTTCCGGGCTGGCTTCCTCTCAGAAAGGCAATGATGTTAGGTCTGCCGGGAACCACTTCCTCCACGTGAACCTCGAAGCCTTCTTTTATTAGGAAGTCAGAAATGAAGGCCACTACTCTGGATTCATTTGCTCCTTCTTTATTCGGATCGAATACGCTGTTAATCCTCACAATATCCTGGGTGAATTTTATGAGTTCGTCTGCTTTTATTGCATTTATTACATTTGCATAGTCTTGCATCTTACATCCTCCTTTCTACTTCAGAATCGAAATCGATACCTCACTGCTTTTCAATGAACTTAATAAGATTTGTAAGAGTCTTGTTAACAGGCGTTGCAATGTTAACCTTTTTTCCTTCCCTTACAACAGCGCCGTTTATCATATCGATTTCCGTCTTTTTATGATTCAGAACATCCTGAAGCATGGAGGATTTGTTTGTTGCTGTGGCTTTACAAACGTCCTTCGTATGAGCCACGGGATCGGGAAAACCCAATTTGATTCCCTGGGCCAATGCAACCTCTTTTCCCTCTGACACGGCATCTTCCAGCAACTCTACAATTTCAGGATGCTCTAACAACTCGCCATTCAATAGTTTGGTGATCCCCGTAAGCGCGTTGATCCCCACGTTCACCAGCAGCTTATCCCATACAAGCCCGTAGACGTTATCCGATAGCTCCGTTTCCATACCCGCTTCTCTGAACGTCTGAGCAATCTGTTGGATTCTCTGAGTCATAGCGCCGTTAAGTTCCCCGATGATGGTCTTTCCGCTGCCGGCATGCCTTATCCTTCCGGGCCCCAGCATGGTAGCCCCGTGGGCGGTAGTTCCGGCAATCACGTTGCTTTCTCCCACCACTTCTTTTATCA
>JAAYNC010000117.1:0-21422 GCA_012521055.1 Eubacteriales Family XIII. Incertae Sedis bacterium
CCGCGGCGCTGGCTTTCGAATCCTATGTTGAGAACAGGACAAACGGCGAAATCGATGTCGTCATCTATCCCAACAGCGAACTTGGAGACGGCCCGGCAGTCCTTGAGGCAATGCAAGCCAATACGATACAAATGACAGTCGTTCACGATGGCCCCGTTTCTGCACTGTTCGCTCCTCTTGGCGTGTTTAATATGCCATTCCTCTTTAATAATCATACGGAAGCATGGACGATTTATGACAGCGACTATACAAAGAAATTAGGAGACGCAATGCTGGAAGCTACAGGAATTCGCCTGTTAGGATTGGCGGATAACGGTATCCGTCATTTGACGAATAGCGTTCGCCCGATAAAAAGCGTGGCCGATGCGGCAGGCTTAACAATCCGTATTCAGCCCAGCGCCATCTATAATGCCATAATCAGCGGTATCGGCGCAAACGCAGTGGAGGTTGCATGGAGTGAACTGCCGGCTGCATTGCAGCAGGGAGTGGCAGACGGACAAGAAAACGGAATCACCAACATACTTGCTGCAAACCTGTATGAAACGCAGAAATACATAACACTGGACGGCCATGTATATAGTTATCACGCATATTTGATCAGCGAAGAATTTTATCAGAGCCTTACAGAAGAGCAGCAGCAAGTTATTCAAGATGCCGTAGACTTAGTAAAATGGATTCATAGAGGAATGACATCTTATCAAGATAACATGATCGCTCCTGTACTGAGCTCTTACGGAATGGAAGTCACAGAGCTCACTCCGGAAGCGATTCAGGAATTCCGTGAGGCTACTCAGCCCACCGTCGTAGAATGGATGAAGAAAGAATATGGTGGAACCTGGGTAGACGATCTGCTTGCTGAGATCGAAAAGCTTCGCAACTAAATGAATAGTCAACTCGATAGGCAATGATTAAATGGGAGAACAGATATGAGTTTATGCGTAGTAATAATAAACGCATACTATCCACACTATGAAGTGGAGAAGGAAATCCTGGCACCTTTTGGCGCAAGCGTCTCCCATGTCGTAACAGGAAATGATCTGGATAAAACCATAGAAGCAGCTCGGTTTGCCGATGCGATTATGACCCGGGAAACCGAGCTGCCTAAACAGCTCATTGACGAATTGCAGAATTGCAAAGTTATAGTCCGTTATGGCGTGGGTGTGGACAATATTGATCTGGATGCAGCTGCACGCAGAAAAATATATGTAGCAAATGTAAAGGATTACGGAACAGAGACAGTGGCAGAACATGCTGTTGCCTTGATGTTTGCCGTCGGGCGCAGGATTGTGACCCGTGACGCAAAAGTGCGGGCAGGAACTTGGGATGTGGGTGCATCAGAACCGATCTACTCGTTTGTCGGAAAAACAGTGGGCATCATAGGTTGCGGTAAAATAGGGAGAGCTTTTCTAAAGAAGGTATCAGCTCTCGGGTTTAAGCGAATGTTGGCGTATGATCCTTTTATAGAGGAATGCGAAGACCTGGAAATTACAGATTTGGACACCCTTTTAAAAGAATCTGACGTAATCTCCCTTCATGCGCCGCTTACAAATGAAACAAGGCATATCATCAACAAAGACAGGCTGGCAAAAATGAAATCAAACGCTATCCTCATCAATACTTCACGGGGAGGTTTAGTGGATGAAGAGAGTTTGGTAAACGCTTTGCGAGAAAACCGAATTTTTGGAGCCGGTATAGACGTCTTTGAAACGGAACCACCCCCGATTACTCATCCCTACTTTGAATTGGAGAATGTGGTTGTCAGCGATCATACGGGATGGTATTCCGCCGAATCACTTGAAAAACTACAACGAAAAGCTGCAGAAGAGGTTGCTCGCGTTTTTTCAAATAAAGAACCTTTATCTTGGGTTAACCGTTGGAAGGAGTAATGCTGTGAACTATAATGATACAATGAAGGCACTTTGTGATAGCATTCTTGTACCTGTTCTGCGCACGGATTCAACAGAATTAGCAGACAAAGCCATTGATTGTCTTGTGAATTCGGGCTTTAAAACAATAGAAATAACTACGACTATACCGGGAATTTTCGATTTGATCGCAAAGTGGTCAAAGAAACAGATACAGGTTGGTGCCGGAACCGTATTGAATTTGGAAAGCGCGAGACGATGTATTGATGCGGGCGCCAGTTTTATAGTGTCGCCGATTATCATTGACGGATTACCCGAACTTT
The DNA here is from genome assembly GCA_012521055.1 of Eubacteriales Family XIII. Incertae Sedis bacterium. Lineage (GTDB taxonomy): Bacteria > Bacillota > Clostridia > Peptostreptococcales > Anaerovoracaceae > UBA1426. Next base: position 2,189 of record JAAYNC010000117.1, read on the forward strand.
GTCATAAACACGAGGTAGTTTGTATATTAGGGGCATTGACCCCTAATGAAGTAAATACAGTTTTATCTGCCGGGTGTGATATCGTGAAAGTATACCCGATTAGTTCTGTCGGAGGGCCATCTCATTTAAAAGCATTATTGGATATTTTCCCAAACACGTTGTTTATGCCTACCGGGGGAATCAAAGCGGATAATCTTATAGATTACATGGAGGCCGGCGCCTCTCTATTAGGGGCCGGAAGCTCTCTGATCGATTATGAAGCTCTTAAAGAGTCTGATTATAACCGGGTTCAAAATCATTGTAAGGAATACATAGAAATACTTGACAGGTATAAGAAAGGAGCAAAGTAAATGTACAGTAAAGAGATAATAGAAAGATTTTTAAAGCTCGCTTCCGCTTCTGTTGCGGACGCTGCGGACAAAGTAGTAGGAAAGACTTGTTATATGAGCCACGAGATTAAGCCGCGAATCAGCGATAAAAAAATTGTCGGGCCGGCAGTTACAATTCAGGAAGGACCTACCGAAGAAACCCTTCCTCCCACCGACGCATTAGAAGCCATCGATTCATGTAATGAAGGCGACATTCTTGTAATCGCTTTAGAGGGCAGCGACAAGGATGTTGCAGTCTGGGGAGGTCTGATGACTGCCGGGTCTGTTGTTAACAAGCTGGGCGGAGCTGTTTTGGACGCAGGAGTACGTGATGTTACTGAGATACGCAGGGATTACGATTTTCAGGTTTTTGCCAGGAGTGTTTCTCCGGGTACCACATTAGGACGCTATAAGACACTGGCCAGCAATGTTTCTGTCACCTGCGGCGGAGTGGTAGTAAATCCCGGTGATCTGATTATGGCAGACCTTGACGGGGTAGTGGTTGTTCCCAAAGAGCACGTAGAAAAAGTACTGGAAGTCGCGGAAGAAATTGAAGCCCGTGAAGCGGAGCAAACGAAATATATACTTGAGACCGGTTCGCTGATTCAGGGAATCGAAAAGTATAACAGAATATAGTATAAGTAACAGAAGTTAAAGTTTAACCTAAAAAGGAGGGAAAAGCGCATAGAGTTTGGGCGCTAATATTATTCATGTGTATTGTCGCGATAGGTGAACCACTGCTGGAGTTTTCCAATATAAAGACGGAACAGGGAGACAACGTCTACCTCCCCGGTTTTGGGGGAGATACGAGCAACTTTATCGTTGCAGCCGCCCGGCAAGGAGCCTCTACGGCCTATTTTACCCACATAGGAGCGGATGCATTTGGGGATCTCTTCTTGGATCTTTGGCGAAGAGAAGGCGTTGATGTCTCATATGTTGTTCGATCGCAGGATGCTCATACCGGCATGTACTTCATAACCTATACTGAGTCCGGGCATCAATTCACATATATGAGGAAAGGTTCGGCAGCAAGCAAGATGAAACCGGAAGATGTACCGGAGTCTTTGATTAAAAAGGCGAAAATCTTACATGTGTCCGGTATCAGTCAGGCCATAAGTGAATCGGCATGTGATGCGGTGTTCCATGCGATAAATATTGCGAAAAAAAATGACGTCATTGTTACCTATGACCCTAACTTGCGATTAAAGCTATGGGGATTGGATCGCGCCCGTGCTGTCATTCATGCCACGGCTGCAATGGCAGATATCTTTTTCCCGAGTCAGGAAGATGTTCAACAGCTCACGGGTCTTACGGAACCGGACTCTCTTGTGGACTATTATCATTCTCTGGGAATAAAAACAATACTTCTGAAATTAGGTTCTAAGGGTGTGCTGGTTTCAGACGGCAAATCGAGGAAGTTGATCCCCGGGTTGAAGGTCGATACTGTAGATCAATCCGGCGCGGGCGATACTTTTGATGGCGCGTTTTGTGCCCAGTATTTAAAAGGATATGGCATTTTTGAATCGGCCGAATATGCAAATGCGGCAGCCGCGTTATCAACCATGGGTCATGGAGCCGTAACACCGATTCCCTACAGAAAAGATACGGAAGTCTTTCTTGATAGTCTTAGTAAGTAATTCAGTGTCTGCTTAATCTGCTTAAAATGAAGGAGGGTGATTCAATCACCCTCTCCTCCTTCACTCTTCCTATACTATGTAATACTGGTAATAAACATTTTTCTGTTAATAACCCAAGTTTTCATTGATAAGATAAATAGTTATGGGATTTGCTCTGGGAACGCGATCGATGATTAGTGTGGCCCTGCATATGCGGTCCTCGCTGTCGCAGTTCATGCATTTACCCACTTCGGCACAAGGTGTTTTTACCCCCAGACGTTTTGCGTTAGCAGGAGTTGCAATGTTTTTAATCCGGATCAGCGCTTCGTCCAGACTACGGGTAATTTTATTTACACCGGATACGATGATGACCTTATCGTGTCCGAAAAGTATGCCGGAAATTCTATTACATGTTGCGTCGATATTGACCAGCCGGCCGCATTCTGTTATGGCGTTGGTACCGGAAAAGTAGACGTCTGCATTGGCTGACTGTTTTAGCAGTTCCTTTCTGTCTTCACCTTCGCCGGCTTTCCAATGCCAATAGACGGGATTGCCCCTTTCTTTCAGAGCCTCGTAAATACCCATATCCATCAGGGTTATTGAACCGCCGAAACCAACGGTTTGATCCGGCTTTATTTCCTCGAGCGTCGCCTCTTTTGCAGACTGGCTGTCTTCAAAAAACTTGACGCTAAAGCCGTTCCTTTTCAGGTTCTCAATCGTCCGTTCGATAATTACCCCTTCCATTTTCTCCTCCTTTTTTCAATCACGGATTATAGAGCAACTTTTATTGGTGTCTTCCATTTTGTATCAAACACTTTTTACGAGTATTATAACAAATATTTGGATTGCAGGGTGGCGCTCCGGTGTGTACGAGCAAGTGCCAACCGGCATCAAATACAACACTAAATTCCCAATATGAGGGAAGCGAGAGCGAAATAAGTTATGACGGAAATCATGTCGATAAGGGATGCGATCATGGGACTTGCCATGAGGGCCGGGTCGATTCCCAACTTCTTAGCCAGCATGGGCAGCATCCCGCCGATGGTCTTCGCCAACATTATAATTACGAGCATTGCACCGCATACAGTAAGGGCTATGGCGGCGCTTTCGCCGTCTAACAGCATTATCTTGATGAAATTAAGCGTGCTGAGGCCGGCTCCGATTAAAAAGCTGATTCGCAGCTCTTTCCATAATATACGACAGGCATCCCTGGGCAAAATGTCTCCCACAGCAATTCCGCGTATGACCAGAGTAGCCGATTGAGAGCCGGAATTTCCACCCGTACCCATGAGGAGCGGGAGATATGCCACAAGGACAATGACCTTGGAGAGAAGCGTTTCAAATTGGGCAATGATCATTCCCGTAATCATCAAAGAAACCATCAGGAAAAGCAGCCAGGGAAACCTGTTTTTCACGTGTGTCCATACGCTCATGTCCAGATACTCCACCGTGGAGACGGTGACACCGACCATCTTCTGGAAGTCTTCCGTGGTTTCTTCGTCGATGATATCCAGAATATCGTCCACGGTAATGATGCCTACGATCCTGTTTTCGTTATCCACAACAGGCATGGCAAGAAAACCATACTTTTTAAACATGTTGGAAACCTGCTCCTGGTCGTCAAGCACGTTGACGTACACGAAATCCGTCTGCATAATATCTTTTACAATCACGTCGTCATCGGAAATGACCAAAGACCGCAGGGAAACGATTCCGATAAGCTTTCTGCCCGTGTCTTTGACGTAACAAGTGTATACGGTCTCGCTGTCCATACCTTCTTTTTTTATATATGCCAGAGCTTCCTTTACCGTCATATCCTTCTGCAAGCTGATATAATCCGGTGTCATCAAACTACCCGCACTGTTCTCAGGGTAATTGAGGAAGGTGTTGATGAGTTTGCGCTCTTCTTTCGATGATTTTTCCAGAATCTTATCCACGATGTTAGCAGGCAGCTCCTCCAACACGTCGATCATATCATCGAAAGGAAGTTCCTCAATGATGTAGTGGAGCTCCTTGTCGGTAATTCCGTTGATAATTTTAAGCTGTTCCTCGATATCTAAATGGGAAAAGACCTCTACGGAGATATTTTTCGGAAGGGTGCGGAAAAGTATGATGGTCTTATCAACTCCTGCAACGTCCATGATATCTTCCAGGATTTCAGCAATATCAACTTCGTTATATTTCAAAAGCTCTTCTCTGGCTTTGATGTAACTTTTTTCTTCGATCAATTGCAAAATTTGAGAGATGCTTTCTTCTGACAGCTTTTCTCTATCGTATTCCATGGGCATTACCTCCTCTCTTAGTTTAGGCACAATGTCCACAGCTTATGAGAAAACCCGTCAGGTTAAAGCGTCAGGTTAGCCCCGGTTGAAAAGTAAAAAACCAAAACAGCTGTAACCGATAGGAGTTATGTGAAAGCAGGGACATGTGCAGTTCTTTTCAGCAGTTTCCTTAGCAGCCTTAGTAGCCTTAATGATTGAGATGCGTTGGTCGGTAGGACTAGGGCCGGTATCCATGTATACTTTCACCTCCTAACGTATACCAGATTAGAAATACCGATGATAGGTTGGTAGATATTATTCTTTGCATGGTCACCTTGTGGCCTTACAAACATTAATTATAACGCGAAAACCCTTATTCGCGCAAGCCTAAGGAGGAAACAAATACAAAAAATCGATTGTGACTATGACGTTTATGACTATAACGTTGTTACAGTTTGCAGTGTGCTTTATAAGGACTGGAAATAGACGGGTTCCGTCGCAAACCCTGATTCTTGTCTACATTGAAAGTAGAAAGTAGACAAGTTCCCGGTCCAATCCTGATTCTTGTCTACATCGAGGGCAGAAAGTAGACAAGTTCCCGGCCCAATCCTGATTCTTGTCTACATCGAGGGTAGAATGTAGACAAGTTCCCGCCCCAACCCTTGATTCGTGTTATTGCACGATGTGAACAGAAACTTTATGACAAGTTCTTTACTTTATGAGTGGAATGGTTTACGAACGTGGGGAAAAAAGATAAAATAATAGCGTATTTCGAGGGCGATTACTAAGGTAGACCGTAAGAGACAGTGCAGCGGCCATAGGCGGGGACCGTGAAGGGCGATCGTAACTGTCATGAATGCAGCGTAAACAGTGATTATGAGAAATGAACGTAAACGTATAGGAATAGAAATAGAAAAGGAAAGGGTAAAAAAATGGGCAACCCTGGTTTAATAGATGAAGCCTTTGTCAATACTTTCATCAAGAAGCGAGACAAGGAGCTACATAAAGGTGATTGCGGAAAGGTTCTTATCATCGCCGGCAGCGAAGGTATGGCCGGAGCAGCGGTCCTAAGCGCCAGGGGGGCCCTGCGAAGCGGAGCCGGCCTGGTACGGGTCTCTGTACCGGAACACCTTTTTCCCATCTTGCAGGTCGGCGTACCTGAAGCCACCTGTGTATCCAGATCGCTTCCACCGGAATGGCTTGAAGGGCATCAAGCCATAGTTATCGGCCCGGGGTTGGGAGATGATTCGTCCAATGTTCCGTTAATTGAAACTGTTCTGAATAGCAACTGTCCTGCAGTTGTTCTCGATGCGGATGGTCTGAATTTGCTTGCCCGAAACGATGGGTTGAAGGAGCTTGCAAAAGAAGCTTCGGGGCGGTTGATTATAACGCCCCATCCGGGAGAAGCTGCAAGGCTGTTGGGCTGCAGCTCCAAAGAAATCAACGCTGACAGGGTGGAATCAGCTTGCCGCCTGGCGGAACAAATCGGCGCCGTTACCGTCTTAAAGGGGGCAGGCACCCTTGTGGCAACCCCAAACAGAGAGACATATATTAATACGACAGGAAATCCGGGCATGGCCACAGGCGGCAGCGGTGATGTGCTATCCGGCGTCATCGGTGCATTGGCAGGACAAGGATTATCCTGTTTTGAAGCCGCAGCTTGCGGAGTCTATATTCACGGAGCTGCCGGGGATATAGCGGCAAAGGCACTGGGTGAATACGGTGTCATTGCTTCGGACATCGCGGCCATGATCGGCTTGGCCATCCAGAAAATTACAGGGTCTTAAGATTTGACAAAATGCGACACGTGATTTATACTCGATATGCGTTTGGATATACAAACATATATATAATTTGATATCCGAACGCGCATACAAAAGGAAAGCGAGAGGTACGCAAATGTCAAATCTGAAGAAAATAATCATAAGCCTGCCTGCTTCATTGCTTGAGCAGACGGACCGCATAGCAGAAGCGCAAAAGAAAAACAGGAGCGAATTGATCCGAGAAGCTCTCAACCTCTATCATGAAGAGGAAAAGAAAAAGCAGATACGCGCAGAACTGATACGCGGATACGAGGAAATGAGCGGACTTAACCTGCTCTTAGCAGAGGAAGGCATGGAAGAGACCCTGACCGATTTGGAAAAATACGAGTCAAAGCTGCTGTAAGTTACAGCGGCAGCATTCATTAAAAGCTAATATTTTTACAACAAAATAACACCCGTTACGGGTTGGATTCCCGACGGAGTGTACGGAAGAGAGTGTGAGAATGACTTGATTGTAAAGAAAGGTGAAATATATTTTGCCGATTTAAGTCCTGTCATCGGCTCGGAACAAGGCGGGGTTCGTCCTGTTCTAATAGTCCAGAATGACATTGGTAATAAATATAGTCCTACGGTCATCGTGGCTGCAGTTACTTCACAGATCAACAAGGCCAAACTTCCAACCCATGTGGAGATTCCGGCCGAAGGGAACGGGTTGGCCAAAGATTCGGTGGTTCTGTTGGAGCAGCTGCGAACCATTGATAAAAAACGGCTGAGAGAAAAAATCGGCCGGGTCGATGATAAATGCCTGCAGAAAACCAATGAAGCCCTGAGCATCAGTCTGGGAATAGTGGATTTCTGACGGATGGCTATGTGCACCGGCAAAAGTTAAAAAGAATCACAAAGGAGAAGGGACATGAACAAAGCAAATGTAGCGGTATTGATTGTTGCTCTAGCCCTCATCGTTACAACTGTGGCGGTGGGGGCTGCCGGCTATGAGCCCGGCTCAGCGGAAGACCCTGTGGTGACCAAGAGCTATGTGGATTCACAAATTGCAGCAGCATTGAAAGGTGTTGGAACAGGTGGATCCTCAGCAACATTTAAACCCGTCTTTGTAGAAGCGGGCAAAAAACTCATCGGGGGAGAAGGAACGGAGCTCATCCTGCGCAGCGGAAGCGCTCTTGCCGTTGCTTCGGGACAGGACGGGCTTTCCGATGTAACGGAGGGCAAGGATCTGAAGGGAGGCTTTGCAGTCACGAGAAACCATCTGCTCTTGATCCCGAGAGCCGACGGTAGGGGGATCAGCGCAGCGGAAGACATCTGGGTCATGGTAAAGGGTACATATACAATCGAGTAAGATTCGACAAGTACGACTAAGTTTCGACTAGCTCAACTAGGCCCAAATAAATTCGACTTAAGTTCCACAACTCACAGTTTCACTTACTTGTAAAACAGCTAGAAATAAAAAGAGAAGGATAAGGGTTGATAACATGAGAAATTTTAAATCACGGCTATCGTTATTGCTGGCGGTAGTATTGGTTATCAGTGCTTTCACTGGGTGGACAGCATTTGCAGCCAGCTTTGGGGACAAGCTTTACGGATCATCACTGCTCATCGGTGAAAAAACGCGACTGGCAAACGAGATCTATTGGAATGCCGGGTACACGGAAAAGATCACTGAAAACTATATCGAATACTATCCCGGAGGGAACGTAGTTCCAATAATTTCTCATGGAAACGATGTATACGGGGCAGCCAGTTTTCGGGCGGTGGTTGAAAAAGCTACAACAGAAGGTAAGCATGTAATTGCCGGTATTAACGGAGATTTCTTCAACATGAGCACCGGCGTCCCTTTGGGAATGACCATAAAGGACGGGCTCCTCATCACATCTGAAAGCATGTCCAACCCCGCTGTGGGGTTCTACGAAGACGGCACGGCTATTATAGGAAGGACAAACCTGAATATCAGGATCGAAAGTCCTTACTTGACCGCGCCCATCGGTTCGATTCATTTGAATAAAACCGTTACAAAGGCATCCGGTGTGATGCTTTACACAAGGGTTTTCGGCAACGACAATACGAATAAGGCCACAATACCCACCTATAATGTTCTATTGACCGTTGATTCGGAAGAACTGCGGTTCAACGACACCGTGGAAGCAACGGTTGAATCCGTATCCAGCGCCACGGGACCCACCTTTATTCCTCCGGGAAGACTCCTTCTGACTATAGCGTCGGAAACGGATTATCCGGGTAATTTAGCCAATTTATCCGGGTTGGTTTCGGGGGATCCGGTCACCATTACTTTCAGTGCGGATCCGGCATGGAACGATGTTGTACATGCTGTTGGAGCGGGAGAAAAGCTCGTCACGGCGGGCGTTAACGTGGCTCCTTCCAACGCGGAGATTCATCCCCGCACGGCTTTAGGCGTTCGGAATGACGGGAGCGTTGTGTTCTATACGGTAGACGGCAGGCTTTCCGGCCACAGCAAAGGAGTGACCCTGGCACAATTGGCAAACCGCATGTTGGAACTGGGCTGCGTGGAAGCTGTCAACCTGGACGGAGGAGGCTCAACGGCAATCCATTCCATCTACCCGGGGGAGAGCAGCATGACTAACGTGAACAAACCTTCTCAAGGCTCTCTCCGCAATTGTGCAAATTATATTTTATTGGTTAATACAGCGTCGCCCACAGGTCGCCTTGCCAACATCCATCTGTACCCCTACAGCTTGAGGATGCTGGCCGGAGCGAAGCAGGCCTTCAACGTAAAGGCGACGGATGATTACTATTATCCGGTGGAGGCGCCTGACATTACATCTCTTACCTTCAGCGCTTCAAACGGTATCGGAACCTTCGACGAAGACAATGTGTTTAAAGCAGGCAACTCGGCTAAAACCGGCGAGATCACGGCCAAATTAGATAAAAACACCGTTACTACGGTGGATGTCACCGTGGTTGCCAAGCCGGACAGCATAAGCATTATAAATCAGGCGGAGGGCAAAGCGGTTACCGACATTGCGGTCACCGGCGGCGAATCCATCGATCTTTCCGCATCTGCAATGTACAAGCGCCTTCCGCTTATCTCCCAGGATAACTGCTATACCTGGAGTGTAAGCGGAGGAATCGGAGAAATCGATGAAAACGGAAGATTTACCGCTGCTAACATCACCAGCGGAACAGGCACCATCACCGCTTCAGCCGGCGGAACCTCCGCGTCGATAAACGTACGAATTACCAGCGACGGGTGGCGCCTCGAAACATTTGAAGGTTCTACCCATATATTCCAGACGCAGCCCTTGCCGGGTTTATCCGTAAATCTGAACACGGATCTTACAAAGGTGCGCTACGGATATCAGAGCGCCCAAGTGAACTATGATTTTGCAATAGCCGGCGAAAACGAGATCTACGTTCCGTCCTCCCTGGCATTTACCAGGAAGACAAACAGCCTGAATTTCTGGGTATACGGTGACGGATCCGGCAATACGATGAACCTGATCGTAAGCACGCCGGAAGGGGTAAAGGAGATCATCGGCACAAAGCTTGACTTTACCGGTTGGAAGATGATCCATGTAAACCTGCCCTCGGGGGCAACCGGGCTCACTTATCTGAAGCTGCTGGCAACAGGAAAGCAGGCGGGAACCTTCTATTTAGATCAGGTCATGGGAGGACTGGGTTACTACGTTGACCTTGAGCCGCCGCAGATCCAGATGAACGTCAGCGGCCAGACTTTGACCGCTGTTGTCAGTGACGGGATGGACGCCGGGATTTCCGCCTCGGACATGGTTTTAACCTATGACGGCCAACCGTTGCAATTTCAATATAATGCAAATACAAAAACCCTTACGGCTGCTTTACCTCCCGCTGACGGCGCCATGCACAGGATCGCGCTGGTGGTTTCTGATGAGAGCGGAAACCTGGCTCGCAGCAGCCTGACACAGCCCTGGGGGCCTGAGGCGCCCCAGCCTTTCATCGATATGGGGACCCATTGGGGCAAGGATAATACGGCTTTCCTTTACTCAAAGGGCGTTGTGAACGGAGTGAAGACGGACAGCGGTCTGGCTTTCCATCCGGACAGGAGCATTACCAGGGCTGAGTTTGCAGTTCTCATGAAAAACTGGATGGGAGAAGAGGCCGCCGGGTATGAGCATATTGTACTGCCCTTCGAGGATGCTGCAGACATACCGGTTTGGGCCCTTGAATCGGTTAAAGCCATGTACGGAATGGGCATTATAATGGGAACTGCAAAAGAAGGAAAAGTATACTTCAACCCGATGGGTGCCATAAGCAGGCAGGAAGTTATGACGATTATCGGCCGGACCCAGCAGCGAGGCTATGCGGAAGCAGACCTGACCAAGTTCGCCGACTACGTCCAAGTGGCCGATTGGGCGCTTCCCTATGTGAAAACCCTGGTACAGCAGCAGGTAGTTTCGGGATACGACGGTAAAGTCTGGCCGAAAGACCCGGTGACCCGGGCACAGGTGGCTACCATTATTACAGGCTTGTACTAGGCAGCCTGAAATAAAGGTCGTATAATGATATAGATTTAATACTGTGAGGGTCCCTGCGAGGTTTGTCGCAGGGACCCTCACAAAGCAAAGCTTTGTAAGAAAGTGGAGGATTCAATGAGGATAATGTTGTTTGCAGCCGGTGGCGACATCGGAGGCGGCAAAACCCATATACTGTCCCTTGCCCGGGAACTGTCGGAAACCAACGATCTCAGGTTGGTGAGCTTCCGCAGCGGCGTTTTAGCCGACGAAGGCAGGGAAATGGGCCTGGACGTGGTGGTCATTGAAAACGGCTTGAATGTTTTTAAAGACATAAGCATGGCGCTGAAGGAAGTGGACAGCTTCAAACCCGATGTGATTCACTGTCACGGCGCCAAGGCCAACATGCTTGGAGTGCTTGTCAAGAAGCTGCGGACCATTCCGGTAATGACAACGGTCCACTCAGACCCCAGGCTGGATTATATGGGCATGCCGCTGAAGCAGTATACCTTCGGCCTGATTAACGCTATAGCCCTTCGGAACATGGACTTCTATGTGGCGGTGGCCGACAGGATGCAGCAGAACCTTATTGAGAGAGGCTTTGATCCCTGGCGGATCTTTACGATCTACAACGGCCTTGATTTCTCAGGAGCAAGAAAAGAACCGAGGGCGCCCAAAGGTGAGGACGAAGATATCATTGTAGGCATCGCCGCCAGGCTTACTCCCATCAAAGACATCGGCACGGTAATTCGTGCCTTTAACATTGCTTACAGGAAAAACCCCAGGTTAAAGCTTTTGATTGCGGGAATCGGCGAGGATGAAAAGGAATTAAAGGCGTTGGCCCGAGAGCTTGAAATCAGCCACAGAGTCGAGTTTGTGGGATGGGTGGACGACATAAAGGGCTTCTTTTCCAAAGTGGACATCAACGTACTGGCTTCCCTTTCGGAAACCTTTCCCTATTCTCTCCTGGAAGGGGCTTACGAGCATTGCCCCGCCATCGCCAGTCGCGTGGGAGGCATCCCCGCCCTCATTAACCACGGTGAGAACGGCTTCCTGTTTGAAGCGGGAGATGTGGAGACCTTCGGCGAGTACATATACAGGTTGTCCGTGGATGAAGAATTGAGGCGCAAGCTGGCAAAAAACTTGTTTCAAAAGGCAAAAAAAGATTTTTCCCTGGAGCGCATGCGAGAGGATCAGGAACAGGTCTATCGTACCATCCTTCGCCGCAAGCATTATAAAGGCAGGCACGGCGCGGTCATTTGCGGGGCTTACGGCAGAGGCAATGCGGGGGACGAGGCCATCTTGAAGGCCATCCTGTCCCAATTCCGCGAAATCGATCCCGACATGCCTTTCTGGGTCATGACCAGAAGAAAAAATGAGACCAGGGTCGCCAACAAGACGAGGGCGATGTATATATTCAACGTAGTCGCTTTCATACGGAGTCTTCGGAAAGCCGAGATATTTGTCAACGGGGGAGGCAGCCTGATGCAGGATGCCACCTCCTCAAGATCCCTGTACTTTTACCTATTTACATTGAAAGCAGCTAAGTGGTGCGGCTGCAAAATCATCATGTATGGATGCGGCATCGGCCCCATTAATTTGCCGAGAAACCGCCGGATTGCCGCCAAGGTACTCAACAGCACTGCAGATATCATCACCCTGAGAGACAAGGTGTCCCTGGAACTGCTGAAAGAAATGAAGGTGGACAAGCCGGAGATCATCCTGGCCGCAGACCCCACAGTGAACATACAAAAAGCGAACCCTGCAGTGGTAGAGGCCGCTTTTGCTAAAGAAGGAGTTCCTGCCGGAATTCGGATGATCGGGTTTTGCCTGCGCAACTGGCCGGATTTTCGCCATCCCGAGTGGATAGGAGAAGCGGCGGATTATGCCTGGAAAACCTACGGGTTGACGCCGGTGTTTTTACCCATTGAAATTCCAAAGGATATATCCGCAGCGGAAAAGGTTACCGCCGGCATGACAAGTCCTTATTACACGTGCCGCCAAAAACACACGGTGGAAGAACTCATCGGGATGCTGGGCTCCATGGAAGTAGTGGTGGGGATGAGGCTTCACTCCCTGATCTTTGCCACGGCAGGAGGCGCACCTGTCATCGGCATTTCCTACGATGTGAAAGTGGACAGCTTTATAAAATATATCGGATCCGATTCCTGCATATCGCTCACATCCCTGTCCAAAGAGTGGCTTTGTAAAGAAATCGACCTGGCGGTGCAGCGGGGACCTGAAAAAGTGCAGGAGGCCGTAGCCCGTCTGAGAGAGGCTCAAAAAATCAATATTGATGCGGCGAGGCGGCTCTTAAACCGCCCAGAGGAAAGGAGGGCATGATGCGTCAGATAGTTTGCATTTCAACCTCCAACTATTATCCCGTTCCCACCCGCAAGCAAAATGTGATGAACCGCTTGCAAGACGCGGAAGTTATATATATAGATCCGCCGGTTACCATGTTGGCGCCTCTGAAGGACAGATCGACTTTCAAGCGGTTGACGGCTTTCAGGAAACCGGGGCAAAAGGTTAAGGACAACATTACGGTCTATTCTCCGCCTCCCGTTTTTCCTTTTTTCAATAAACATCGCTGGATCAACCGTATCAACCAGAAGATGCTTGCCCGCTATATCCGAAAGCGGATGAAGGAACAGGAATTCACGGAACCTTATCTCTGGTGTTACTCGCCCACTTCCTGCGACCTGATTCATCTCATACCAAACAGAGGGGTAATTTACGACTGCGTGGACCGCCATTCCGCCTATAAGGGGATGATCGATCCTGCCGTCGTAGATACTATGGAAAGAGATCTGGCTGCTGTAGCGGATCAGGTTTTCTGTACGGCGGCGGGACTTTATGAGACTCTGCGTCAATACAACGAAAACACAGAGCTGATTCCCAACGGGGTGGATTACGAACTGTTTTCACGAGCGGCGGCAGCGCCCGGAAAGGCAGCGGCCAAGAAAACGGGGACATGGCAGGAGTCGATGACGGAACAATCGGTGACGGAACAAGAGGTTGCCGGTTCAAATAAACCGGTATTCGGCTTTGTGGGCATGCTCCAGGAATGCATCGATTATCAATGCATGGAAGCCGTAGCCCAGGCCTTTCCCGAAGGGAGACTGGTGTTGGTGGGCCGCTCACTGCCCGGGGTGGATCTCTCCTCGCTTCGAGCCTATCCCAACGTACGATTTATGGGATTGGTGCCTCAGGCTGAACTGCCGGAAATCATTGCAGGATTTGATGTATGCCTGAATCTCTTTAAAGAAGGCAGGCTTTCCAAGGACGTGAGTCCTTTGAAGTTCTATGAGTATCTTGCCACGGGAAAACCTGTCGTGAGCACCAGGGAGCCGTTGCAGGTTATGGATTATGCAGATGTGGTATATATTGCGGAAAACCGGGAGGATTTTGTGGTAAAATGTAGAGAAGCATTGCGTGAGCGGGATCCTTCCAAGGTGAAAAAGCGCATGGAATACGGAAGGGCCTGTTCCTGGGACAGAAGGGTTCAGCAGATGGAACAGATCCTTTTGGAACGCGGGATATTTGAATAGATGTGAAAGGTGTAGGCAGCGGAAATGTGCAAAAAATCAATTAATGAATGTTATTAAACTACAGAAATTCAATAAATTACTAATAAATCAAGCATTAATTGAAATTTTGCATAAAATTTGACATGATTTTACATAGATTATCAAAATAATAATGCACTAATTGAAATTTTGCACATTTTCATATTTTTATTATTTGCATCATGCACCATGTACGGATTTGCATCATGCACCATGTACGGATTTGCATTATGCACCATAGACGGAGGTTGGAATGAAGATAATCAACGAGAAGGGCAAACTCTTTGGAATCATTAACGTAGTGGATCTGCTGGTTTTGGTTGCCATCGTCGTCGTTGCCGGCGCCATCGGCGTTCAGCTCTTCGGGCAGAAGATCAACGATGCAGTATCTCCCCAAGTAGACCTGACGGCGGAGGTTGTCATCATCGGCACAGCTCCCAGATTGGTGGATGAGATACTTCGGCAGGATCTGGTGGGGGAGAGGCTGGTAGCCGGAAACGAATACATGAACGCAACTATTACCGACGTGTGGCTTGAGGATTATGTAATGCAAGCCATTCGTGATGACGGAGTCATAGTGGATGCTACGGATCCAAGCAAAAAAGACGTGGTTATTGAGATAAAAACTAAGGTTGCCAAGGATACTCCCAGTCCTAAAATAGGCAGCCAGGAGCTGCGGGCCGGGAAGACTTTTATCGTGAAGACGCAGACCTTTGAGTGCAGCGGGACCATTCGCTACGTGGAAATCGGCCAGTAATTTGGTTGCGTTGAAATGGACAGGTAAAGTCAGTGAACCGACAGCATGAAACCGGCCGGTTCCCTTATCATATAATGACCGGCAGAGAATTCGTGTTAGAAATAGGCTGGGATAGTCTGAGGTGAATGAATTGACAGGGATTATTCAAAACAGCTTGGTTTTTCGAGGGCTAAAGGCCTTCGTGTTAACCTTATATAACGCTTGGCCCCACAGCGTGCTGGGCAGGATGTCTGCTTTTCTGAAAGAGAACTATGAAGGTTCATATACGAAAAAGATATGGATCCGTTTCTGCGATGTGGAAAACAGGGCGGCTTACTCCCTGTATGGCAAGTCCCTGGGGAAGCTGCACAAACTGCTGCTTTCCCTAGGAAGGGTATTGCAACAGAGCCTTTTTTATGGCCTGTTAGTTTTTGTTCGAGATGTGTATTTTCGCGTCACTAAGGGAAGTTTGCTATTTGAGCAGATCCACAGGCTGAGCCTTCGCCAATGGTTGCTTGTGGCCTTTGCTTTCTATCTGCCTCTGGAGTACATCATCCGCGACAAGGTATCCATCGGGTTTGTGGCCTCCGTTTGGGAGGAGCTGTTTATAATCGCAGCAGCCTTTCTGATCCTTTGGAGGATGGCGTTGGGGCAGAGCAAAGCCATTGGACGGGAGACTCCCGTAGACGGCTATATTCTTTTATTCATGGCTGTGGGCTTCCTCCTCATGTCCCTTGTGGCACCGTATCCTGCGGTGGCCTTTGCCGGGTACAGGGCTGTGGTGACCTACATGGTCTGGTTCTTCCTGGTAATCCGGCTCCTTGAAAGTGACAAGGATTTCAAGCTTGTCTTTTTCGGATTGTTGGGCATGGGAGCGCTGCTCAGCCTGCATGGAATCTATCAATATATCGTCGCAGTGCCCATACCGGCCAGCTGGGTCAGCCAAACGGAGATGGGTGTTCGGACCAGAGTTTTTTCCATAACGGGCAGTCCTAATATATTCGGTTCCCTCATCGTTCTGACGGCCCCTCTTGCCGCTTCCATGATCTATTACTGTAAAAGGATTTGGGCAAAACTGTTTTTCCTGGGGATTACGGGAATCATGTGCCTGTGTCTGCTGTTCACCTTCTCCCGGGGTGCCTGGGTGGGCATGGTGGTAGCCGTTATCCTTTTCGCGCTTTACATGGACAGGAGGTTGCTGGGAGTTCTGGGAGGCGCAGTGGCGGCGGTTTTGGTCTTCGTTCCCTCCATCACGTCGCGGCTGACCTATCTTTTTACCAGCGACTACGCTGAGGCTTCAGCTGTCGGAGGCAGGGCTCTGCGGTGGGCTGTAGGCCGACAGCTTTTGATGGAGAATAACCCCTGGCTTGGTTTCGGGTTAGGACGCTTCGGCGGGGCCGTTGCCATGAACAACAAGCTCCTGGATGAGACAGAGGAATTCAGTTATTTCTACATGGACAACTACTACCTGAAGACCATGGTGGAGATGGGATATATCGGAATCATCTTTTTCCTGCTTTTGTTGGCGGGACTGCTGATTTGGAGCTTGAGAGCCATCTATCGCAGCGGTACCGGGTTTATTCCGGGCAAAGATCCGCTTTTGCGGGCTGTGGGAAACGATAAAGCCATGGCGGTAGGCATATTCTCCGGATTGTGCGGTGTGCTGGTCCACTGTTATTTTGAAAACATCTTTGAAGAGCCCTATATGATGGCTTATTTCTGGGGTTTGGCCGCCATGCTCATGTATCTGGGCTTCTTTTCAAAGCCCAAAACGGATCAAATCCCAAACTGATTGTCGATGCTGTCCCATGTGCAGGGAAATATAGAAAGTGTTAATGACCCTCTACAATTCTATTTGCTGCCCAGGAGATAATACCGGAAACCGGCTTCTTCCACCGATGATGCGGGGATGAAGTTGCGGGTGTCGTAAAAATTCTTATGCCGCATCAGCTTCCCAAGGGTTTGGAAGGGAAGGTCTTTAAATTCATCATGATGGACGCCAAGCATCAGCAAATCGCTGCCTTCTGCGGCTGTTTTAAGGCTGTCGCTGATTTCTATCTTGCCGTTTTGAGGCGCCACATAGGGATCAAATGCCCGCACGTTGATTTTCTGCTGTTTCAGAATATCTATCAGATGCAACACGGGGCTCTCCCTCGTATCGTCCACGTTGGGCTTGTAAGTAACGCCTAAAATGGTTACCACCGGATCCTGGATGCCGTTGAGAATGTCCAGGATTTCCGATGCTACGTGGGAGGGCATGGAATCGTTTATGTTGCGGCCTAAGCCGATCATCTTTGCCGTGTCAGGCTGCTTTTCTACGATGAACCAGGGGTCGACGGCGATGCAATGGCCGCCTACACCGGGGCCGGGTTGATGGATGTTAACCCGGGGATGCTTGTTGCAAAGTTCGATAGCCTCCCAGACATTGACGCCTATATTTTCGCATATCTTTGCAAGTTCATTGGCGAAAGCGATGTTCACATCGCGGTAGGTATTTTCCGCCAGTTTGCAGAGCTCGGCGGTGCGGGTATCCGTGATGTAGATGTGGCCGCGGACAAAGGTTTTATAAATCTCCGCAATCCGTTCAGCGGATTCGGGATTTATGCCGCCGGCTATGCGGCTGTTGTTCACAAGTTCATTCAGAATCTGCCCCGGAATAACCCGTTCGGGAGAATAACCGACGAAGAGTTCGGCTCCTATTTTCAGACCGGCTTTCTCTAAGATGGGCAGCATGAGGCTGTCCACCGTGCCTACGGGAGAGGTGGATTCCAATATTACCGTGTTGCCGGACCTCAACCAGGGGATAATGCTCTCCGTTGCCGAGACCACATAACTCATGTCGGCCTTCTTATCCCCGGTGATAGGAGTAGGGACGGCGATGATGAAAACGTCAGCTTCTTCCGGCGTTAATGAGCCACGAAGGGTACCTTCATTCACCACCCGGCTGACCAACTCTTCGAGACCTTTTTCCTCGATGATGATCGCGCCCCGGTTCAGCGCTTCTGTGATCTTCGGGTTGAGGTCAACTCCGACGACTGAGACGCCTGCGGAGGCGAACATTGCCGCTGTGGGAAGTCCGATATAGCCTAAACCGATAACGCAAATCTTCATTGATTCTCTCCCTTTGTCCATCCGTAACTAAAACAGGCGGATTCAAATCCGCCCTATCACGAGGCGATGAAATCGCCGATCTACGAAAATTTTTCAAATAAGTCTACAATTCAAAGCAGATAAATGATAGCATATATTTGCCCTTGTGTAAAGAAATTAGGCTGTTTGAAGAACTGAAGATAGTTCATAATAGTTCATATTAACTACATAAAGAGGCACCGTATTTCGGTTTTGTATATAATATTAGTTCCGGAGCGAGGGAAGTGGGCTCCGGCGAGTACAAGCAAGTGCCAACCAGGCAGGATAGGCCGTCCAGATCGTAGGGCACGCAGCGCGTCGCTTCGTCGAGCGGGAGATCACTTCCCTCGCTCCGGAACATATAACAATTAACCAAACAGGAGCGCAGGATTCTAATGAGAAATATTACAATTGATCCTTGGAAATTATTGATCGGGGCATGTTTGATCATAAAGCCCCTGATGTTTTACAGGTTGATGGATATTCAGGTTAACGTGCTGTTCCTATGGATTGCCACGGCCTTTATGCTCAGCCTTATGTTTGGCAGCTTTAAGAATATGTGGATTTCCTTCGGACTCTACGTACTGCTCACTATACTGATGTTCTGCGATGTGACGCATAATGCCTATTTCAGCGGCTATATATCCTTGAAGCTTATCGGTTCGGCAAAGTTCCTGGGAGATGCGGGGGACGCAGTGATAGCCGTGATTCGGCCCGAGTTTTGGCTGCTGTTCCTCGACCTTCCCCTGGTGGCTTTAAGCATAGTGAAAATAAGAAGGGAAGAATGGCTTTCTTCCGTTAGAAAAGAATGGTTTTCAGCGGTACTCCTTTTGGCTGCGGTCTTTTTCCTGGTTTTCGGCAGCGTCAGCACAAGCAGCACCCTGCGTTCCGTGGGCAATTTGGAATTCTTTTCCGTGCGTGTAAAAGACCTGCTTGAGACAACTACCAGCTTCGGATCCCAGCAGGCGGAACTGGATGAAGAATCCGTATACCTTGTGGAGGAAGACCAGGAGGATAGCCTTTTTGGAATTGCAGAGGGGAGAAACCTCATAGTTATTCAAATGGAGGCTCTCCAGAACTTCGTTATTAATAGGGAGTATGAAGGGCAAGAGATTACTCCCAATCTGAACCGTCTGATTCGCCATGAAGGAACGATATATTTTGACCGTTACTATATGCAGATCGCGGCGGGCAATACTTCCGATGCGGAATTTGCCACTAACAATTCCATTTATGGATCGGAGAAGAGTTACACATACGAGCTGTATAAGGAAAATACGTTTCGAGGGTTGCCTGTTCTTCTGAAAGAGA
>JAAYNC010000240.1:0-2781 GCA_012521055.1 Eubacteriales Family XIII. Incertae Sedis bacterium
GTAATGCAAGATCGATAATCTTCTGAGCATCCTCTTTTTCGAAGATCAGCCGTTTCGACAATGCCCTCCTCGTAAAATGCAATACGATATACTTCGGATCCTTCACCGTCTCGCGATGCAGGTTAGAAATGTCATCGAAAAGCCAGGCTTCTTTATACTTGAACAGAACCGCGTCATAGTGAACGATAATACCTTCTGGGTTGACCAATGTGTACTTATTGAAAAATGCAGACCATACCAGAAAAGGTCCAAGCAAAATTCCAATGGGGGATGCAAACGCAATCCCGAGTACGACAATAACCACGCCGAATATCACTGCTGCGATTCGCGTAGATAGCCTTCTCTTTCGATCATTTAATACTTTGAATTC
Source organism: Eubacteriales Family XIII. Incertae Sedis bacterium (assembly GCA_012521055.1). Taxonomy (GTDB): domain Bacteria; phylum Bacillota; class Clostridia; order Peptostreptococcales; family Anaerovoracaceae; genus UBA1426. The sequence goes on from JAAYNC010000240.1 coordinate 371, forward strand.
ATTCATTTCGATTATCCATTCTACTGTGTAACAATCCTACCACACTTATTTTGCAGTCTTTTCAATTTTCTCCTTGTACTTGGGGTTCTTCTCCGGATCCACATACTTGACCCCGAAGCCCAAATAAGAAATTATGATTGCGTAGATAGGATTGATGACGTTCATAAAGGCATAGGGCCAGAAGTCCAGATTGTAGACTCCCAAAGTCGCCGCCTGATATGCTCCGCACCCGTTCCAGGGAACCATGGGCGACCAAAGCGTTCCGCCATCTTCCAGAGTTCTGGACAGGAAGCTTCTCTTAAGTCCTTTCTGGTCGTAGATTTTTGCATACATTCTACCCGGTACGATGATTGCCAGATACTGATCCGTAAGCACAAAGTCGCATACGATGCCCGTTATAATGGTAGCGGTAACCAGGCCACCAACCGTCTTGACTCTTTTTACCACACCACCCAACAGCACATCTACAAAACCTGATTTTTCAAGGATACCACCAAAAGCCAGAGCAAAGATAATCAAACCGATAGTCCACATCATAGAGTCTAATCCGCCGCGGTTCAGCAGCATGTCTGCAATCTCATTGCCTGTGTCAGCTTCATAGCCGTAGTGCATTGCTCCCAGCACATCAGCAAAGGAATTGCCCTGAGAAATCATGGCCACGATTCCCGCAATGGCTACTGCCAGCAATAGCGAAGGAATGGCTGGAATTTTCTTGATGGCCGAGAAAATAACCACAAGTACAGGGATCATAATCCAGACCTGGATGTTGAACTCACCGGCAATGGCATTCTGAATTTCAATAACTGTATGAGCATCAAAGCCTTGGGATCCAACCCGTACGCCTACGATTGCATAGAGCACCAAGGCCATTAAGAAGCTTGGTAATGTAGTCGTCATCATGCTTCTAACATGCTCATAGAGTGGCGTTTCTGCAGTAGCTGCAGCAATATTCGTGGAATCAGAAAGGGGAGACCATTTGTCACCCATATATGCTCCGGAAATTACCATACCGGCAGCAATGGCGGGGTTAATTCCCAAACCTGCCGCAATGCCCATCAGAGCCACCCCAACTGTTCCCGAAGCGGTCCAGGAACTGCCCGTTGCCAGACCGACAAGAGCGCAAAGTACGGCTCCCACAACCAAGAAAGCAGACGGGGAAATAAGAGCCAAACCGTAATAGACCATAGCCGGCATGGTCCCTGCCAGCACCCAAGTTCCGATGAGCATACCAACGATCATAACAATGATAAGTGCTTCTGTGGCTCTGGCAATGCTGTCCAGAACACCGGTAATGATGGCGTCCCAGCGATAACCGCAGCGGTATGCCATTAATGCAGCGACAGCACAGGAAACCACAATAGGAATATGTGGCTCAATGCCCCACCTGACGGTACATAGAATGATTAAGACCATCATAAATACCGCCGGTACCAGAGCTTCCCAAAGCTTTGGCAATCTCGTTTCTCTCATAAAGAATGATAAATATTAGCGCGCAGAGACCTGCCCGGAATCGTTCTCCAAGTTCATTCGCATACGCGACGGCATCTCTGTCTAAGCTGTCATGGTGGCAACACCGGCAGCCATAGTAACTGCATTCCCATTAAATGTTCCCGAATGATACATCTTTTTTTCTCTCGGATCATAGAGCTTCATAATATCAAATAATATCCCCTTTGAGTGCTGACTCATACATACCTCTTGTGATTTTTTGAGAAAGCTCTTTGGAATAAAACTCAGCCATTCCTTCGAGAACCGCTTCGAGAATAATCCCTTCCGGATTATCAGAAATGTTCTCGGTAGCTGAAATAACCCTAACTCCATTTTTTTTGAGGACACCGAAGTCGGTTTTTTTGTTGCCACGATTGTTGAGTATATCTTAAGTATAATTAAATTGTCAAGGGTAGTTTGTAAGTTTAGTTAGAAAAAATTATGTATGTGTCGAAAGGAGAGAGTATTATGAGTTTCTATGAGCGGTTTGAAGACTTATGTCGAAGCAGGGGACTATCCCCTCAATCAAAAGAAATATTAGAAATGCTTAAAGTTTCTTCTCCGTCTGTTACTGGATGGAAAGAGGGAGCTACAGGATATGACTGCAGGCAGCATTGAGCTATCGCATGGCTCCGGCGCGCACAAGGCGAGGTTTCTTGATCCGGTGAATGCGGGCGAAGTTATGTCCGTATAATGGTGTAAATTTAAGAAACAAAAAAATGAGAACATGTTTCTTCGTTTCGGTTACAATGTAGTTACCAAACAACAAACACCGGAGGTGAAGAAACATGTCTCAAATCAATTTCACCTTAAGTTATGTAGTAGATCTTTTTTTAAAAGAAAAAAATGAAGTGTTTGCTTACCTGATGGAAAAGATCTTAAACGCGTTCCTTTTAGCTGAATCAGAAGAACAAATTGGAGCA
>JAAYNC010000247.1:0-2487 GCA_012521055.1 Eubacteriales Family XIII. Incertae Sedis bacterium
AGGCGTTAGCATAAGCCGGATCATCCGGGCGCTCTACGTCGCCGTCACGAAGAGGTGTCTTGATGGCGGTAAGAGGCGGTACGCTCTTGGAGTTACCCTTGAGCTTGGACTCGCCTTCAGCGTAGGCGGCTTCGATGGCAGCCTTGATCTTGGCGACGGTCTTGGTGTCAGACTTTGGGATGATCAAGCTGACGCTGTACTTCGGTGCGCCGCCGTTGATGCTCTTAGGCTCCCAGACGTTGGCGTAGCTCCAACGGGTGTCCTCACCGGTGATGACCTTCATGGGATTTTTTACAGTAGTGTTCATAGACATAATCTTGTCCTCCTTAATTTTCACTGAAATCAGATTTTGCATTGTTCATGGCTGGACGCTTGTCACTCTCCGGCACCAGAGTGGGTTTGCCTTGTGGCTTTTCGATAAGACCGGCAAGGACTTCTTCAAAGCGGGCTTTGCCGAGGAGCTTCTGCATGGCGGTAACGCCGAGGAGCTTCTGTTCATAAGGATCAAAACCGGCCTTGGTGACTGCCGCAGCAACGGCAGCGTCGTTTGTGTACTTTCTGTTGGAGCGGCCCTCTACCAGCTTCCAACCGGACCACTCCTTGCCGCTGATCGCCTGCTGGAGCGCGTATTCTTTAATGTCGGAAGCCCATGTCACCAGATCGTCGACCTTGGAGAGAATGTCTTCCACGTCTTCGTCGGTGAGCAATGGCGGCAGCTTAAATTCATACTTCGCAAGCTCCAGATTGGCAGCGGCACGAGCGCGGCAGGCGTTCTTGGCCTTACAGAAACCACACCATTCTCCGCAGAGGAAGTTGCCGTCACCGGCAAAGGCGAGATCGGCAGCGGGCTTTAAGACTTCTTCGGCCCAACGGAACAGGTCCGCTTTGGAAAGTTCATAGGTTGAAAGGTTATCCCTACGCGGCTGATAGATCGTCATGCGGACGGTACTGATGTCGTAAATGTCATCGAACAACTCCAAAGCGCCGAGCGCGTAACACATCATTTGCGGGTTTTCTTCGGCAGAGACCAGAACACCGAGACCGTATTTGAAATCGATGATCTGCAAGGTGCCGTCCGCGATAACAATGCAGTCGGCGGTACCGAAGCCCTGTTCTACCCAGCGGGAGAAGTCGACGCGCTGTTCAATCAGCACGATCGGATCACAGCATACTTCCTTGGCGGCTTCGACCTGTTCCAGCACATAGGCTGCATAGCCGGTGGCATAGTCGTCCATTTCCTGATCGTAGTAGGTCAGGCCATCCGTGGGATCGTCGGCCTCCATGCCGAGCGCGGTCTTCAGTTTGAATTCGCAAAGGCTGTGGGCATCAGTCCCTTCAGCTGCGTAGTCACTTCCTTTATCCTCGTAGCTTTCGGAGAGCCTTGCGGACGGCGGGCAGTGAATCCAGCGGTCTGACGATGATGCGGAGAGTAATGCGTGTTTATTCGGCATGATCCAGTCCCTCCACATCTTTCAAAAGTGCACTGTATTTTGCCGGATCAACACCGGAGAGCTTTGCGGCACCGTACTTCTGAAGCAGGGCGCGTATCTCTGACGTATGGCCTTTACGGGACATATCCGCCAATACCGTGCGGACATCCTCCAGCTTCAGTTCCGGTTCCTTTGCGGGTGCCGGTTCAGCCTCTTCGGACTCACCGCTAAACTGACGAGAGAGCCAGTCGGCAGCATCGTTAATAGCGGCAGCAGCATTTCGGAGCTCTTCGATGGTCATGGCCATATCGCTCATTTTGCTCATAATGTTTTCCTCCTTCCTCGGATTTGCTTTGTGCTGCAAGGACTGTGAGCTTCCTCGCTAACCTTGCGGATACATGGCTGATCGCGGTCAGTACCTCGATGACTTCTGCGTCCGCAGGACTCTTGTTGCGTGCTTCGTACATGTCGTTCACCTCCGTTCCGGAGCTTGTGGTTTCGTGCTCCTTACACTTCCCACTGGAGGTGAAGCAGGCGGTTTGACGAAGGAAGGGAGAAATTTTTGATAAAAAATCCGGCCACCATAGCGGCAGCCGGAGCCATACATTATTAGAAGCGGTCAGGGAATTCTGTGGCGAGCTGTTCCTTTGCCTTTTTGAGGCGGGAGAGGAACGTTGTGCGCTTGATACCGATGATCTCGGCAATCGCCTCGTCGGACAGACCGTCCTGACGGAGTTTACCGATCTGTACCGCTTCCGGCATGAGCTCGTTCAGACGGGCAAAGAGCTGGTCGAGCTCGGCCTTGTCACAGATGATCTCTTCAATAGAAGGAACAGGATCAGCAAGGTTGTCCAGAGGTGAACAGGCATCGCCTTCTTCGTTTTCTACGGTGTAATCAAGGGAAAGCACGTCTCCGGCACGACGGAATTCGCATGTAAAGCAATCGCCGTCACAGAGCCAGAACTTGTTCTTCGGGCAGACGCACTGTCCATGAGACTGCTGACGCTTACGAAGAGCGTCATGGTAACGGGCATGGTCGCGGTAGTATTCTTCCGAG
>JAAYNC010000019.1:0-6339 GCA_012521055.1 Eubacteriales Family XIII. Incertae Sedis bacterium
GATTGTACGTAGATTTATAGAGATTTTCTCTTTCTTACATACGTACAATCTGAAATTCTGCACACCCAAGACTCCCAGGGGCGGAGTTTTATAGCGATTTACGTACAACCTAGTTTTTGCACACTCGTATCAAGGATGCGGCAGAGAGATGTTTTTCAGCACGTTTACGATTCTTTTGCAGGCCTTGCCGTCGCCGTAAGGATTCACGGCTTTGGCCATGGCATCGTAGGCGTTTTGATTCGTCAGCAGCTCTTTTGCGAGGGCGTAAATGTTCTCCCGTTCCACGTCTGCAAGCTTGACGGTGCCTGCTTCTACCGCTTCAGGCCGTTCCGTTTCCTTTCTCACAACCAGGACGGGTTTTCCCAGTGAAGGCGCCTCTTCCTGCATGCCGCCGGAATCGGTTATAATGAAATGGGATTTTGCCATCAGGTTGACGAAGGGTTGATATTGGAGCGGCTCAATCAGATGGACTCGCTCCGTATTGCCCAGGATTTCCCCGGCCGCCGCCCGGACCTTGGGGTTCAAATGGACCGGATAGACGATTTCCACATCGTCAAATTCCCGGGCAATGTCCCGAATCGCGCTGAAAATGTTCGCCATGTGCTCACCTAAATTTTCCCGGCGATGGCAGGTCACGGTTATGACTCTGCGGCGGCCGAAATCAATTTTCGAAAGGACCTCATCCTCAAATTCATAAGGTTTCTCTGCAACGGTGAGCAAGGCGTCGATGACGGTGTTGCCCGTAATAAATATCTTCTCCTCCGGTATGCCTTCCGCCAGCAGGTTCCGGCGGTTGCGCTCCGTCGGAGCAAAGTGAAGTTCGGCAATATGGCCGGTAAGCACCCGGTTCATCTCTTCCGGGTAAGGCGAATATTTATTATATGTCCTAAGGCCCGCTTCCACATGGCCTACGGGAATTTTTTGGTAAAACGCCGCCAGGGCTGAGGAAAATGTAGTGGTTGTGTCGCCGTGAACAAGGACTATGTCCGGCTGAACCTCCGAAAGCACTTTCTCCATTCCGAGGAGCACATTAGTGGTGATCTGGCTGACGCTCTGGTTCGGTTTCATGACATTGAGATCATAGTCAGGCACAATCTCAAAAAGCTCCAGCACCTGATCCAGCATTTCCCTGTGCTGGGCGGTGACACAGACCACGGACTCCAGCCCGGGCTCTTTTTCCAACTGTTGGACCAACGGAGCTATTTTGATGGCTTCCGGCCTGGTCCCAAAAACGGTTAATATCTTCATTTCCAGCCTCTTCTATTCTTTCATTTGAACTATTAGCTTTTTAGTAATTTGTATTTATTCTGATTCAGGCTTGTCCCTGCGCTCTCCATTGAAAGGCTTCCCGAACCCCTGATCCTTCATAAACACGTAAATCAGGGTAGCGGCAGTAGCCATGAGAAACAGCGCATCCTTGAAGAGATCCCGGCTGATGAGAATAGCCGCCACGCCCATAATCCCGCTAATGCTGTAGAGGGTCAGCACCGTCCGCTTTTGCCCCATGCCCACGTTCATAATCTTGTGGTGCAGGTGGCCTTTGTCCGCCTCCATGATAGGTCTGCCGTTCTTCACTCGCCGCAAAATTGCCAGAGCCGTATCCAAAATGGGCAGGGCCAACACGAAAATCGGCAGTATCGTAGCAATAACCGTAGCGCTCTTCATAGGGCTCATTACGGAAATGGACGCAATCATGAATCCCAAATACAAGGCGCCCCCGTCACCCATGAAGATCTTCGCGGGATGGAAGTTCCAGGGCAAAAAGCCCAGACAACTTCCTGCCAGGGCCATAAAAGCCATGCAAACTTCGTATCGCCCGTGTATATAGGCAATGTAGGCAATGGCAATGGTAGCGATAAAGGAAACCCCCGCCGCCAGGCCGTCCAGGCCGTCGATGAGGTTGATGGTATTGGTGATGCCTACTATCCAAAGAATCGTTACTAAAAGGCTGACAATCCACGGAAATTCGATAATACCATCCCCGAAAGGATCGCTGACGAAAGAGATTCTTACGTTGGTTGCAAACAGAATACAGGCGCAAGCAATCTGCCCCACGAGCTTTACTTTCGCAGACAAGCCGTGAATATCGTCGATGATGCCCATGATGAGGATCAGAGTGGCGCCCACGGCAATGCCGGTCATCCGATGGTCGGTTGTCCCGGGCAAAAGCAAAGCAGAAGCAACCATGCTGCCCATATAAATGGCAAAGCCGCCAAACCGGGGCATGGTCACCGTATGCATCCTTCTGTCGTCTTTGGGAATGTCAAGGGCTCCGATTTTCGGGGCAATTTTTATCGCCAAAGGCGTAAGGCCAAAAGTAATGATAAATGCAACGAGGAAAATTAAAAAAATTGCGGATATCATTTGTTCTCTCTTTCTATCACTTTTTCATTTGCTCCTTATTCCGGAATTGCTTATTACTTTTGTCCAGAATACTTGTTACTTCTCCCAGAATCGAATATTCCTTCTGCAAGGAATCATTTGTTCCCTATCTCCCGGAACCGCTCATTTCTGCTGTCCGAAACCGCTGATTCCTTCTGTCCGGACCACTTGTTCCATCTGCATGGAGTCACTTATTCCTGTTCCTGCCCTCCGGAATCACTTGTTTTTTCTGTCCAACACTTCGACTTTTAACCCGGCTTCTTCCAACATTTCCCGGGCCAGTTCGTCGGGATATCCCTCTTTGATGACAATGCGCTTGATGCCGGCGTTGATGAGCATTTTGGCGCAGATCACGCAGGGCTGAGTTGTACAGTAAAGGGTTCCTCCGTCGATGCTTTGGCCCAAATAGGCGGCCTGTATAATGGCATTCTGCTCTGCGTGGAGACCGCGGCAAAGCTCGTGACGCTGGCCGGAGGGAACTTGCAGCTGTTCCCGCAGACAGCCTCTCTCTTCGCAATGTTGAATACCCGTGGGCACGCCGTTATAGCCTGTGGCCATGATCCGCTTGTCCTTTACTATGACGGCTCCCACCTTGCGGCGGGTACAGGTTGAGCGCTGTTCGGCCACCTCGGCCATCTGCATGAAATACTCATCCCAATCGGGTCGGTTCATTTCTTTGTTTCCTCCTTGGATCTTTAGAATAAACTCTGCTGCGTATGTGTAAGTATGCTTATTTAGTACAAGTCTAATTTAGTATCAGTATTAGTAAATGTCTATTATATCGCTGACATGTTGATCGGTAAGTACGCTTATAACTTTGCTGCCAAACCCAAACCGCCTTCCTTATTGTCAACCGCTGGTTGTCAAACTATGTCTCTTTTTATGAGTCAAACTATGTCCCTTTTTATGATTTGAACATCCTATTATTAGACTTTTCGTCACCGTTTTTGTTTCAGGGTTCGCGAAATTTATCATTATATTAGATTGTTGCGCATTTCGTTCTATATTGTGCTACTAACCCTCTGCAGCCCTCTCTGCCAATCCTTCATCGACGCATCAATCTATCTTCTTTCGACACATTTACTCAGCTTTTCTAAAAATCCTGTTAGCGACCCGGACCCCGTCCATGGCGTACTTGCAGTAGAAATCCGCGCCGATAGATGTAGCATAATCCTCGGTGAGCACTGCTCCTCCCACAGCCACTTTACAGGGAAGCCCCGCCTCCCGCAAGGCGCGAATCGTGGACTCCATGTTTACTACGGTGGTTGTCATCAGAGCCGATAAGCCTACCAGCTGTATTTTTTCTCGTTTTACCGTGTCGACAATGAGCTGTATATCTGTATCCTTGCCAAGATCCAGCACTTCATAACCGTAGTTCTCCAGAAGCACTTTCACTATGTTCTTGCCAATGTCGTGGATATCGCCCTTTACCGTGGCCAAAAGTATCCTGCCGTAACTGATGGTCTCTCCGCCTGCTGACATCTGCTCCTTGAGAACCTGGAAGGCATGTTTGACCGCATCAGCGGACTGAACCAGTTGGGGCAAGAACTTCTCGCCCGTTTCATATTCCCGGCCGACTTTCTCAAGGGCGGGAATTATTACCGTCTCCACGATATCCAAAGGCTCATAATATTTCAACAGCTCCCGGGTGGCCTTTGCAGCCCGGTCCACAAAACCGTTTACGATAATTTCCGTAAGTGCATCGCGAGCGGTTTTGCCGGCAGACTCACCGGATTTTTCAGCATTTTGATCCGCTTCACCGACCGTCTCATCGGATTTGCCGCCCTCCCCGCCGCGCTTATCCATCGCTCCGTTGAACTTGTCATCTGTCTCGTTGAAATTGTTCCCGGCTGCTTTGAACTTGTCATCCGTTCCGCCCGATTTACCGGCTGCACCCCCGTAGCGAGCAATATAATCCCGGGAATCCAAGTCTTTACAAGCCAAGGTTTCGAAAGCGCGGATTGTATCCATATATTCGTCCACCAAGGGATCGGTAATAGGCGCGTCGAGACCGACCTCAAGGGCCATTGCCAGGAAAGTGCGATTGAGCAGCGCCCGCTGGGGAAGCCCGAAGGAAACATTGCTGACCCCCAAAGTAGTCTTTACACCGAAGCGTTCTTTAACCCGGCGGATGGCCTCCAACGTGTCCCTTCCGGCCTGCTGCTGCGCCGAAACGGTCAAAGTGAGGCAGTCCACTATGATGCGCTCCCTGCCGATGCCGTATTTTTCCGCTTCATTTATAATGCGCTCTGCGATGGCAACCCGTTCTTCCGCATCCTCCGGCAGGCCTTTTTCATCCAAAGTGAGAGCGATGACGCAGGCTCCGTATTTTTTCGCAATGGGGAAAATGGCATCCATCACTTCCTGTTTGCCGTTGACGGAATTGATGATGGGCCGCCCGTTGTACCGGCGCGCTGCGGCCTCAATTACTTCCGGGTTAGAACTGTCGATCTGCAACGGCGCATCCGTTACCGCGGAAACCCGGCGCACTACTTCGCACATTACCGCCTTCTCGTCAATGCCCGGAACTCCCACGTTGATATCCAATATTTCTGCGCCGGCCTTCACCTGTTGTATGGCTTCATTCTCAACATATGTGTAATCACCGGCTTTCAGCGCCTCTCTCAGCGCCTTCTTGCCGGTGGGGTTAATCCGCTCGCCAATCACCCTGATCCGGTCATCCAGGATAACGGTCTTAGTAGCAGAGCTCGCAGCTGTATAGATGACAGGTTTTCGTACAGCCGTAGCCACTCTCGCGGCCCTTCTAGCCGCATCGCCTATTGCCTTTTTGCGATCCGTTTCCTGGTTGGAGCTATGTTCCAAACCGCTGTATTCATCATACTCATCGCCTATTGCCTTTATACGCTCTACCAGTTCTTTAATATATTCCGGAGTAGTCCCACAGCAGCCTCCTACCACGGATACCCCTCCCCGGATCATTTGCTCCATGACACCGGCATATTCCTTTGGACCCACGTCATAAACCGTCTGGCCGTCCACCATTTTCGGCAATCCCGCATTGGGCTGGACAATTACCGGCAGTTTGGAATATGTCAACAGTTCCCGAACGATGGGAACCATTTGCTCCGGCCCTAACGAGCAATTTACGCCAAGGGCATCGATTCCCAAATCCTGCAGCGTGGTGACAACTGTAAGAGGGTCTGCGCCCATGAGCATTCTTCCATTTTCTTCGAAAGTAACCGTGCAAAACAGCGGCAAGTCCGTCAGCTCTCTGGCAGTTACAATTGCCGCTTTCAGTTCATAGAGATCGCTTTGGGTTTCAATTATGATGAGATCCGCGCCGGCTCTGATTCCGGGTTCCAGCTGCTGGCGATATACATCGCAAGCCTCCTCAAAACTCAAATCTCCGGTCGGTTCCAGGAGTTTTCCTATGGGTCCCAGGGAAAGGGCAACATATTTTTTGTCGCAACGGCTGCGGCCCTGATCTGCATCCTGATTTGCAGTGGAATGGGCGCAATGGATCCGATTGCCGGCACAGTCGGATTCGCTATTCGGTTCGTTATTTGATTCGTTATTCGATTCGTTATTCAACTCGCTAGTCGTGGAACTGTTAACGGGCGCCTCTTGGTTCCGGCAATCACGCATAAATGCATCCGCCGCCCCCCGGGCCAACTTGATGGCTTGCGTAATGATTTCATCCACTGTAAAACCGGAGCCCTCCGTCTTAAACCGGTTGGCTCCAAATGTGTTGGTGCATATGATATCACTGCCCGCGGACAGATACCGGCGGTAAATGTCTTCTATTATCTCCGGATGTGTAAAATTAATAATTTCCGGAATTTTCCCGGTGGGCAATCCCTGCTTTTGCAGCATGGTGCCCATGGCTCCGTCAAAGACCAGTATTCTATCTTTCAATAGTTGCCGTATCCCCATGTGATAACCTCCGAATGTGTAATTTTACCATATGCAGGGGTCTAATACAAGTATGTACCAATA
>JAAYNC010000003.1:0-10152 GCA_012521055.1 Eubacteriales Family XIII. Incertae Sedis bacterium
CGCCGCTGCCAATCTCGGCAACAGGAGCGGATTGGGAGGAAGACGAACCCGATGAAGGAACTGTCCGGTTAAAGGTATCTTCCGCAAAAAACGCCCCACCTTCGTAATCGGCTACCTTAACAGCGTACGAACCGGAGCTTGTCAGCCTGATGCTTATGCTCCCGGAGAATGTGCCTTCGCCGGTCACAGCGCAAGTGGTCATTGCTATCTGGCTATCAGTCGGGTCAAAGAGAAGTGCGGCCACGGCTTTTTCTTCACCCGTTACAGAGCCCGAGAAAGTTACCCTACCGCCGCTGTAGGACGCGGTGACTGAGCCCGCCGGTTCCTCCGGCAGCGCGAAAACGTGAACGGTGCAGAACATCAGGAGCGTCAATGCCAACGCTATAATTCTTTTATTCATGTCTTGCCCTCCTTACTATTTTGTCCGGGTTACGCCGATGCCGGATCCGAAGTCTACACCTCCAAAGGTGTTTTCATCCGGTTCGTTTTTCAGCACCAGCACTGAGACGGATACGGGCGCGGATGCGGCGTTAGCGCCGGAGTAGACTATGTAATCCACTGCGCTGGCCGCCTCGCCATGAACATACACTCCCTTCATCGAATCAGGTATGGTTTCCGTTTCCACCCTGCCGCCTGAATATATACGGGTAACGAACAGGCCGTAAGGCGCTTCTTCACCGTCGGGGATGTAATAGGTGGCGGTGAGCCTGAAACCGTATTCTGACAGGTCCACCTGGCTGCCGTTTTGCGTCCCATGCCAAATTTGACTAATAGATCCGTCGGTATGCTCTATGCTATGCTCCTGTATTTCCACACCCACACGATGGATGGTTACATTTGCTTTTACGTTTTTTACGTTTGTTAGTTCGTCAGTCCCTACTGTTAAGGTTAGCGGAACGGTTATGTTATCATAATAATCGGAATGAAACGTCACTTTTACAGCGTCAGCAAGGCCCGATTCGTCCTCAGGTACGTCCTCAAACGTATAACCGGGGCTATCTGACTCTGTACGAACGGCGACGCCCGTGACATTACCGGTTGCGGGAGGCGAGATAGTAACCGTATCATTACCGAAGAATATCTCCAACCGGTAATTCAGCGTACCGTCGTCCACGCTGTTTATGCGCGGAGAAGTGTCGATTGCCCACGCGCCCGCCATTTGGGTAACTTCGTCTTTTGTAGCCACCGCTTCTATATACATGGCATCGGCAGTGACAATATTTGCCGGATACCAATTTATCCTCGTCTCAGGCGAAGTGCCTTGGTTAATAACGTGCCACTGCATGTTGTAAAACGCTCCCGTTACCTTATATGCTCCGTCGTCTTCCGCGCTGACGGGGAGTTCAAGCCCGAGGGCCCGCGACATATCCATTGCAAAGGCGCTATACGGCCCGAAGGCATAGATTTTCCCACTTGTTATAGCTGGTATTGTGATATTAACTGAACCAAAATTTGTGCTACCCTTGTAAACGGTAAGCTCTTTTGCACCGTCCGTAGGCTCGGTCATTATAAGCAGCGTTTTTGCATTGTCCACAATGTAGAAATGCGCGATGGCTAGATCGTCCTGATCGGTAATTGTGACCCTGACCTCCTTGTATGTTGCGCCAGAAGCCGTTGCGGGGGCAGTACCATCGTCAATAGTTATGTCCTCGTCGGAAACCATGACCCCCTGCAAGGCCAGCTCGCGCCGTATGGCTGCCTTTGTTTCGGACTCATCCCCGCCTACCTCGCTGTTTAAGATTGCATAATACGGCGTCGGCAGTCCTGTTATCACTTCTGTCTCAACGAGGAGCGTGTAGTTGAAATTTGTTTCCACCTCTGCATAGATCTTTTCTTCGTTTGAGTCGTAGGTTGTAAACACCCCCTCGATCAGCCCGTTCTCCTGCTGAATATAGAACTCCTTTAACTTGTAGCCGGGAGCAATCGTAAAGTAATAACTCACCATATCGCCGGTTTTGCTTGTAAATTTGTTGTTATCGTCGAGAGTAACAGCGTTTTCATTGTTCTTGATCTCAATCGTCACATTCTCAACCTGCGGCACGGTAATGGTGTGCTCCTCAACTTCTCCCTCCGCCAACGCACCGGCAGGAAACAGTGCCAGCGTCAGGATCAGGCATAGCGCCACTCTCAATAGACTTGATCTGCTTTTTTTCATTTTGTTGCTTCACCCCTTTCAAAGTGATATACCCGCTTCATTCTACCTGTAAGTTCGTCCATGACCACAGGCACCCATGTCTCGGCAAAACTCCTGCCGGAATCCTCCGGATAGATCCGGACCTGTGTTTGGCTTGTCCCGCTGACGGTATCAAGCGCGATACGCATTTTGCCGGTATGCTCCATGTCAGAAACGATCAAAGTGCCTCGTACACTGTTAGAGCTGTCAAGAGACAGTCCCAACGCATCGATGGTGTCATACAATGCGTTTATAACGATGCTTTTCTCATAAGGAAAGCACCGGCTCAGTGATTCCATTTCAATCACCTCCACCTTCAGAATAAGGGGCAATTGCCAGTGCAGGCAGTCCGGAAAGGGTGCAGGAAGGAAAAAGAGAGGTACAGTTTTGGTATAGGTGGCCAGGTTTGGGTAATTTATCTTTGTACCGGCCCTTGTCGTATAGTAAAATAGAACTATACTTTTCTAGTTAATATGTCTAATTAATATGATTGCTACGATTTTGCAGGGGATGAAACTTATATTTTGCAGGTGATGATATGGTTAAGAGCATTCATGTTCAGATAAAAAACAAGTATTTATATGTTGCGGCTCTGATTGGCCTGGGATTCCTTTGGGCAGGTACAGCATTTCTCATTCAGACCTATCGAATGCTCGGAATATTGGATGGAGGAACGGTGAACCTGTTCGTTTGTGGAGTTTACTATGTAGGTCAGGCAGCTGGTATCGGTGCCGTAGGATTTATGTTTCATAGACGCACTGCCTTCGCCGGAGGGAAGGCGCTGCCTTTATACGCCACACTCATTGCCCTTGCCTGTACGGCAGCATCCCTGTTTTTATCCTCTCTGACCGTTATCATTATCGCAGGCGCGTTACTGAACATAAATATTGGGATCGTATCCGGCTGTTATCTGACAAGGCTGGCAACGGACATTCCACAGCAGCGACGCGGGCTGGTGTTCGGGGGAGCCTACGCCTTTGGCAGCATCGGCACATGGCTGTTGTCCCTACCCACAGGCGGCCGCTTTCTATGGCATAGTCAAAGCTTTTTTGCTGTAGCTGCAGTGGCGGTGCTGTCGCTGGTATTACTGCGGTGGCTCACGCCTGCCACAAAGGTGGATGATGGACATTTTCGCACCGGCTTCGACAAGAAGTTTCTTTTGCTTGCGGGGATAGTTCTGTTCCTGTTATCCATGGTAAACACGCTGGGCTTCTCCTTCCCGCTTAGGGGGGCGGCGGATAGCGTATACATAGAATTCACCCGTATATTTTATGGCGCCGGCCTTATCATCGCCGGTCTGGTCAGCGATAGAAACCGGCGGTGGGGCGCAATTTGCTGTCTGGCTGCGCTGGCTTTTCCCTTTGCCGCTTTGGCCCTCGGCAGCAATATGGTCGGAGAAACCATCATGTGGGTACTGGCATATCTGTTTTTAGGATTCTGGTCCGTCTACCGCATCCTTGTATTCTCGGACATATCCGGTAAATCCGGTATGCCCGACTTTGCAGTGCTGGGACTACTGGCCGGCCGTCTCGGAGAGGCGGCAGGCACCTTAGGCGCCGATCTGTTTACAGGCACTCCGCTTATCTTACTTGCCGGTGCATTGTTCGCGCTGGTAATCGCATTTTTCTTCCCGCTTTATCAAAAGCTGTATTTGCCCGCCATTACTACGGAGGAAGAAGAAAAACGCAGACAGGCAGAATACGCAAGCCGTTATGGACTTTCAGCGAGAGAGCAGGAAATATTCAGTGTAATTGTACAGGGTATGTCCAACACGGAGATTGCCCGCGCCCTTTACATTACAGAAAGCACGGTAAAATTCCACGTCGGCAACATCTTTAAAAAAACCGGCTTCAGCAGCCGCCTGGAGTTGATCGCCGACTATAGGTCGAAACAATCCCGCTAATTCTGCATCCGATAAGTCGCGATATGGCTAATTCACCAACTTGCTTCGAATCTGATCCGCCTTATAGGCCTGCACATTGAAATCTCGGAAGGTGTCTTCGCTGGGTATTTGAAAAACATCCTCTTCCGGCTCTCCTACAATAAATATTTTGAGACTCCTCTTCAACTCTTCGTCTTGCGTCTCCTCGTATAAGTTGAACATATAAGGAACCGCCGCATCCGACAGCTGTCCCAAGGCCATTACATCCAAGTTTTCGAGACTTCCCTCCAAATAGCGATCAATGTTGTATTTCGCAATAATACCGTCCACATTTGCGTAGCAGAGGAGCAGGAAACAGATGATAAAACTGATAACAGCCACCTTCGTACCGTTGAAGCGCTTAAACTGCCGCAAGCCGATGATTATAAACAGGATGGTCAGCACCAGCATAAACCAGGTGGTATAAACCCTCAGTTGAGTCAGCCCGTAGTAGTTAATATAGAGGATCATTTTGCTCATGGCCGTAGCGATCAGTAATATGGTGAAGACACACAACGCAATCGTCTCGGCTTTTAGTACCTTTGGCGATTCACTGCCAACTTTTTCGCCACTGGCCGTTGCACCAACAATCTCTTCCCCGGTCACCGATCCCGCCCTTCCGTTCATCGAGGCCCCTCCCCTGTTCGTTAGCAGATGCGCCGCTGTGATTACACACAAATTGATGCCCGCTACAGCGCAAAGCTCGAAAAACCCCCTTCTCGCATACTCGGCATAGGTCATGGCTTCGGGAAGCTGGTCTCGAAAAGCCGAAAATAGATAGGATGTCTGGGACAGGAAGAAAATCAGGAAGACCCCATTCAGCACCGTCAGCGCCGAATACACGGTTATACCCGGCACGAATCGCAGTGCCCTACCAGCCTTTTCAATGGACGCCAACGTGATATGCTCTGTGTGCCTGTTGTGGAGGTTGCCGTAAATGAGCCCAAACAGATAGCATGCAACGGGTATTCCCATTACAATCTGGACGATATACTCGAGGATATCTTCGGAAATTGAGATACGAATGCTGCCGACCAAATGCTCAAATGCAGCATCGGCATTCATGAGCAGTGAAACCACAATTATGAGTACGGGAAGAGATATGAGAATTCCAAGCAGGGCATTTAAAACGCCTTTGCTGCGCCTATTGCCACCGGTTCTCCCTCTTACTCCCAAAAATCCGCAGGTAAAATTGTAGAGAGGCACCAGCAGCAATTGATTGGCTCCATCGCCGATTATAGCGACAGACAGTCTCCCTTCCAATCGCCTTCCCGTGGATACGGCAATCCAGTAAACAAAGATCACAGAAAGAAATAGGAAATTTAATACCTTTATTTCAGTATTGTCAAATAAAAAGAAACTAACTGCGGACAAAGCCACCACGCCTAGGTATATAAGGCTTTCCTTTGTCTGACGCACTCCGTTCATCTGTAGATAAACCATGGTCAACGCGCATAGAATAGCCGCAAACAGGCTGACTCCTGCGCCTAAGCTTTCCAAGCGGATGAGATTCCAATATAGGAATCCGCACACGAGCATGGCAATTGCAAATCCCAAATCAAACCTGGTAAAGTCCACAGGAAGGGCTGGCGCCTTCTCTTCCATTTTTATATTTTCCCCTGATAACCTCTTATTCATTGCATCGAATCCTCTCTAATAAACTCCTAATCCTCTCTTACAAACTCTAGAATATCCCCCGGTTGGCAATCCAATGCTTTGCAGATCTCCTCCAGTGTGGAAAATCGGATAGCCTTAGCCTTATTGTTTTTTAAAATAGAAAGATTTGCAGGAGTGATGCCGATTTCCTCGGCAAGCTCGCCGGCAGACTTCTTTCGCTTTGCCATGATGACGTCAAGATTTACTACGATTGCCACGCGTATCCCCCCTATCTATATAGTAAGGTCGTTTTCGTTTTTAATGATCATCGCCTGTTCAATCACATTCTTCACAACCCGAAGTATTAAACCGATAAAGGCTGCCGCAATGGCTACTATGAAAAGAAGCATGGTTGAAAATGCCGCAATAAGTATAAGGACGGACACGACAAAGCAACACCAGGATATCCGGCGAAGGTATTTTACGTTCTTGTCTATAAATACTTCTTTCCTTTTAATATTTGCCAGCAGCCGGTCAAGGCTAAATAGCGCAATCAGTGCCGGTACGCAGCATGCATAGGCGATTACAAGAAAATCCGAGGCGATTTCAGGATTTCTTATCACCGTATACCCCAAATAGTAATCCACAATATTAGGCGCTAAGAAAGCAAAGCCGATAACGAGTAAAATCACCAATTTTGTGCATATTGAGGACAAAATGACCGATTTGTTAGGATTCCACATGATCATAATTCCTTTCTGTCAGTTTGTTAATTCTTATTATAAAGCGATCGTTTATCGAATGTCAACATTTATTTATCGTTTATCGATAAATATCGCACATAATTGCATTTGGGGTTGTATCTGGGTACTTGTATTTGGTGTCAGACACCTTTTACAACACCTTGTGATTTGACCTATTATTGGAATATCGTCCGAAACAAAAAAGTACTTGCCTTTCCACATTGCCTGTGCTAACATGGAATAGCTGTATTTGGGAAGTTCAACTTTGATACTTTGATATAGATTTTTTAAGGAAGGTGAAAACGATGAAACAAGGAATCCATCCTGAATATATGGAATGTAAAGTTACATGTGCATGCGGAAATGAGTTCGTAACAAAATCGACAAAAGAAGAGATCAGATTGGACGTATGCTCTTCCTGCCACCCATTCTTCACAGGTCAGCAGAAGTTTGTTCACCGTGGTGGCCGTGTCGAAAAATTTAAGAAAAAGTTCAACATCGAATAAGATTAAAAAAACCGGAAACGCACATTTCCGGTTTTTTTAAAAAAAAGACCATTAACAACACAAAAATAACAGCGCAAAAGTTTTACAAAAGGATAAACTGGGAAAAAACAACAAGAGGCATCAAGTTTTGTTCAGGCTTTGGATGGAATGTTGCAACTGCCATAGCGCAACTGTCATAAATAATAGTAAAGTATTCTTACATCGATTCATACCTTCCGTAGTAGACGCAACGTAACGTAATAGGAGTTGAAAAATAATGTTTGAAAAACTGGATTTTATGGTGGGCAAATATAACGAAATTGCCATGAAGGTGGCGGATCCAGCCGTAATAGCCGACCAGGACGAGTGGCGCAAATTAGTCAAAGAAATGTCCGACATGGAGCCCATCGTAAACAAGTACAAAGAATATAAAAAGACGAAGGACGAAATCGCTTCCACCAAGGAGTTGCTCGCAGACAGCAGCACCGAATCCGAATTGAGGGAGTTGGCAAAGGAAGAGCTTACTGCCGCTGAAGACCTGCTGGAGGTCTACAGCGAAGAGCTGCGCAAACTGCTCCTGCCCAAGGATCCCAACGACGAGAAAAACGTCATCATGGAAATCCGTGCAGGCACCGGCGGCGAAGAAGCGGCCCTCTTTGCCGGAGATTTGCTGCGCATGTATACTCGCTACGCGGAGCGCCGAAACTGGAAAACTGAAATCATGGATATGAACGAAACCGGCATCGGCGGCGTAAAAGAAGTCGTAGTGCTCATCAAGGGAAAAGGCGCATACTCCAGACTCAAGTATGAAAGCGGCGTTCATCGTGTCCAGCGGGTGCCGGAAACGGAGTCAAGCGGCAGAATCCATACCTCGGCGGCCACCGTGGCAGTATTGCCGGAAGTGGATGATGTCGAGGTGGAAATCAACCCCAACGACGTCCGCGTTGACGTGTTCCGTTCCTCCGGAAACGGCGGTCAGAGCGTAAACACCACCGACTCCGCCGTAAGGCTGACTCACATGCCCACCGGCATCGTGGTTTCCTGCCAGGACGAAAAATCCCAGCTGAAGAATAAGGAAAAAGCTTTCCGCGTTCTTCGCGCAAAACTGTACGATCTAAAGGTTCAGGAGCAGAACAAAGAGATCTCCGAAGCCCGGAAGAGCCAGGTAGGTTCGGGAGATCGGAGCGAGCGCATCCGCACCTATAATTTCCCCCAGGGTCGAGTCACCGACCACCGGGTAGGTGTGACCTTGTATAAGCTGGACTATTTTCTGGATGGGGAAATCGATGAAATCGTCGATGCCTTGATCACCTACGAACAGGCGGAGAAAATGAAAAACAATTAGCGTGAATGAAAAACAAATAAACAGCATAAAAACAACAACTAATCTGTCAGTTAGTCTATTAGTTAATCTATCAGACAAAAAACTGCAGAACAATCTTGCGGAAAAGCCGACAAGGTAAGCAAAAATGATCACCAAACAAACTAAAGTATTTGAAATCACGGACATGGACAATAAGGCAAAAGAAGAGCTGAGAGAGGCTGCCAAAGTGCTGCGAGACGGCGGTTTGGTAGCCTTTCCTACGGAAACCGTCTATGGCCTGGGCGCAAACGCATTGAATCCCGACGCGGTTCGGGCTATTTTTCTGGCCAAAGGACGGCCATCGGACAATCCGCTCATCGTGCATATCGCCGAACTTTCCACCCTTGAAGTGTTGATTCCCGCAATCCCTGCAGAAGCAAAAATGCTTGCAGAAAAGTTTTGGCCAGGACCCCTTACCATGGTTTTAGAAAAACTACCTCAGGTTCCCGACGTTACTACGGGGGGTTTGCCCACCGTGGCCATCCGGATGCCGGACAACCCCATCGCATTGGAACTGATCCGGCAATGCGGGTGCCCCGTGGCGGCGCCCAGCGCAAACATTTCCGGAAGACCAAGCCCCACAAAGGGAGAACATGTGGTTCAGGATCTTATGGGCAAAGCCGACATCATCATAAAGAGCTGCGATTGCAAGGTCGGAATCGAATCCACAGTGCTGGACTTAACCGGCCCTGTTCCCACTATCCTGCGTCCTGGCATCCTTACGCCGGAACAGCTGGGACAAACCCTCGGGAAAGACGTGGTAATCCACCCGGGCATCCTTGACCAGTCAACCACCCATGCCGGACCAAACTCTGGCACGACCGCAGGCACCGATACCCACCTCATCCCGCCCAAATCCCCCGGCATGAAATACACTCACTACGCTCCGAAAGCGGAAATGGTCATCCTGCGCGGCGCCCGGGAAGATGTGGAACGGGAAATCGAAAGAATAAGAACGGAAAGGGAGCAGACAGGCAGCAAGGTCGGCCTACTCCTGTTTGAGGAAAAGGATTTTGAAAAAGCTGCCCATGATTTTTTTGCCATGCTGCGTGACCTTGACGACCAAAACGTGGATCTGATCCTGGCAGGCGCGCTGAACGAAAAGGACTCTATCGGGCTGGCGGTGATGAACCGGATGTTGAAAGCTTCCGGTTATAAAGTGATTGATGTTTGAAGAGTTGCCCGTGGAGGTGCAACCCGCTACTCGCCAATACATTTAAATAACAATTCACGACAGGAGGACAAAATGATGAAATTAGCTTTGGCTGCCGATCACGGAGGATTCGAGCTCAAAGAGCACATCAAGGCCCATTTGGCCGGTCGGGAAGACCTGGAAATACAGGATCTGGGCACCCATTCCAGCGATTCAGTCGACTATCCGCAATTTGGAAAGGCATGCGCCGAATTGGTTGCCGCCGGTGAAGTTGACAGAGGCATCGTCTTATGCGGAACCGGCATAGGGATTTCCATTGCAGCCAATAGATTGAAAGGCATTCGTTGCGCTCTTGCGACGAATATTTTTATGGCCGAAATGAGCCGGAAGCACAACAACGCCAACATGCTCGCCCTCGGTGGCCGGGTCCTGTCAAAGGAAGAAGCCACCGCCATTGTGGACGTCTGGCTTTCCACAGAATTTGAGGGAGGCCGCCACCAGCGCAGAATTAACCAGTTGGACTGCTGATGGGCTGCTGAAAAACGCTTCAGCGGAAGGCCGCTTCTTTGATTTTGGGACTGCTGATGAGCTGCTGATGGATTGCTGACCTGCGACAAATCGGAAAATAATTAAAAATTTAAAGAACTGAGAACGCCACCAAAGGAAAAGTCGAGCGCCACCTACCCGGAGCTCGATTAAATAAAATAACACTATTAAA
>JAAYNC010000025.1:0-2552 GCA_012521055.1 Eubacteriales Family XIII. Incertae Sedis bacterium
AAAGGCGTAAATGCAGCCCCATGCCAGCGCCATCCCCAAAAACACCCTGATGTAAGTGATTTGACCTATGTAAAACGCTCCTCTCGCCGTTATCCCCGTACTGTTGAAAAAATAAAGAGAAGCGATGACGATTCCTCCCATGGCAAAGCTCACCAGGTAGAATACCAGTAAAGCCCTCAAAATACCCTTTCCGCGAAGGGAGGGAAAGACCAAAAGGACTACTGCCGCAGAAAAGATTAGTTTGAACAAAGTCGCAAGCCACCAGGTCAATCCCTCCCAAAACAGAATGAATGCATAGAGCCCGCAGAGCACACTTCCGAGAACAAGCCTGGGCCAGGAGGAAGGGAAGCCGCATATCCTGCGTGTCAGAAGCAGTATCATTAAACCCGCCACTCCGTTTTCCAGAAAAAGATACTCTGCGTAAATGACCATAGAAAAACCCCTCCGCCGGCTTTCATAGGATTATAGCCTGTCAGAGGGGTATTATTTGTCACATTTTATTGTCGATTGAATTCTATTTCTCCACCGCTTTTTTTGCTGTTTCTGCCAACTGAGCAAATCCTGCCGGATCATGCACTGCCATTTCTGACAGCATCTTGCGGTTGATCTCGATACCGGAAAGTTTCAGACCGTTCATCATCTTGCTATAGGAAAGGCCGTTCATTCTGGCGCCTGCGTTGATTCTGGTAATCCAGAGCCTTCTGAAGTCTCTCTTCCTATGCTTTCTTCCGATGTAAGCAGATCTCAAGGATCTCATGACAGCCGGTTTTGCCGCCCTGAAGGTCGTGCGCTTGGCTCCATAAAAACCTTTCGCCTGCTTTAATATTTTTTTATGTCTCTTACGAGAGTTAAGTCCTCTTTTTACTCTTGCCATTTTTTCTTACCTCCTAAACTATACGTTCAATACGTTCTTGATTCTTTTCTCGTCAGCTTTGGTCAGTATTGTGGATTGTCTCAATCCCCGTTTTCTCTTCGCGGTCTTCTTGGTAAGAATATGGCTCTTGTATGCCTTATGTCTCATAACCTTACCGGTTCCGGTGATCTTGAATCGCTTGCTTGCTCCCCTATGGGATTTCATCTTTGCCATTTTACTATAACCTCCCTAATACGAATACAATACGTGGTTTTGTTTATTTAACCTTCGGTGCTAAAATCATAATCAGGCTCCTGCCTTCAAGGAGGGGCGCTCTTTCAACGTTGCCTGCATCAGATATGGCTTCCGTAAATCTCTGCATGACCCTTTGACCCACATCAACATGATCTCTTTCACGGCCGCGAAAACGCAAGCTGACCTTTACCTTGTCTCCTTCTTTTAAGAATTTGACTGCATTGTTGGCTTTCACCATCAAGTCATGTTCCTCAATAAAAGTGGACAGGCGAATTTCTTTGAGTTCAACTATATTTTGTTTCTGCTTCTTGCGGGCTTCTTTTTCCTTTTTCTGAAGCTCATATCTGTACTTTCCATAGTCCATGATCTTGCAGACCGGGGGTTTCGCCTGAGGCGCAACTTTGACCAGGTCTAATTTCCTGTCGATGGACAATTGCAATGCCTCTTCAATTGGCAGAATCCCCAATTGCGTCCCGTCACTGTCGATTACTCTGACTTCCTTATCACGAATTTCTTCGTTGATCTGGTTTTCCCTAATAATGTTTAGCACCTCCTAGAATAAATAAAGCGGCTACTTTTAAGTATCCGCCTCCAAACAAAACCACCATTCAAAAATTCAAGGCAACAGCCGTTATTTTGTCAGTGTCTTTGTATTAACCGTCACTGGCCGGAGCCGTGAGGTGAGAAGCGGATGACTTCTGCTTATTGTTTACTGATTGAGAATACCACAAGGTTGCGGCCTTGTCAAATTTTTTAAGGATTTTTTTCGATCTTTTTTCCGCCTCTTCGTGGCTGAGAATCTTTTTTCTGGAGATCAGCGTTTTACAGCTGTCACAAAAATATCCTACTGCACCGCAGCCTTCAAATCTTTTCAATTTAGAAAAACACTTAGGACAATAAAAATCTTCCATAAGTCGCCACCTCCTAAAACGAAGTTACCGATATTATTAATCATATCACCCATGCCATTGGATTGCACATATATTTTGATACCTGGAGAAAACACTTACCGCCACATTCATAAGAAAATCAAAAGGGATTGTCCCTTTTGATTTTCTTATGAATGTTATTCGGAGAAGTAAGAAACACTAAAGGTAATTTATTCAAACATTTGCTAACAAATAAATATGGACAGGGGTGAAAAACGCTTGAGTAAAGTAACAGCAAAGAATCAGTTGCAGGGAAAAGAGATCAAAAAAGGCTATTTGGACGAAGCTGTGCATGGCTACAATACCAGAACGGCCATGGAAGAAGCCGCCCGCTGCGTATTGTGCTACGATGCCCCGTGCACCAAAGGATGTCCCGCTGACACCAAACCTGCTGATTTTATCAGGTCAATCCGCTTTCGGAATTTCAAAGGAGCCGCAGCTACCATTCGGGAAGCCAACGCCTTAGGAGGATGCTGCGCAAAAGTATGCCCTTATGACAGGCTGTGCGAAGAAGC
>JAAYNC010000051.1:0-3152 GCA_012521055.1 Eubacteriales Family XIII. Incertae Sedis bacterium
CCGGATGGATTCGCTCTCTTTTTCCGCCTTCTTAATCAAATCCTCTGCCCGCTTGACCGCCTCATCGTGGATGAGCCGGGCTCTTTTAATGGCATGCTCCAACACCCGCTCGGCGGTCTTTCCGGAATTCTCGCTGGGCACCGCGTTTCCCTGAACTGCGGCGGCACCGCTTTCCTGTCCGGTGTATATACGGAAGGATTTGGCTTTGACGATATTAGACAATGATATCATCCTTTCCGCCCTTGGTTATCACGATCTCGCCTTCTTCCTCAAGTCTGCGTATAATGGCTACGATCTTCTGCTGGGCTTCATCCACGTCTCTTACCCTGACATTATGCAGGTATTCGATCTCGCTCTGTACGGTTTCCGCCATACGCTGGGACATATTCTGGAATATGACTGCCGAAACCTCTTTGTTGGCGCCTTTGAGAGCGATGGCAAGATCCCTTGTATCCACTTCCCGGAGGAACTTCTGTATGGAGAAGGAATCCAGGGTGACGATATCCTCGAATACGAACATGCGCTTCCGGATCTCCTCCGCAAGCTTCGCATCCTTTTTTCCCAGTTCGTCGAATATGAACTTCTCCGTGCTCCTGTCGATTTTGTTCATGATTTCGGCGATGTAATTGACGCCTCCCACCTCCAGGAGGTCCACCGCCAGCACGGATTCGAACTTCTTCTCCAGGATGGACTCCACCTGGCGGATGATTTCCGGAGAAGTCCT
The DNA here is from genome assembly GCA_012521055.1 of Eubacteriales Family XIII. Incertae Sedis bacterium. Lineage (GTDB taxonomy): Bacteria > Bacillota > Clostridia > Peptostreptococcales > Anaerovoracaceae > UBA1426. Next base: position 725 of record JAAYNC010000051.1, read on the forward strand.
GTCCATCTTTGCGATCCTCTCCACCACTTCCACCTGGACATCCTTGGGAAGCTCGGCTATGATGGCCGATGCCTGGTCTGCCCTGGCGTAGGAGAGAATCAGGGCAATGGTCTGGGGATGTTCGTTGATGATCATGTTCATCAAGTTCTTATAGTCAGCCTTGCGAATAAACCCAAAGGCCTTTGTCCGCAATGACTTCGTGACCCTTTCCAATAGGGCCGTGGCCTGCTGGACGCCGAAGGCCTTTTCCAATACGTTTTTCGCATATACCACGCCGCCTTCAAGATAGACCTTCTGCGCCACGCAGAGTCCGTAAAACTCCTCTATTACGCTGTCTGCCACTTCAGGCGGAACGCTCTGCTGCCTGGTTATTTCATAGGTCAGCTTCTCTACTTCGTCTTCCTGCAAATGCTTATATATGCTCGAGGCTGCATCCGTGCCTAATGATATTATTATTTGTGCTGCTTTCTGTCTCGGAGTTAATCTATCCATCTATTAAGCAACCCCTTTACTTCTAGTCTATTCTTCATCTTCTGCTCTCAGCCAGGACCGGATCATCTGTGCCGCTATCTCAGGATTAGACATAGCAAATTCTCTAATCTGCTCCTTTCTTACGTCCTTTACAGGCGTAATCGGTGGGGGTTCTCCCTCGCCAAACAGCACGCCCAGCGCTTCCTCGCCCGTAGGCAATTCCATTTCTTCGACTTCCTCGTCTCTTCTCTTCTTCCTGAGCAGAGTGACTACCACGAAGGCGATGACCGCAAGGAGCACCGCGGCGCCGATTCCGATATAGATCCACTTTCTGTCGATGCCTTCCTCCTCCGGAGGCGGACCGGTTACCGCCACATCGGGAGAGTGGAAACTGAAGTTCTCCACGGCGATTAACTCGGAATCCACGCCTACCGCATGGGATACAAGCCGTGTAATCCTCTCCTGTTCGCCGGGCTCAAAGGCATTTTTGTCGATGGCGATACCGATGGATACCGACTCGATTCTTGCGCCCTGCTTCTGAAACTGGGAAATCGTCTGGCTCACCATGTAGCTGGTGCTTTCGCTGCTGCTGCTATAGGTGCTTTCCCCGGTACCGCCGGTAACGGGATAGACGGGAACCTCTGAATTGGTCGATGTACCCGGCACGCCACCGTCGGTTTGAGTGGAGGATGAGGACTCCTCGCTCCTGGTCTCCTGGCTGACCACACCCGTGTTGCCTTCTCCTTCGGGCGAAGGGGTGTACCGCGTTTCCTCGGTGAACACGTTATCCGTATCCACCACGGCGGTGACGGACACCCTGAGCCTTGAACGGTCGTAAGGCCCTTCAAGCACCGAAAGCACCTTCTTGCGGATATCGTTTTCTATCTCCCGCGTAATGCTTATTTTCGTAAATTCTTCGCTGCTTGCTAGTATGCCGCCGGTCAGATCGTTTCCGCCGCTGTCGGTGATGGCTACGTTTTCCTTCGTGAGCCCTGCAACGGATTTAACCACCAGGTTTTGTATACCTAAAATCTGGCTTTCTACCAAGGTCTGACCGCTCTGCATATGGATGATCACCGATGCGGACGGAGGGTCCTTTTCCTGGAGATAGAACACGTTCTCTTCCGGCATCGTAATGGTGACGATGGCATCCTTTACCCCGTCCAGAGTCTTTATGCTGGCAGCGATCCTTTCCTGCAACTGCATGTTGACGTATTGCTGTCTCTCGTAGTCCGTCGTCAGCATGCCGCTGCCCTTTTCTATCAGGTAATAGCTGAGGCCGCTTTTGGGGTATCCGGCGGTGGCCAGGGCCATTCTGACCCTGTTTTCGTCTTTCTTTGGCACGGTGATTTTGCCCGTACTGTCAAGCTGGACGTCTACCTCCATCTCCTGGAGTTGGGCCAAAATCTCCGAGGTCTCCGTAGCGGTCAGCTGGTCGTATAAAACCACATAGTCTTCATTATTTAAGAGAAAGCTCAAGCCGAGAGCAATCACAAGCGTCAAAATTGCTCCGACAATTAGTATTATTTTCACACTCCTTGAAGTGTTGGTCCAAAACTGCTTAAATGTCCCTGCAATTTTTGATAATTGTTCATTCATATCGGTTGCTTAACCATCCCTGTAATGCCTATTAATAAATGCCTGTTAATACCTGTTAAAATCTACACCTGTTAATGTCTTAATGTCCTGTTAATGTCCTGCATCTGTTAATGCTTTGCGTTTGCCAGTGTTTGCACTTTTAGCGCTTACACTGATGCATTGCGCTTGTCAGTGCCTGTGTCTGCTGTTGTTCGCATTTGTTAGTGCCTTGTGCTTGTTAGCATTTGCGCCTTTAGCGCCTACATCTGATGCCTGCGCTAGTCAGTGTCTGCGCCTGCTGTTGTTCGCATTTGTAAGTGCATTGCGCTTGTTAGCGTCTGCGCCTTAGAGTATAATTTTAGTTGGCAAAGAAAGAAAA
>JAAYNC010000138.1:0-2243 GCA_012521055.1 Eubacteriales Family XIII. Incertae Sedis bacterium
GGTATCGAAGCGATGTGATAGGCTTCAGGTTCGAAGGTGTGTCGGGCATCAATAAGATGAAATCCATCCTATCCAAGCTCAGGCAGGCGCCTCCGGAGGAACTGGCGGGCTTGCGGATAACGGAATATACAGACTACAGTGTTTATAGGCGCTGGATTCTGGGAGGCGGTTGCGACATGGCAGCAGGATACCGGCCAACGGGACTGCCATCCGTGGATGTGTTGGAATACATACTCGAGGACGGAAGCGGCATCATTCTGCGGCCTTCCGGTACGGAGCCGAAGCTGAAGATCTATATTTCTGCCAAAGGCACGGACTCGCAGAATTCAAAAGATGCAATCGAAAAACTGAGGAAAATCGTAAAAGAGTGGGTATTATAGTAAATGAACAAAGCAATTATCGGAATTGACAAAAGCCGATCCTTTCGGGTATATTTCGCAATAACCACCGGAATGGTCGAAGAAGCCAGAAAAACACACAACACCGCTCCCACAGCTACGGCGGCCCTCGGCAGGGTATTGACGGGTGCGGGACTTATGGGGCTTATGCTGAAAAACCCCAAGGATAAGCTTACGGTGCAGTTCAAGGGAGACGGGCCTGCGGGGGAAATTCTCACAACGGCTACAGGCGCCGGAACAGTAAAAGGCTATATCTCTAATCCCGACGCTCACCTTCCCCTTAGGGAAGACGGCAAGCTGGATGTGGGCGGTTTAGTGGGCAAAGGCACCCTTACGGTAATCAGGGATCAGGTCTTAAAAGAACCGTACTTAGGCCGTATTGACCTGGTCAGCGGAGAAATCGCCGAAGATTTTACGGCATATTTCTACCTCTCCGAACAGCAGTCCACCTCTGTGGCTCTTGGGGTCAAGGTGGATGTGGACGGCAGCGTAATGGTGTCCGGCGGGATGATAATACAGATGCTTCCCGATGCGGATCCCGGTTCCATAGATGCCCTTGAAGCACTTATCGCGGACATGCCTCCCCTTACCGGCATTATCGAGAGCCAGATAAAAAAAGGGGTGGCTAAGACCGGGGAAGCCTTGGCAAAGAAAACTTTCCATAAAATCTTTGAAACCTTGCCTAAAAAATTCGCAGTGGAAGTTTTGGAATACAGGGAAATCGGCTGGAAGTGCGATTGTTCCTTAGAACGGCTGGAACAGGTTCTCTTGAGCATGGGGGAGGCCGAACTGAGAAAGCTGGTGGAAGAAGACGGCGAAGCCGAACTGGTCTGCCAGTTCTGTACAAAAAAATATCACTTTGACAAGGATCATCTTGAAATGCTCTTGCGGGTGTCTGTCGCATCAAATGAGATATTGGAGAAGAGGCGTAAACGCCGGGAAGGGGAGGAATCCCAATGCTGAAGGAATTTAAAGAATTCGCGCTCAGGGGCAACGTGATGGATATGGCCGTAGGCGTTGTCATCGGCGGCGCTTTTGGCAAGATCGTCACCTCGCTGGTGCAGGACATCATGATGCCTATCTTCGGTTTCCTTACCGCGGGGATGGATTTTGCCGGTCTTAAGATCGTACTCTCTCCGGCAGGCGTTAACGAAGCCGGCGAGGAGGTGGCGGAAACCGCCATCATGTACGGCAACTTCATCCAGACCACCGTGGATTTTATAATCATCGCCGCATCCATATTCATCGCCATAAAGATGATAAACAAGCTCAGGAGAAAGCAGGAAGCAGTCGAAGAGGAAGCGGCACCCGCCGGCCCGACGGAGACTGAACTCCTGACGGAAATCCGGGATTTGCTTAAAGAAAAATAATGGCGAAAACAATATGGAACCGGATGGGAATAGGATCGTCTAAAAGGTAATAAATATAGCGAAGAGAAGCATATACAAGGGACCTTTCGTCTTCTGTATTGGGAAAAGAGCTCTCCTGTTTACCTACAGAAAAAATATCTTCAGCATATCTGAGGGGAAGATTTCCCATATATCTTAGGAGGAAGGACACCTTCCATAATATGACTGTTGAGATTGGAGACCGGGAATGATAAGATTGGGCGTACTGTTCGGAGGCCGTTCCGGGGAGCATGAGATTTCGCTCATGTCCGCAGCTTCCGTAATCAATGCCATCGACAAGAGCAAATATGAGGTAGTACAAATCGGGATTACTCGAGAAGGAGAGTGGTACCTTTATGAGGGGCCCACTGAGCGGATTGAGGACGGCAGCTGGGAGAAGGAGGCCAAAGCAGCTCTTGCTGCTAACCCGGAGAAATATAGTCTTTCCGTGCTTGGA
>JAAYNC010000118.1:0-7466 GCA_012521055.1 Eubacteriales Family XIII. Incertae Sedis bacterium
AAGACCAATTGCCGAAGATTGTCCGGCACTATCAGAAAGTGCTGGAGGATGTTCTTGCCAATAATAAAGAAAAGAGAATTCTACCCGGCGTACCGGAGCTTCTTAAAACGATTCATCACAGCAACAGTTCTGAAAACGCCCTGCTTACCAGCAATCTTCGGATAGGAGCTATGACAAAGTTGAATTCCATGGGGCTGGGGGACTTTTTCAAACTGGGTGGATTTGGTGATGAGCCCGGTGAAAAGTGGGATGCGGCATATGCTTGCATCCGTGAAGCAGAGGAGATGTACGACACTGTCTTTTCAAGAGATCAGATCTTTCTCATCGGTGACAGTGTGTACGATATCGAGTGCGCGGCAAAGCTGGGCATTAAGAGTATTGCCGTAGGTACCGGGTGGACAGATGCGGAGTCGTTGCTTGCACATAAACCGGATCACTTCTTCCCTGATCTCAGCGATACGAAAGAGGTTTTGAAAGCCATAGATTTATAGGACGTGACCATGGCCGTATCGCTTGGCCGATTTGCTCCGACGACAGTATCAACGTAAAAAGAAAGCACATATTAAGCGGATATGTAATTGGAAGAATTTGAGGGGTTCTATTACCTAAAAAGAACCCCTATACTTATTTTATCGAATGAAACAAAACAATTCGATAAAAGTTGTGATCCCACACAACGGATCCATGATACTTTTAAACGGAGGTAGATTTGTATGAAGAAAAGTATCAAATACGTTGTAGTCTTATGTATGCTCGTCGTAATGCTGATGCCGACAACAGCTTTTGCGGCAGAACAGTCCTGCTTTGGCAACCTGGAGCAAGTTGGTCTAAAGGTCAACGCGGCGCAGATTCAGAATCTCTATTCAAAATACATGTCCAATCTTAAGAATTGCTTTGATCTTCAGGTGCTGAAAGAGGCTTGCGGCAAGTTCGACAACTCCCTAAAAGGAATGAAATGCAATTTTGGCAAGACTCCTGCTAAAGTGCAGGCACCGAAGATTAGCGCTCCCAATGCATCTGCAAAGCCCCAAAAGCCGGCAGAAACTGCAAAGCCTGCAGTTCCCGCACCGGTTAAGACAGAAACTCCTGCGGCCAAAAAACCTGCGGTTCCCGCAGAAACACAGAAGCCGGCAGCTCCCGCCGGGAACAACGCGACCGCCGGCAGCTATGAAATGCAGGTGGTGGAATTAGTGAATAAAGAGAGAGCAGCCCAAGGGCTTCCGGCGTTGAAGTATAATTCAGAGCTTTCTAAAGTGGCGGAAGCGAAAGCAGCAGATTTGAGAGATAATAATTACTTCTCCCACACATCTCCTACATACGGTTCGCCTTTTGACATGATGAAATCCTTCGGCATAAAGTATACGGCAGCCGGCGAAAATATTGCCAAAGGATACATGAATCCCGAATCCGTAATGAGGGGTTGGATGAACTCACCCGGACACAGGGCAAATATCCTGAACAGCAGCTTTACGGAAATCGGCGTCGGTTATGTATCCGACAGCAAAGGCGCCGGTTATTGGGTGCAGATGTTCATTCGCCCGTAAAAAATGCAATTTATTTTCTTAATGCGTATCAACAGACCCTTGAAGCACAGCCTTCAAGGGTCTGACTTTTTGCCAAAGATTCAGAAATTTTTGATTTTTGTTTGCTCGGGATAAACAAAATGTACTATAATGGAAACAACCTTTCACAAAACCAATCGTTTCTTTATAGGAGTTAGGAGGTGTTGTCTTGAAGAGAAAAGTTTTCTGCGTCTTTCTAGCCATAACTCTTGTTGCGTCCAGCTTTGCAGTTGCTTTTGCAGACACGGTTTATGTAGTTAAGCCGGGAGATGTGCTTTGGAAGATTGCAAAAAATTACGGCACTACTTGGCAGAGTTTGGCGGAGTACAACAAGCTGTCGAATCCACATCTGATTTTCCCCAATCAAAAGATTCTGATTCCTGATGAAGAACCGGCAGCTCCCGCACCCGAGCCTGAGCCGCAACCGGAACCCTGGGATCAGGCATTGGATGATCTAAAGAGCATATTAAGTGACGTCACGGATAACTACCTGGAAGCGGTAGATCCGGACTTCGCATATGATATCGCCTATGAATTATCCAAGAATCCCAAATATCTTTCTTCCAGTCTGGGTACGCGCACTGCGGGCAGCGATGCGGAACATGCGGCGGCAGATTATCTTCTTTCTGTAATGGAGGATATGGGACTTGAGGAGACCGAAAAAGTCGGTGTCCGAGTGGACAAATGGCAGTTTAATGACGCTACGCTGACATTGGAAGGCGATGACAGGGTCATTAAACCTCACTCCTACGCAACCGCTGCTACTCCCAAAGAAGGCATAACGGCCGAAATTGTGTACATGGGCACAGGCACTATGTGGGATTATGAAGAATACGAAGGCGACGTGACAGGAAAGATCGTACTGGTCGATATCGATATGAGAGCGGACTGGTGGATTACATATCCCATGTTGGAAGCCGAATTACAAGGGGCTGCAGCCATTATAAACTCCTGTGTCAGCGGATTTTCAGAAATCAGCAAAGACGCATATAATGCTAACGATATTTGCGGACCAGTAAGCATCCCCTGTGTCAACATCACCCAAAACGACGCCGAATACATCAAAGCTCAGCTTGAGGAGAAAGGCACCGTTATAGGGACATTAAAGGTTGATAATGTGGTGGAACCCGGCGGAACGTCCTATAACGTTGTCGGTAAAATAAAGGGTAAGAACTCCGAGCAGCAAATTATGGTAGGAGCTCATTACGATATGTATTTCGAAGGATTCCAGGATGATAACATTGCAGTGGGCATCGTGTTGGCCATCGCAAAAGCTATGCTGGATTCCGGGTACGTTCCCGAAAACGATATAGTGTTCTGCCTGCACGGAGCCGAAGAATGGGGAGCCATCTACACCCAGTTCGACTGGACAATCGGCGCATGGCGCATGATAAACGAAGCCCGTCCCGAATGGGCAGGAAAGACTTTGGCTTTCATAAACTTTGAGCTTCCCGCTTATGAATTTGGCACATATACCAGCGTTTATTCAGCGCCGGAACTCTATAGTCTGATCGATATTTTTGTAAACAAAGGTTTTGCTCCGGAACCCGTGGGATGTTTCCCTGACGGTGTGCTGACGGAAGGCTATCAGACTTATACATATTCAGACGATTTCTCTTATTATGTAGGCGGCGTCCCGTCTACCGTTAACGGATTCCTGCTCCAGAGAGATATGGAGACGGTATTCCCCTTCTATTACGATTATTATCACACCAACTTCGATACACCTGAGACATACAATGAGAATGTGGCAAACTTCAATATCCAGTTCTACGGAACTTTTGCCATCTTCATCGATCAGCTGCCGGCGCATTTCCTGGATTACACATCCCAGTATGACCGGCTGACGGAAGCCCTTGATGAAGAGATCTGCAAAGCCGCCGGAGCCGATGTGGAAGCCTACAAGGAGGCGGTGGAGAAGCTTGGCGAAGCCGCTGTTGCAGCAAAGGACAAGGTTATCGACCTCAACATCCGTTACGTGGAAGCCGTCAAATCCGGAGCGGATCAAAGCGAAATTGACGCCATTCGCGCGGAAGCAAGGGCTTTGAACAAGGAGAACCTGAAGATCTTCAAATTTGTACAGGATACTTTGCTTGGACTGATGTACGAAACACCCGTAGTACCCCATGAATCGCCACAGAAAAACATTGCCCTTATGGAAGCTGTCATCGCCGCTCTTGAAGAAGGGGATGTGGTCACGGCGGCAGACGAATACGCCTGGGCAATTAACGAATATTTCGAGTGGTACGAGATGTACTTCAGCCCTGAAGTAATGGAGATTCATTACGATATGTTCTACGGTGAAGATAACCAGGACAATCTGTTCTGGGGTACGGGCAAATCCTTCGTTCCGGCCAAAGTATCCGAGGCCACCCGTTCACTGTTTGAACGATATGAAGAAGAGGGCGGAGATTTCTCTAAGGAAATCGAGATTTACAGGAAAGCAATCGAAGAACAGAGAGCTGTTCTTAAAGAACTGATGGCCAAGGAAACGGAGGATATCCTTAAGCTGGTCGATATGCTCAAGTAGGTTATCAGGTAACGATATATGATGTCAGGGGGCGGAATCTATGCGCATAAAGCACATTTAGGTTCCGCCCCCGTTTATTCTTCAAAGGACCCATAGAGTTAAAGGCGCCCGTTGCTTTTCCCTGGTAAATTCTCCGCCGGTCGTATAATTCTTGCCCGGTCTCTCCCGTTGTAGTATAATAACCTTCGGATATAGCGGCTAAAACCGTGATTTTATCAAAGGATAGAACTAACATAGATCGGGACAAACCGCTCTGTGAATCATTGTTTCGGGGGGAATATTTTATCTTATGAAGAAGATTTTATCGCTGTTTCTGATTCTTGTGCTGATGCTCAGTCTTTCTTCATGCGATGCGACCAACGCGCAACCTATCGACTCTTTACCCAAGGTAGTTATGGTTGCGTCGGAAGGAGGACTCGGGGACGAATCCTTCAACGACATGGCATATGAAGGAATTCTCAAAGCAGCGAAAGACTATAGAATTGAAGTGACGATAGAGGAACCGGAAGATCGTTATGCTTACATAGAAACCGTGTCTGCCGTAGCCGGGGAAGCAGATCTTGTTATTGCCGTCGGCTATATCGATGCTAATACGCTGCAGGAAATTGCGGAGAATAATCCGGACACTTATTTTGCCGTTGTTGATTCCCAAGTCCAGGTTGCGGACAACGTAATGATCCTTTCCTTCAAAGAAGAAGAGGGATCATTTATTGTGGGTATAATAGCTGCATTGACTACAGAAACTCAGATATTGGGATTTGTAGGAGGTGCGGAAGACGGCACGATTGAAAGCTTTGAGTTCGGGTATCGAGCCGGAATCAAGGCTATCAATCCTGAGGCAAGGGTATTGGTGGAATATACCGGTTGCTTCGATAATGCAGAACACGGAAAAGCAGCAGCCTTGTCCCTCATAGAAGAGGGTGCCGATGTGGTCTTCCATGCGGCCGGTGAGTGCGGCATCGGAGTCATCGAAGCCGCAGGTGAAAAAGGCGTTTGGGCAATAGGTGTGGACAAAGATCAATCTGATCTCAATCCGGACGCAGTGCTGTGTTCCATGTTTAAGCGGGTGGATCACGGGGTACACCTGGCAATTCAGAGCTTTATGGAAGGTAAATTTGAAGGAGCCGTTTATGAGTTCGGCCTGGACTTCGAAGCGGTGGGATATTCCGATGCCGCAGGCAACCTTTCAAATGAAGTCAAGTCTTTGGCAGATTTATACGCAAAGGCCATTATAGCGGGCGACATTTATGTTCCGAAGAACAGGGAAGAGTTTGAGGAATTCAAGGTTCCCGAAGAGGGGCTAATATAAAGATCAAGAGCGAATAAGCTGATAGAATTGAAAATATTACTTTTCACTTTCTGTTTGTTGGGGTATAATGGAAAAAAGTTCATTATCGCTGTCGCTAAGGAAATTATTAGGAGGAGAAGAGCAGATGAAAAGATTATTAGTATTGCTGTTGGCCTTCGTAATGGTGTTCAGTCTTGCTGCCTGCGGCGGTGGGGAACCCGCACCCGGGGATGAGGGCGAGCCCGCGGCCGAAGGGTACGAGATTGCAATGATCACCGACATCGGTTCCATCGATGACAAGTCCTTTAACCAAGGTACTTGGGAAGGAATCGTGGCTTATGCAGAGGAGCATGGAATTACTCACAAATACTACAAGCCCACAGAGCAGACCACGGATGCTTATCTGGCGGCCATTCAGCTTGCTGTTGAAGGCGGAGCTAAAATAATAGTTACTCCGGGATTCCTGTTTGAAGAGCCCATCTTCATCGCCCAGGATCTGTATGAAGATGTCCACTTCATTCTGATTGACGGCAATCCTCACAATTCGGATTACACCGAGTTCCGGACCAATGACAATACGGTAGGCATCGTCTATGCGGAAGAGCAATCCGGTTACCTGGCCGGCTATGCAGCCGTAAAGGACGGCTATACCAAGTTAGGTTTCATGGGCGGAATGGCAGTTCCTGCAGTAGTTCGTTTCGGCTATGGCTTTGCTCAGGGTGCCGAAGCTGCTGCTGAAGAGCTCGGTATCGACAGCATCGAACTCAAGTATCACTATACCGGCAACTTCGATGCCACACCGGAAACCCAGACTCTGGCCACTTCCTGGTATGCAGAAGGCGTAGAAGTTATCTTTGCCTGCGGCGGTCTTGTGGGTAACTCCGTAATGTCCGCTGCTGAAGCGACGGGTGGAAAGGTTATCGGCGTTGACGTAGATCAGAGCGGCGAATCCGAAACGGTCATCACCTCTGCAATGAAAGGTTTGGCCGCATCCGTACAATCCGCATTGGATGCCTACTACAAAGGTGAATTCCCCGGCGGACAAGGTTTGGTATACGGAGCAGCCGAGGACGGTGTCCAACTGCCGATGGAAACATCCAAGTTCAATACTTTCTCCCAGGAGGACTACGATAAGGTCTTTGCGGCTCTTGCTTCCGGAGAGATCGTGCTGAAGAAAGACGTTGACGAGAACGGGAATGAGCTGACCTTGGATGACCTGGGATTGACAAGGGTTAAATATACCTTGGTACAGTAACATTTGATAATCAACTGCGTCGGTTTACCTTTCTTTGATGCATTTGTCTGAAGGAAGGACAAACAACAAAATGATTTTTTTCAACGAACCCTTTTAACAAGGGTTCGTTGTTGTTTGTGTCATGTCTTTGGAGGGCATATACATTTATGATTTATTTTTACTGGCAATTCATGTATAATTAGGTTCAGTTGAACAGGATGTCTGCTAACTTCTCCTGTTTGTGATGAATGAATGCCTGTCGCGTGGTATTAATGCGAAATTTGATGAAAACGGAGGGCAGCAATGGATGATTATGTAATCGAAATGTTGAACGTCACAAAAGAATTCCCCGGAGTAATCGCCAATGATGGCATCACCCTCCAGCTTAAGAGGGGTGAAATCCATGCGCTGCTCGGTGAAAACGGAGCAGGAAAATCTACACTGATGAGCATACTCTTTGGTCTCTATCAACCGGATAAAGGTATCATCAAGAAAGACGGAAAAGAAGTAAATATCAGCGATCCCAATGTGGCCAATGCTCTCGGGATCGGCATGGTACACCAGCACTTCAAGCTGGTACACAATTTTACGGTGCTTCAAAACATCATTTTGGGTGTAGAAACCACGAAGAACGGTTTTTTGCGAATGGAAGAGGCGAGGGAGAAAGTAATCGCCCTTTCAGAAAAGTACGGGCTTGCCGTAGACCCTGATGCCATTGTTGAGGATATCACCGTAGGCATGCAGCAGCGTGTTGAAATATTGAAAATGCTCTACCGGGAAAACGAGATCCTGATCTTCGACGAACCTACGGCCGTACTCACTCCCCAGGAGATAGAGGAGCTCATAAAGATC
>JAAYNC010000045.1:0-9731 GCA_012521055.1 Eubacteriales Family XIII. Incertae Sedis bacterium
AATTGTCGTCCTGCATGCCCAGATAGCTCAGTTGGTAGAGCAGTGGACTGAAAATCCACGTGTCGCTGGTTCGATTCCGGCTCTGGGCACCATCATCAGGTAGCCGGTTGAGACGTATGTCCGATCGGTTATCTTTTTGTCTGTTAAAACATCCGGCCAATGGGCCTCCCGTCAGTTCTCAGGTTGAATTATATTCACGTTGTTTGCCTGGAAAGCTTCCACCCATTCCGGCGGCAGCGGTCTGTTCACCACCACCGTATCGATTTCGTCGATCTGCCCTATCAGAGCGAAAGATGTCTTGTCGAATTTCGTATGATCCACAACGAGGTAAACGTGGTTCGAATGCTTGATGGCAAGTTTCCTGACCTCGGCCTGCTGCTCGTTTGAATCTGTTATCCCGGTTTTCAAGTGGATGGATCTGCAGGAGATAAAAGCCTTGTCCACAAAATATTGCATCATATCTGCCTGAGCATTTTTGCCTACAAAGGACAATGAGCTATTGTCCAGGATGCCGCCTATCATGAGGAGGCGGATAGACTCGGCTGCCGAAAGCAGGTTGGCAATCTTCAACGAGTTTGTGATAACTGTCAGTCTCCTGTTTTTTATTTTTGTAGCTATATATAAAGAAGTTGTGGAAGCATCGAGGAATATAGATTCCCCGTCCATGATATGCTTTGCACATTCATTGGCGATGATTTCCTTGTCCTTCACCATTATTTTTTCTCTCAGTTTAACATCCACATCGCTTTGCACTATATCCTCTATATATGCTCCGCCGTAAATACGTTTTAAAAAGCCCTCGGCTTCAAGCTGGGTAAGGTCGCGTCGAATGGTCTCTTCAGTGCGGTTGAACATCTTTGCCAATTCCGCAACCGTAACACTTTTCTTCTCAGCTAATAATTCTTTGATTTTTTCTTTTCTGGTAATAGCCAGCATGTCTGTCATCTCTCCTTAAATTGTTTATTCTAGCTGTTACGTTTTATCAACGAACAATAAATTTATTGATTAATCCGTTTTGTCTGAGTACTGGAATGATTAAAGATGATCATAAAAATTATAATGAATTATTTCCGTTATGTACAGCATTTTTTGTATTTTAGCCACATAAAACCAAATAAATAAATATTGTGTATTCTGAAAACCAAACAAACCAACAAAAACATGTTGACAAACAACATGAAGTGGGCAATAATAAAGTACAAGCCATTCCAAGGATAAGCTTTTTAGGAGGCGAAGGAATGTATAATCGTACAAACTATATGCCGGAATTTATTGCCAGAAAGCAAATATGCGATATTGGAAAGCGTATGTACAATCGCGGTTACGTTGCGGCAAATGACGGCAATATATCGGTACGTATAGGCAGGGATACCATACTATGTACTCCCACCGGCGTATCAAAAGGTTTTATGACTCCTGACATGTTGGTTAAGCTCAACATGAAGGGTGAAAGAATATCCGGAACCCGAAAGGCGTCGTCGGAGATAAAGATGCATCTACGGGTTTATAAAGAGAATCCGGAAGTTATGGCTGTAACTCACGCCCACCCTCCTATCGCTACATCCTTTGCCATTGGAGGCATAGAGCTTGATAAAGCCTTGCTTCCGGAAGCGGTGGTCATGTTGGGGACAGTCCCCATTGCTCCTTATGCTACGCCGGGAACCGAAGAGGTGCCGGAATCCATCGCTCCTTATTGCAAAGACCATAATGCTGTCTTGCTGGCAAACCACGGTGCTCTTACATGGGGAAGCGATCTCATTGAAGCCTACTATCGCATGGAATCACTCGAACATTATGCAGCCATTATGATGTATACATCTAATATTATCGGAAAGAGCAACGAATTGAGTTGCGGGCAGGTTGAGCGCTTGATTGAAATCAGAAAAAATCTCGGCATAACATCAGGCGGAAAGCCGGTTTGCTCAATAGAAGAAAAGAATAAAGGGCCTTTTATTTCCTCCTCCTCAATGAATCAAGAGTCAATAACTCAGGAAAAAGAGGCCCTTCTCCGCAGCATAGCGGAAAAGGTAACGGCTACAGTTTTAAACAGCAATCGTTAAAACAGTTCCCAGTCTTCCTTTAATTACATGGAGGTAAAAAAATGACCATCTCATTAACGGAAAGGGATGTAGCCTGGATAATTGAACAGGTAATAAAAAATGTAGAACAAGCCGCCGGGACTCATCACAACGGCCATGTTTCTCCGGTAAAAACGGCTTCGGAAGCGGCAATTGGGAAAACTGAAAGCTCAACAGGTGCCCGGCTATTTGTTTCCGTAGCCGAAGCTGTATCAGCTGCCCATAAGGCTCAACAGGAATATACGGTAAACTTCAAGATAGAAGACAGGAATAATATAATAGCCTCCGTAAGGGAGGCGGCCCAAAGGGAAGCTGAGACGATTGCTCAGATGATATTTGAAGAGACCGGACTTGGCCGAAAGGAAGATAAAGTCGCCAAAATACTGTTGGCGGCGCTTAAAACCCCGGGAGTTGAAGATCTGAAGACCACGGCGATTTCCGGAGATTACGGTTTGACCATCGAGGAAATGGCGCCCTTTGGTGTGATCGGTGCTATTACACCGGTAACTAATCCTGCGGAAACGGTCATCAATAACACCATATCCATGCTCGCTGCAGGAAATTCTGTCGTATTTAATGTACACCCTTCTTCAGTAAAGTGTTGTTCCTATGTTGTACGTCTGCTGGATTCCGCCATAAGGCAAGGGGGAGGACCGGCAAATCTTATCACGATGATAGAAAATCCCACAATAGAAACTCTTAATGAAATAGCAAGCGATCCCCGGGTGAACCTTTTAGTCGGTACGGGCGGCGCCGGCCTGGTTAGAGCGTTGCTCAGATCAGGAAAGAAAACCATAGGAGCGGGAGCGGGGAATCCTCCTGTCGTTGTGGATGAAACTGCAGATATAGAGCATGCGGCAAAGAGCATTATCGAAGGGGCCGCTTTCGATAACAACATCCTCTGCATTGCGGAAAAAGAGGTGTTTGCTGTACAGGCCATAGCAGATGAACTGATATATCACATGCTGCAAAACGGCGCATATATGCTGGGACGCCAGGAACTTGCCAAAGTTATGGATTTGACCCTCACAGCAGATGAAAAGAGCGGAGCCGCTTTCCGCAGCGGCAAGATGGAAATCGAATACCATGTGAAAAAAGAATGGATAGGCAAGAGCGCGGAATCCATTTTAAACGCTATCGGAGTCAAGAAAGATAACATTAAAATCCTCCTTTGCGAAGTGGATTTTTCCCATCCCTATGTACAGCTTGAACAGATGATACCTGTGCTGCCCATCGTTCGCTGTACGGATGTGGACGAAGCCATAACCATGGCGGTAAGGGCAGAACAAGGCAATCGACATACTGCATCTATTTTCTCCAGGGATGTGGTTAATATGACTCGTTTCGCCAAAGCCGTCAATACCACATTGTTTGTAAAGAATGCGCCCACTTTGGCGGGCGTGGGATATAAAGGAGAAGGCTCGACTACATTTACCATTGCAGGACCTACCGGCGAAGGAGTAACCTCCGCAAAAACTTTTACACGAGTCAGAAGATGCACCTTGGCAGAAGGGGGTTTTAGGATTATATAAACCGCTTAAATGAAATTATTATATTTTACCGAGGAAAGCATGAAAAAATTAGCAGCGGGGTTTATAGAAGCTTTAGGCTATAGCGTAGTCCTGGACGCTTTGGATAAAGCCTGCAAAAGCGCGAATATCACAATTGAAGGAATAGATTGCAACAACCCTGCACTGGGCGATGCCGCGGAAATTCCCAACACATTTCAGGCAAAGATCACCGGTGAAGTGGAGCAGGTAAATATTGCCCTTGAGAATGCCAAGAAGTCCGCAACTAAACGCTTGCCGGAGAAGGATGTGCTCGTTCATCTGATACCAGGCGCGGAAAGCGGCATATATAAACTGCTGAAAACCGGAAAAGTCAAGATAAGGGAAGGGGAAGAGAGCCCATCTCCCGACGCCTTGGGCATTGTGGATGTACAGTTCTATGCCAATGCGGTTCATGTACTTGACATCATGTCCAAAGCTGCAGACATAGTTTTGCTTCACAAAGAACTGATATTGGGCGGCAAAATGGTGACCCTTTTTGTCGGGGGAAGCGTTTCCCAGGTGGAGGAAGCCATAAAAGCAGCCCGGGAAGCGGCGGAAAGGGAGTACCCTGATGCGTTTAAAAATGCCGTCGTTATAACTAAACCTCATAAAGAAATAATGAAATTTGTTATAGGTAAGGCACCGGTTAAAAACCGGCAATCCTGACTACTAACCATTAAATGAATAAATTACATGATAACTGGAGGAAGTGAAAGATGGAAGCAATAGGAATGATTGAAACAAGAGGTTTGGTTGCTGCCATTGAAGCGGCTGATACCATGTTGAAAGCAGCCAATGTAAAAATGGTAGGCACCGAGAAAATCGGCTCAGGAATGGTGGCGGTCATTGTCACCGGTGAGGTGGGTGCTGTAAAGGCGGCTGTAGAAGCGGGAGTGGAAAACGCGCAAAGAGTGGGAGAAATCGTTGCGGTCCATGTGATTCCCAGACCGTCTGAAGACGTTGCCGGCATGTTGCCTCAGGCGGCAAAGCAGAAATGAGACCGGCTGAAAGCCGACAGGAAAACAGTTTAGAGTAAATAACACCTGCCGCGGCAGGCGGAAAGAAGGAGGAGAAAAAATGAAAGCACTGGGAATGATCGAGACAAGGGGACTCACCGCAGCCATTGAAGCTGCCGATACCATGCTTAAATCTGCTAACGTGGAAGTAGTAGGGACTGAGAAAATAGGATCTGGCCTCGTCACCGTTGTGATTCAGGGAGAGGTGGGAGCCGTAAAGGCGGCGGTTGAAGCTGGAGTAGAGAACGCTCAAAGGATCGGCGAGATTGTGGCGGCTCATGTGATCCCGAGACCCAATGCGGATTTGGTCAAGGTGCTTCCGATTATCAAATAATAGCGGTGAGCGCAATGGACGAAAACCTGAAGACCCGAATAGCGGAAATGGTAATCGCAGAACTGACTCAAAGAGGAGTCAGGATTGAAAAATCTGCCTTCCGCGTTCCGGTGGCAATTTCCGCAAGGCACGTACATCTATCGGAAGAGGACCTCTATCTACTGTTCGGAACGGGGTACGAGCTTTCGGTGCATAGAGATATCTCTCAGCCCGGGCAGTATGCCGCTCAGGAAACAGTAACCATTGAGGGAAAAAAAGGTAATCTTGAAAATGTCCGGGTAGTAGGGCCCGTAAGAGCGGAAACCCAGGTGGAGATTTCCAGGACGGATGCTTTTGCTTTAGGAATGGATGTGCCGGTTAAACCTTCGGGAAATCTTGCGGGAACTCCGGGGATAAGGATCAGGGGTCCTAAAGGGGTATTGGAGTTGGCGAAGGGCATCATTGTCGCTGATCGCCATATTCACATGACCCCGCGGGATGCAGCGCAATTCGGTTGCAGTGACGGAGAAAAAGTGCATGTCAGAGTGGGAGGAGTAAAGCCCGGAATTCTCGGCGGTGTTATCATCAGAGTGAGTCCGGCTTCCTCTCTGGAGCTTCATTTGGACACGGACGATGCAAATGCCTTTTTCCTGAATAACGGCGATTTGCTTGAAGTAATCAAAAAGGAGAATTTCTGATGTTACTTGGTAAAATAATGGGTAATATCGTATCCACTAGGAAAAACGATAGACTCACGGGATATAAGCTGCTGCTGATAAAGCCTTATTACGGTGACGAGGACCGGATCTTTGTGGCAGCGGATCAGCTGGGTGCCGGAATAGGCGAGCTGGTGATGATCACTACCGGTTCCTCTGTCAGGTTCGGTCTCGACAAGGAAGCCCCCATCGATGCATTGGTGGTAGGCATTGTGGATAAAGAACCGGAGCTATAAGGCATACAGTAAGGAGGCTTGAGGTGAAAACCATCAGAGTGCTGGCGGTGGGAGATCCCGCCGTGGATGCTTATACGCGTCCGGAATACGGTATATTGCCGCGCTTCGAAGAGGCTGAGGGCATCAAAGTAGATTTTGATATAGTACCTTGGGACAGCTATTACGGAACCCTCATGGACGCCTTTAGCGGGACAAAGCAGTACGACATCGTTATGGTTGCCGGACACCTTTGGCTCAGAGATTTTGTAGAAAAAGGATACCTGGCGGAGCTTAGCGAGCCCGGTGCCGCGGGTTATCATCCGGAAGACATACTTCCGGTAGTGGACGATGAAATGAAAGTATTGGGAACCAGGTACCTGTACCCGTCTTTTTGCGACGGACACATCATTCTATATAGAAAATCTGCCGTGCTTGAAAGAATAGGAAAACTTCTCCCCGAAGCCATAAGTACGGACGAGTATAGGGAGATAGTTGCCAAATGTCACGGCTTTAACGGAATGGCCGGTGTTGCAATGAAAGCTCACGAATCCGAGGTATTCCTGGATTTCCTTCCTTATTTGAGAACGGAAGGTGTAGATGCCTTTACCGACGGGGCTCCCACGTTTAACGGCCCGGAGGGAGTCAAGGCTTTAAAAAAATATATCAACCTGAAAGAATATGCAATTACCGGTACTGAGAATTTTGGAAACACAGAGGTTAGCCAGGCTTTCAGAGAAAGAAAAGTTGCCCTTGCGGTAACCTGGGGTGGCCAGCTTGGTGTTAATTTTACCGGTGGATGTGAGGATTTTGCCGATGTGGGCTTTTCCACCTTTAAAACCGCGTGGAACGTCACATGGAGTTTCGGAATAACATCTAAATCCGCCAACAAAAACGAGGCGGAAAAACTCCTAATGTATCTGACATCGACAGATGTTGACAAGGCGGTGGGAAACTATGCCGGTTCGCCGGTGAGGATATCCACCTATGAAGCCGGCAGAAACAAGAATCCCTGGTATGACAGCCATCTTGCCATGCTGGAGCAATATGCCAAACCCCTTCCGTCCCTTGTGAACATGGGAGCCATTATGGCCCCTCTTTATAAATACATACATCAGGCTTTCACCGGGACCATCTCTCCGGAAAAAGCGCTGATCGAAGCATACGCCGAAATTGAGAAACTGTTATGAATAGGAACCCTGTGTGCGGAGGTTAGAAATGAAACTTATTGTAATCGGCGGCGTAGCGGCGGGAATGTCCTGTGCGGCCAAGCTGAGAAGAATGGATAGCTCCGCCGAAATAACTGTATATGAAAAGGGAAAGCATCTCTCCTACGGAGCCTGCGGACTTCCATATTATATATCAGGAGTGTCTGCCGATAGAAATAAGTTAATTGCAAGAACAAGAGAAGAGTACGAGAGAAACGGCATCAATTGCTTTTTACAACATGAGGTCCTAAGGGTTTTCCCCGGGGACAAATCCATACTTGTGAAAGATCATTCGAAGGGAGACGTTTTTATAGACAAATATGACAAGCTGATGATAGCTGTAGGTGCCGGTCCTGTAATTCCGCCCATTGAGGGAAAAAATCTGAAAGGGGTATTTACTCTTAAAAGTCTTGACGACGGCGATATGATAAATAATGCCGTCGATGAAAATGTCAAGGACATAGTGGTGGCAGGGGGAGGATATATCGGTATTGAAATGGCAGAGGCCTTTCGCCAGATGGGCAGAAATGTTACCGTTGTCGAAATGGCCGATAGGATATTAACACCCTTTGATGAAGAAATCGCAAGCCTTGCTATAGAAGAACTGTTGAGAAACCACGTGATTCTCAAACTGGGAGAGAGGCTGGAACGCATTGACGGCAGAGAAAGGGTTGAAAGGATCGTCACTTCAAAGGGAGAGTACAAGGCGGATCTGGTGCTGATGGCTTTAGGAGTCAGACCTGCCACGGATATTTTAAAGGGCAGCGGCATTCACATGGCAAAAAATGGCGCCATCATAGTGGATCGAGAGATGCGAACTAATATGGATGATATATATGCCGCCGGTGACTGCGCCCTGGTATATCATCTGCTCAAAGAAGAAAACGCATACATTCCGCTGGGCACTGTTGCCAACAAGTGCGGCAGGATAGCCGGCGAGAATGTGGGCGGTAAACACAGGAAATATATAGGCACCGTAGGTTCTGCGGCCATTAAGGTTTTCGATATTGAGATGGCTAGGACCGGGCTTTCCGAGAAAGAAGCAAAAGAGCTTTCAATAGATTATGACAAGGTAGTCGTTGATACCCAGGATCTACCCCCGTATTATCCGGAACCATCGCCGATAAGATTCAAGCTGATCTACGAAAAAGGTACAAAGCGAATACTGGGAGCCCAAGGTGCCGGTAAAAAGGGAGTGGTCCTGCGCATAGACATTTTCGCCGCGGCAATAACCGGCGGCGCAACTACCGATGAGCTTGGAATGACGGATCTGTGTTACGCTCCTCCTTTTACGGGAGTTTGGGATGCGGTCAACATCGTGTGCAACGCGGCCAAGTAAGGCCAGGCAGGTGATCTCATGTCAAAGGTAATGAAACTTGAAGAAGGCGTAAACCTCATCGAAGACGGAATGACCATAGCAATCGGAGGAAATGTACTCCACCGGGCTCCTATGGCGTTTCTGAGAGAAATAGTAAGGCAGGGCAAAAAAGGGCTGAGAGTAGTTAAAACTGCCGGCGGTCATGATGTGGACCTCCTTTGCGCAGGAGGATGCGTTTCCGTTGTAGACGCAGGGTTCATCAGTTATGAGACGGAATATGGTCTCGCCTCTTATTATAGAAAAGCCGTGCAGGATGGACTGGTCAAGTCCAATGAACATGCCTGTTATACGGTTATATCCGCTTTGCGGGCGGCAAAGGCCGGTGTTTCATTCATGCCCGTAAAAGGAATTATAAACAGCGACCTTGTTAAGGTTAACGATTATTTCAAAGTTATCAGCGATCCCTTCACCGGTGAAGATATCACCGTTGTTCGGGCCATAGAACCCGATGTGGCCATAATTCATGTGCAAGAGTGCGACGAAAAAGGAAACGGAATCATTAGGGGACCGGTATATGACGACGAGTTGATAGCTCTTTCTTCCAAACGAATAATATTGACCACAGAAAAAATTATAAACAGACCATATTTAACGACGAGCCCGAAGGAAGTCACAATTCCCGGTTTTTTGGTAAGCGGGGTAATTCCTGCAAGGAAGGGAGCATCTCCCTGCAGTTGTCCTACTCTTTACGATATAGACAAAAATGTCCTGAAGTCCTTTTTATCAGGGACGGAGAAAGATAAGGACAAAACCCTTTCGGAATACCTTGCGCGATATGAAAGGGCCGACCGGTATGGAGGGAGGCAGAGGTTTTAAAATGATTAACCAAAGTAGTATTCACCCGGCGGATCTGATGGTTTGCACAATGGCCCGCTTAATTGAAGACGGTGAAACCGTATTTCAGGGGGTGGCCTCCCAGCTTCCTCTGGTGGCCATGAAGCTTGCCAAAGCAACCCATGCAAAAAATGCCACCTTGCTCAATATTCCCGGAGGAGTCAATCCGGCAGGTACCGTCTTGTCAGAATACTCTTCAGCTGGCTGGGAGTTGTGGGATCGTTCAGAAGCTGTATTCCCTTTAGAAAAAGTATTCGATCTTTCCATGAGAGGAAAGTTGGACGCGGCTTTTCTGAGCGGTGTTCAGTTTGATCGCCATGGGAACGTCAACGCTTCCGTTATAGGAGATTACCACAGGCCAAAGGTAAGGCTTCCTGGCGGAGCGGGAAGTGCGGTATTAATCCCCACGGTAAAAAAAGCCATAAT
>JAAYNC010000001.1:0-1623 GCA_012521055.1 Eubacteriales Family XIII. Incertae Sedis bacterium
AGGAAGGCATTAAAAAATGCCAAGAACAAGGCCGATAATAGAAAAGAAAACCGAAATAAATTTCTGGTCTATCGCGGTGGGGCTAATAGCATGGTTGGGATTCATTCTTTTAGCCTCTTTTTTGTCATTTTTTGCGTCTATTGACAGTCACGTTTCAGATCATGCGGTTATGACGCTTCGCGACGTTTCAAAAGGTATTTCCCAGCTCATGGAAACCAAGATTGAAGGGCAATGGACCACATTGGCTCCGGTTGCTAAATTCGCCGAGAGTGAGGAGGATTTGCTTCAATCCGAACCGCTTCGTCTCATAATGGGCAGCATGAAAACTACTTCGCAGTTTTCGACGGTTTTCGTCGCAAATGAGGAAGGAATAGCCGTAAACAATGAAGGCCTTGAATTGGATATTTCAGACCGCTACTATTTTAAAAAAGCCATGCAGGGCTATCAGAATATTTCCTCCCTATTGAAGAGCAGGGTTACGGAAGAAGAAGTGTTCATCTTTGCCCATCCCATTCGCGATGCTTCCGGCGTTCGAGGGGCTTTATGCGCGGCGATCCGAGTGGAGGATTTGCAAAACCTTATCGACCACTCCATCTTTGATGGGTTGGGTTATGTATACATCATTGCGGGGAATGGAGATATCGTTGTCAGGTCTGTGCCGGATGAGCACCCGATAAAGGATGTGAACATTATCACTTTCCTGACAAGGGAGGATACGGAAAGCAGCATCACAGCGCAGCAGTTGACTCACGATATGATAACCCGGCAGCAAGGATATTTTACTTTTGTCGGCAATGGGGACTTGCAGAATGCGTACTATGAGCCTCTGGACGTCAATGACTGGTACGTTCTTTGCGGTGTTCCCATGAAACATATCAGGGCGCAGTCAACGGAACTGTTCTGGATTGCGTTGAAACTCTGCCTCGGCATTCTCGTCGCATTGGCTCCCGGGGTTTTGGCTTTCTGGTTTAGAGAAAGAAACCGTAAGATAGATTTGATTAAGCGAAACAAGGAACTGAAATGGAACGAAGAACGTTTTCGCATTGTCACATCCCTCTCCAACAGTATAATTTTCGAAGCGGATTTCGAAAGGAACACAATCGTATATCCGAACGGATTCAAATCTCGGATGGGATATGAGCCCGTAACGGAAGGGTTCCCCTACTCCGTGGTGGAAGCCGGCCACGTTCATCCGGATGATGCGCAGGCCTTTATCGATTTACACACAAAAATTCCGCCCTTTACGGAAAAACTTGTGGGAGAGTTCCGGTTCCTGGGAAAAGGGAACGAATATATCTGGCATCGGATTGAGGAAGTTTTGCTGTTGGACGATAATGGTAAGGCCATCAAGAGCGTGGGCAGGGCCTTGGATATCGATGATGAGAAAAAGGCGATCCAGCTGCTTGAAGCCAGGACTCAGATCGACAGCGGCTCCGGTTTGTACAACAAGCTTGCAATGGAAGTCTATATCCGGAAATTCCTGGAGGAGTGCCGCCACGGCAGGCACGCGATGATAGTTTTGGATATTGACGATTTCAAGAAAATCAACGATACGAAGGGGCACGTTTACGGAGATCAGGTCATAGCCGATTTAGCCGCAATCCTGAAGAACCAGTTCCGTGC
>JAAYNC010000018.1:0-2556 GCA_012521055.1 Eubacteriales Family XIII. Incertae Sedis bacterium
AATATGTTTGGGGACATACTCTCCGATGAGGCCGGTATGATTGTCGGATCCATCGGGCTGCTTCCCTCAGCCAGTATGAGGGGAGGGTCCTTCGGCATGTATGAACCCATCCACGGAAGCGCTCCCGATCTGGCGGGAAAGGACGTGGCAAACCCCATTGCCACCATCCTGTCTGCAGCTATGATGCTGCGCTACAGTTTCGGTCTTTCCGAGGAAGCAGATGCGGTGGAAGGGGCGGTAAAAGAGTTTCTCAAGGCAGGCTACCGCACTCAGGATATCATGACGGAAGGCATGAAGTTGACGGGAACCCGGGAAGCAGGGGACAGGATTGCAGATGCTATTTAATAAGCGCAGTTGGACAAAGTAAAGGTCGGATGACAAAGAAAACTATGACGTGCAAAATAGGACAGCATGGAAGCGCAAATAGAATAGTATGGTGACGTAAACGGGATAGTATGGCAACATTACCAAATAATTAACAAGAATTCTCTTGCAAAGAATGAAGAATTTTGTTTATAATATTAACAAAATAGATCTTCGTTCTGAAAGCACAAGGGTCCGCCCCGAGTGAGAAGGCGAGAGACAAATATGGGGTTTCTTGTAACAGTCGATCAACAGGATCCTTATGTTCTTGCATAAGGATTTTTTAAACTGACAGAAAGGTGTTGCATTGATACATCATATTTAAATAAACTAATCGGCGGATATCCGTAAAGAGGGGAATTAATATGAAAAAATGGTTTGCGTTCTTGATGGTATTTGTGCTCTGTCTGGGCTTGCTGGCTGGCTGCGGAACAGCAGCAACGGAAGAGCCGGAGGCGGAACCGGAACAGGAAGCGGCGGAGGCAGTTACTTTCCGCATCGCATCTCTAAAAGGCCCCACCACCATGGGGATGGTTAAGCTGATGAACGATGCGGAGGAGGGCAATACGAAGCATGATTACCAGTTTGAGGTATACGGAACTGCCGATGAGGTGGTTCCCAAGCTGGTGAACAACGAAATTGATATCGCTCTTATTCCGTGCAATTTAGCCAGCGTGCTGTATAATAAGACTGAAGGCGCGGTACAGATAGCGGCTATCAACACTCTGGGCGTGCTATATGTAGTAGAGAGCGGTGACACGGTTCATTCGATTCAGGACCTGGTAGGCAAAACCGTTTACAGCACCGGAAAGGGAACGACTCCGGAGTTTACGTTTAACTACATTCTGCAACAGAACGGCATAGAGCCCGGGAAAGATGTGACGATCGAGTACAAGAGCGAATCGACGGAAATCGCTGCAATGCTCCAGAATGCAGAAAACACCATTGCAGTCCTTCCCCAGCCTTATGTGACCGCTGTGCAGATGCAGAACGAAAAAATTAGAGTGGCATTGAGCTTTACGGAAGAATGGGATAAAGTGAGTCCGGACAGCAGCATGGTAACGGGTGTGGTCCTTGTAAGAAAGGCCTTTGCGGAGGAAAATCCCATGGCTTTCAGCGAATTCCTGGATGAGTATGAAGCATCTACGGAATACGTAAACGCCAACGTGAAAGAGGCGGCCGCATGGGTAGAGAAGTACGGAATTGTTGCCAAAGCACCCATTGCGGAGAAAGCGATTCCTGCTTGCAATATCACCTATATCGAAGGCGATGAGATGAAAGCAAAAGTCGGCGGCTACCTTCAAGTACTGTTCGATGCCAATCCCCAGTCGGTAGGAGGAGCTCTGCCAGAAGATGACTTCTACTTCACGAGGTAAAAATAATGTTCAGAGGGTGCTTGCCCTGATATTCTGGCTGATCGTCTGGCAGCTTGCTGCTTCGGCAATCGGACATGATCTTCTATTGGTATCGCCGGTAAAGGTGATCAAGATTCTGATCAGTCAGGTGCAGGAGGCTGAGTTTTGGGCTACAGTAGCCCATTCCTTTGCGCGCATAGTCAGCGGATTTCTGCTCGCCATCGTCACCGGGGTGTTTTTGGCTGTCATCAGCGCTGGGCACGGCATTATCAGGGCTTTGCTGGCACCTTTTTTCAGCGTTGTAAAGAGCATTCCGGTGCCCAGCTTCATCATTTTGGTGCTTATTTGGGCCGGAAGCAACACACTTTCCGTAGTGATAAGCTTTTTGATGGTCCTGCCGATCCTCTATACCAACGTGCTACAGGGGTTTATGCAGACGGACAGAAAGCTTTTGGAGATGGCGAAAGTGTTTCGCATAGGTTTGCGGAAAAAGCTCTATGCTATTTACATTCCCGGAGTGTTGCCGTACTTTTCCGCAGGATGCAAGCTTGGATTGGGGCTATGCTGGAAGAGCGGCATCGCAGCTGAGGTCATCGGACTGCCCGACGGCAGCATCGGCGAAAAGCTTTATCAGGCGAAAATATTTCTCAGCACGGGAGAACTCTTCAGCTGGACCATCGTCATCATATTGATCAGTTCCCTGTTTGAGCGTTTCTTTTTCCGGCTGCTCGGATATATTGAGCGGCGTGCGGTGTTTACGGCACCGGTTTCGGATAATTCGGATAATAAATAGCGGGGCGTATTCCCACCGGGCTGGTAAAGTACGGCGGCGCTACGG
>JAAYNC010000156.1:0-1987 GCA_012521055.1 Eubacteriales Family XIII. Incertae Sedis bacterium
CTTGTTTCCTGCGATTATCTAAAATGCAGCCCGCTTTTGATCCACAGAGTAAATGTATCGACTGCCCTGTGATAAGGCAGCCGGGGAATAGGAGGATTTATGAAAAGGGTCGTCATTATAGTGCTGGACAGTTTGGGAATAGGAGCTCTTCCCGATGCAGAAAATTATGGGGATTCGGGAGCGAATACCCTTGCGAATATCAAGAAAGCCAAGCCAGACCTCCGGATTCCCAACTTGATAGAAATGGGTATAGGACGAATAGACGGCGTGGAAGTGTTGGAAAAAGAAGCCGAACCTATTGCATCCTACGTCCGTTTGGCAGAGATGTCCAAAGGCAAGGATACCATTACAGGTCATTGGGAAATCGCCGGCCTTTATACTCCGGAACCTTTCAGGACCTTCGAAAGATTTCCCGACGATTTTATGAAAGCTTTCGAGGAAGCTATAGGCGTAGGGACTTTGGGCAACTATGCGGCTTCCGGAACTGAAATCATAAAAGAGCTGGAACCGGAGCATAAAGCCACCGGCAAGCCCATAATCTACACCTCAGCTGACAGCGTGTTCCAAATAGCGGCCAATACGGATGTAATACCCTTGGAAGAGCTGTACCGCTATTGTGAGATAGCGAGGGAAATGCTCGTGGGAGAACTCCGGGTGGGGAGAGTGATAGCAAGGCCGTTTATCGAGGTGGACGGCAAATATGTACGTACCTCTGACCGGAAGGATTATGCCATCTCACCGGGGGGAAGAACCCTGCTGGACATGGTAAAAGACGCCGGTAAAGTTGTTTATACCGTAGGAAAGATCAATGACATCTTTAACGGCCAGGGTGTCAGTATCTCCGTCCATACAAAGAGCAATCAAGACGGGATCGATAAGACTATCCAGGCTCTCAATGCGGATTTTGAAGGTCTTATATTCACCAATCTGGTGGATTTTGACTCCCTATACGGGCACAGAAGGAACGGTGCAGGTTACGGAACGGCTTTGGAGGAGTTCGACAGCAGGCTGCCCGAGATAAATGACGCCATGAAAAAAGAAGATGTTCTGATTATATGCGCTGATCACGGCAACGATCCGGCTCATACGGGATGGGATCATACCAGGGAGTACGTCCCCGCTTTGATTTACGGAGAAAGCATACGGCCAGGCGTTAATCTGGGAACCCGTTCGACTTTTTCGGATATTGCGGCGACGGCGGCGGAATATCTTGAGGTTGAAACAACTTCTATCGGTATGAGTTTTTTGTCTGAAATAAAAGTATAACTTGCGCAGTTGTAATAATAAAACCATATCCTTGGAGACTACCGGGGGTGAGTAATGCAATGAAAATGAATATGTATGACATTATCTATAAAAAGAGAGAGGGAAACCCTCTTTCGGAAGAGGAGATCCATTTTTTTATTAACGGCTATACGGAAGGAAGTATACCGGATTATCAGGCGGCAGCGCTGCTCATGGCCATCTACTTTCAAAAAATGACTCCTGAGGAAACTTATTTCCTGACGGATGCCATGAAAAACTCCGGCGATATTGTGGACCTCTCTTCTATCGAAGGCGTTAAAGTGGACAAACACAGCACCGGCGGCGTGGGAGACAAGACTACCCTCATCGTAGGTCCCCTTGCGGCGGCCTGCGGTATCCCCATCGCAAAAATGTCGGGGAGAGGATTGGGTTTTACCGGGGGAACCGTGGATAAGATGGAATCCATTCCGGGATTCAGGACCACGCTTACGGAACAGGAATTCCTGGATCAGGTAAAAAGGATCGGAATCTCCGTCATCGGCCAGACGGGGCAAATAGCGCCTGCCGATAAAAAATTGTACGCGCTGAGAGATGTAACGGCTACTGTGGATAACATGAGCCTCATCACATCCAGCATCATGAGCAAAAAGCTCGCTGCGGGAAGCGATGCCATTGTGCTCGATGTTAAATGCGGAAAAGGTGCGTTTATGGAGGATCTTGAATCTGCGGAAGAGCTTGCAAA
>JAAYNC010000196.1:0-2742 GCA_012521055.1 Eubacteriales Family XIII. Incertae Sedis bacterium
ACGTGCGCGGTTAGCTCAGAGGAAGAGCACCTCCTTGACGCGGAGGGGGTCATAGGTTCAAGTCCTATACCGCGCACCATTTATTTGTCCAGGAAAGTCCGAAATCTTGGGCAACACCGGATAAGTCAACTCCAGGAGGTATCGGAGATGGATATGGTTGCAAGATTATCCTTTTTGACCATGTTTTTATCCGTAAGTCTTGGAAATCGTGCAATGGCTTGATCGTCGTGAGGTAAACAAGAGGAAAGGACTGCTGGTGCTTAATAGAACACCCACATATTTGCACGGTTTATGTACGTGTAGTAACATTTGATTTGAAATTGTCACAGTATCATGAATGTCATCGATTGGGGGTTTTGGAGAATGTCGAATTGTCCTTTGTTAGCGGGATGCCCATTTTATAATGATAAAATGGATAGCAAGCCTGCTTTGGCCAATATGTACAAAAGGAACTACTGTGAAGGAACCTATGATAATTGTGCACGATGGAAGGTAGCAAATACTTTAGGTAGAGAAGCGGTACCTGCCGACTTATTCCCAAATCAAATTGACCGTTTAGAGCACATCTTGAATAAATGAGGTTATATTATTTTACATACTGCCTTCCTAATAAAGGCATATTCACCGGCCCTTCCCAGGTTGGCCGGGAGAAATGACATTGTTCCATGTGGCCCCTGGGCTTCTTCCGCAGACAACAGGTCCAGGCTGGGGTATAAACCTGGAGACGCTATTGACGTTTGAAAAAAACGGGGGAAGAGGATCTATTTCAAATAATCCTATCTCTCGGAAACCTTGGTGGCAAACGAATAATCTTTCTTCCCGGAGATCCAGGACAGCAAGATGCCCGGGACTAGATAGTTAAGCTAGTTCCGTTCGGCATTTATGACTACGTTTACGATCCTGTAAAAGTCGCGGCTATTTTAGACAAAATCAAAGCCCAGGCCACTTGGGGAGATATACCTCAGGCCATAGTTTACGCTGCGGGGGAGGACGGTTCCGAATTCACGAAAGGCGTTGTTGACTCTATCCGACAGGAGCCGGAGAAATAGAATCTTCTAGAAACCCTGATGCTACGCCATAGCAACACGCTTGACCCTTAACATCCAGACTCCGTTTTCTAAAGAAGCTTCCATCTCGGGAATTACCGCTCCTAGAATCCCAAACCACGAAGCAGCAGAAATGGTTGCTGTTTCTCCCGTGTAGCTGTTTATAGTTGCGCTGAGAACCGTTCCATTGATGGTGCGGACTATTATTCCGTCTTTGAATTGGAACTTCGTTTTATCATTTTTGATAGTGCTGTATTCATAGACATTTGGTGACAAGCTTTTCAGTTCATTCATTATTTTTAGTTTCCCTGCCGGACCCAATCCGTAAAGAGTATCAGTATCCACCGCAATAAATCCATTTCCTCCGTTACCCAGCTTGTAGGCTTCTTTCATTGCAGCCAGATATAAATCAGCCATAAGCTGTTCGGATGGTGATATATAATTGGGCGAGTACCCGGCTTTGTCCGGAACAAACCGCCTATTCTTGTCAATGCTGCCCTGACGACCGTCCAAAACAACCCATGCTTTTCCGTTTTTAAATGACCCCGCATCATCGTATTTAGGAGCAATTACCATGGTTCCTTCCTCATTTATATAACCCCACTTCCATGGGTAAGAAAAGGAACGAACCGCTGCCAGACCTTCTGAAAACTCCTTCGCTTGTAAAAACTGAGGGGTAATAACAATTTCTCCTGTTTGGCTGTTCTGGTATCCAACCATAACCATATCGTATTCACTGTACTCCCACGGTGCACACGGGGTAAACCGTCCAGTACGGTCAATGAATCCGGTTGAACCATCGACGGTCCTTACCCGGCACCGTCCGTTCTTAAACTCACCTACAGATTGATACTCGGGCGCAATTACTATGTTGCCCTGTCTATCAATGAAGCCCCACTTTTCTTCTTTCCCTTGGGAGATTTGCACCGCTGCAAGCCCCTCCGAAAACTGTTTTCCAAATTGATAGCGTAGTGCGACTATCATTTTTCCGGACTTATCAATATAACCAAAACCGGAATCTGTTTTTACAGCGGCCAATCTTTCTGAAAACTGAGATGCAAATAAAAACTGTGGTTTTATAACCAGGACTCCTTTTTTGTTTATGTACCCGTACAGATTTGAACCGAGAGATTGACTTCTAACCACGGCCAGACCGTCTGAAAAATCATGTGCTTCATCATATACAGGTTGAATTACCGTATGGCCGTTAGCATCAATGAATCCAAATTTCCTATTACGTTCTACTGCTGCCAGTCCTTCAGAGAAATTTCTTCCCCGGGTATAAGATGTTTGAACTGCAATTTCTCCATTTTTATCATAATAAGCGAGATACCCTTTCTCCGTATATCCAAGAGCTAACCCTTCCGAAAATTCTCCGGAAATTTGGTCCTGGAATTCAATTACCATCTCCCCTTTGTCATTCAAGTAGGCATATTGCCGTGGCCTTTCGGGATCATTAGTAATCCTTGATAATCCGTCTGAAAAGGCAGTAACTTCATATTTTGGATATAGGAAAATAAATTGTTTGCCCGGTTGTTTTGTCCACGAAGATCTTGCGCGCAACAGTTTCAAGTTTTTCATTTTGCTGAACAGTAGATGCATTTAATGAATGACAAAACGCAAAGGGTATTAATAGACATAGGAAAAAACATAATGGGTAAAATACTTTTGCCCACCAAGACTTATTCAAACGCGA
>JAAYNC010000243.1:0-15544 GCA_012521055.1 Eubacteriales Family XIII. Incertae Sedis bacterium
CGTTGGTATCCCGTAGGGGAGTCGAACCCCTGATTCCGCCGTGAGAGGGCGACGTCTTGACCACTTGACCAACGGGACTCGTTAAGGCGCTTCTTATTATAGAGGATTTCCTGCATTTTGTCTATGGCAATTTACGTTTTTTTTTGCTACAATGATTTCACTGTGATTTCCGAGGTTATTTTCATGCAGGCTCGGCATATGACATATGATGTTTAGGATTTTAAGCAAGTAAATATCTTTCTGAATTTCCAAATCGTTTACCGTCCTGTATGGGTAAACGTCTGAATTCGTAAAAAGTGGTTGTCTGTCATGTAGGACCAAGGGAATAGCGGCAAAATAAATGATAAAAACAAATAATTACATGATAGGAGAATGACATGAAATACATAAGTACCCGCGGGAGCAATCAAACTAAGACATCGGCCCAGGCCATCATCAAGGGAATTGCAGAAGATAAGGGGCTGTATGTTCCTGTCAGTTTCCCCAAGCTGGATAAAGATCCGGCCGATCTTGCAGGCATGAATTACAGAGAAGCAGCTTTTCTGGTCTTGTCCAAATTTCTAACCGATTATACAGAGGAAGAACTGCGCTATTGCGTCAACAATGCCTATGATTCCAAGTTCGAGGCGGAAGAAGTGGTGCCGGTAGTCAAGGCCGGGGATGCCTGGTTCCTCGAGCTATATCACGGCCGGACGGCTGCTTTTAAAGACATGGCTCTTTCCATCCTGCCTTATCTCTTAACCACCGCCATGAAGAAGGAAAAGGAAGATAAGAAGATAGCCATTCTCACCGCCACTTCAGGGGATACGGGAAAGGCCGCGCTGGAAGGATTTGCGGACGTGCCCAATACGGAAATCATCGTGTTCTTCCCGAAACACGGCGTCAGCCAGGTGCAGGCAAGGCAGATGGTCACCCAAGAGGGAGCCAACACACATGTCTTTGCCATCGAAGGCAACTTTGACGACGCCCAGACCGCAGTTAAAAATATCTTCAACGACAGAAAGCTGGCAGAAGAGCTGGAGGCAAAAGGCTACAAGCTCTCTTCGGCCAATTCCATAAACATCGGCAGATTGGTTCCCCAGGTGGCTTATTACGTGTGGGCATATGTGAAATTGATCGAACAGGGCGCAATCAAAAGCGGTGAAAAGATCAATATCGTTGTTCCTACGGGGAATTTCGGAAATATATTGGCGGCATATTATGCGGCGAAGATGGGCATCCCCGTGGAGAAATTCATTTGCGCTTCCAATAAAAACAAGGTTTTGACTGATTTCATCCGAACAGGAGTCTACGACAGCGATAGGGAATTTTATGTAACCAGTTCCCCTTCCATGGATATTCTCATCTCCAGCAATCTGGAGCGGTTGCTCTACCATCTCTCCGGTGGTGACGGAGAAGAAGTTTCCGCATTGATGCAGGCTCTGGAAAAAGAAAAGAAATATGAGGTGAGCAAGAAAATTCGTGACGGTCTCGGCGATTTCTATGGAGGCTATGCCGATGAAGGAGCCACACAGGATACCATTGCTTGCATGTATAAAGAAAACGGCTACCTTATGGACACCCATACGGCGGTGGGATACAGGGTCTATGAGGATTACCGGCGGGCAACCGGCGACGAAACGCCCACCGTCATTGCGTCAACGGCCAGCGCTTATAAATTTGCAGAAAGTGTTGCGGCAGCCATAGGGCTGCGGGAAGAAGCCGACGGATTCGCCAGCATTCGAGCTCTCCATGAAGCTACCGGAGTAAAGATTCCTGCCGGATTGAAGGGCCTGGAAGATAAAGAAATCCGCCATAAAACCACATTGGAAAAGGATACCTTGGCCGATGCCGTAAAAGCGTCGCTCAAATAAATCTTTTGTATATTAGTCTCCGAGCTTTACACAGGGCTCGGGGACGAATCCCCGGAATTTGATGAATACCAATACTACATAAATTTCCAGGAAAAGGGCTGACAAAAAAGCCGACAAATCGATAAAAAAAGCTGTATATACACAGAAACTGTGATATAATTTTTTTGGTGGTTGCAACTAACTGCCATATGAATTAAAAAACCTTTCAAACCAACGAAAGGACGTATATAAATTCAGATCAAACATGGTAGAACGAGAGGGTAGCTATGAGTATTTTCAGCAAACATCTGCCGGCAATTCACGTAGAGCATCACAAGTACACTGCTGAATGCCCAACTGAAAAAATGCCGCTCCCCGACAAGTTGTACATATCGATGCTACAGCATATCGGGGCCCCCTGTGAGCCGACGGTCGCTGTGGGGGATCATGTCAAAGTCGGCCAAGTAATCGGTGACAGCGAAGCATTTGTAAGCGCACCGATTCATACCGGAGCGTCCGGAAAAGTACTATCCATTGAAAAAACCATGAGTTCGGTGGGAATCTGGGATCTCATCGTAACCATTGCAGTGGATAAGAAACAGGAGGTACCGGAAGATCTTTCGCCTCCGGAAGTTACGGATAAGGAAAGCTTCTTGAAAGCCGTTCGCGCATCGGGTGTCGTCGGTCTGGGAGGAGCAGCCTTCCCGACCCATGTAAAGTTCAATCCCAAGAATCCTGAGGAAGTGGATACGCTCATTATAAACGGCGCCGAGTGTGAACCGTACATCACATCGGACTATCGCACCATGCTTGAGGATTCTGAACTTTTGGTTAATGGAATCAAGACCACTATGAAGCACCTGAACCTCAAAAAGACGATTATTGCCATCGAAGCCAACAAAGAGCCGGCAATAAAGAAGTTGTCCGAAATGGTGAATGGCGAACCAGGTATTGAAGTCTTTACTCTCAAATCCGTGTATCCCCAGGGAGCAGAACGGGTAGTCATCTATGAGACTACAGGCAGAGTGGTTCCTCCGGGCAAACTTCCGGCGGATGCGGGGGTTTTGGTGTCTAATGTGAGCACCATCGTGGCCCTTCAGCGTTACATAGAGACAGGCATGCCGCTGGTTTCCAAAAAGATCACCGTGGACGGCAATGCCATTAAGAATCCTAAAAACGTTGAAGTTCTAATCGGCACACCAATCAACGAGCTCATCGGGTTCTGCGGCGGCTACCGCAGGATTCCGAAGAAGATCATCATGGGCGGACCTATGATGGGAAGAGCTATCTACGATGACTCCGTTGCCATAATCAAGAGCAATAACGCCATACTGGCCTTTGATGAGGAATGGGCAACGGTTCCCAAAGAAACGGTCTGCATCAATTGCGGAAGATGCGTAAAAGCCTGCCCCATGATGCTGATGCCTACTACAATTTTCAAAGCTTACGACAAAAAAGATGTAGAAGCCTTGAAAAAGCTCAATGTGACTCTGTGTATGGAATGCGGCTCATGCTCCTATGTATGTCCCGCCAAAAAACAGTTGAGCTTCATGAATAGACTTGCAAAACAACTGGTTGCGGAAGGAGGGAAAAAATAATGAGCCGTTACAATCAAGGAACCCTTATCGTCTCCTCCTCTCCTCACATATTGGATAACATCAACACGACGAGGATCATGCTGGATGTGATCATCGCGCTGGTACCGGCCTTCATTATGTCCGGGGTGGTCTTCGGACCGAGGGCCATATTGCTGACCATTACATGCGTTGCGTCCTGTGTTGTATTCGAGTGGGCTTTTGAGAAGGTGACAAATAAGGAAAATACCATTACCGATTTGAGCGCGGTGGTGACAGGAATTCTGTTAGGTTTTAACCTGCCGTCCTCATTGCCTTATTGGATGGCAGTAATCGGCAGCTTTGTAGCTATTGTCGTTGTAAAGCAACTTTTCGGGGGCATCGGACAGAACTTCGCAAATCCCGCCATTACAGCAAGAATTGTATTGATGCTGTCTTTTGCCACGCCCATGACCACCTGGCCCTTTCCGAAGCAGATTCTGGAAGCTTCGGACGCCGTCACCGGCCCGACGCCTTTGGGTATCATGAACATGGGTGGAGACATATCGGAGCTTCCTTCCAAAATCGACATGTTCCTGGGCTTTACGGGAGGATGTCTCGGTGAGACCAGCGCCATCGCACTGCTCATCGGAGGACTATACTTAATAGGAAGAAAAGTCATCGAACCTACCATTCCGGTAGTATATATCGGAACGGTGTTTATCATCGCCCTGATCGCCGGACAGGATCCTGTTTTCCACGTGTTAGCCGGCGGATTGATGCTGGGAGCCTTCTTTATGGCAACGGATTATGCCACTTCGCCTCTTACGACAAAGGGGAAGATCGTTTATGCAATAGGATGCGGCCTCTTGACCATGATTATAAGATTATTCGGGGCCCTGCCGGAAGGCGTGTCCTTCTCAATACTGTTGATGAATATATTGACACCTCATATTGATAATCTGTCGAGGCGTAAGATCTACGGAGGAGGTGGCAAGAAATGAAAACTTCCGAACGCAGAGAATTGATTGCACCGACTCTGGTGTTGCTTTTGATCTGTCTGGTCATAACCGCCGCCCTGGCGGGGACCTACCAGGTTACAAAACCGATTATTGACGAAATAAATTTCCGAAATGCCAACCTCGCCCGTGGAGAAGTGCTTCCCGACGGGGAAGGGGCTTTTACGCAATTGGAAACGGAATTATCTCCGGGCATTATAGAGGTCTATGAGGCGGACAATAAGTCGGGTTATGTGTTTACCACCCAAGATAAGGGTTTCGGCGGAAAAATGACCGTTATGGTGGGTGTAAGCAATGAAGGAGCAATCACCGGTGTAAAGGTAACCGGACATTCGGAAACCCCGGGGCTCGGAACGAAAGCCATGACTAAAGAATATCTGGCTCAGTATCAGGGCCAAGTTGCTGTGACCCGTAGCAACGAATCGGATAAAACGCAGATCGATGCGGTTACGGGAGCGACGGTTTCCTCCAATGCGATCTTCCGTGCAGTTGAAGCTTCGCTCGCGCAATTTGAAATGATGGGAGGTGGCAGGTAATGAATAATAATAAATTAGCCCTGCTACGGAACGGAATTATAAAGGAAAACCCCGTATTGGTGTTGCTGTTGGGAACCTGCCCCACTTTGGCTGTCACCACTTCAGCTATCAACGGGCTGGGAATGGGCGTTTCAACCATGGCGGTATTGATTTGTTCCAACATAGTTATTTCCATATTAAAGAACGTGATTCCGGATAAGGTAAGAATTCCCTGTTATATTGTAGTTATCGCAGGCTTCGTTACCATAGTAAGCTTGCTGCTGCAGGCCTTTGCCCCTGCGATCAACGAAGCTTTGGGGCTCTTCATTCCCCTTATTGTAGTAAACTGCATAATCCTTGGAAGAGCAGAGATGTTTGCAAATAAAAATTCCGTTATTGACGCGGCATTTGACGGAGTCGGGATGGGGCTTGGATTTACAATTGCGCTCTTCCTGATGGGCTCCATCCGCGAGCTTCTCGGATCCGGCGCCTGGTTCGGAATTAATCTGACCGCTGACTTGATCTCTCCGATGGCTATCTTCATGCTGGCCCCGGGTGCCTTTTTTACATACGGTTGCCTGGTGGCGTTGATCAATTACCTTTCCAAAGGCAGAGCCATCAAGAAAAAAGAATTTGGATGCGAGGGTTGTCCTTCCGCAAGCGGATGCCCCTCTGCAGCTAAAGGAGGGTGCGGGCAATGACAGAATTAGCAATCATTTTGATGGGCGCGGTGCTGACCAACAACTTCGTGCTCGTCAAGTTTTTAGGAATATGTCCCTTCCTGGGTGTTTCAAAGAAACTGGACTCGGCTATCGGCATGAGCTTTGCTGTAATCTTCGTAATGGTTCTTGCCACGGCCGTAACATATCCTATTTATATGGGCCTTTTGGCCGGCTTCGGCATCGAGTATTTACAGACCATCGTGTTTATTCTAGTTATCGCGGCCTTGGTCCAACTGGTGGAGATCACAATGAAAAAGCATATGCCGGCATTACATAAAGGCTTGGGCGTATACTTGCCGCTGATCACCACCAACTGCGCCGTGCTGGGTGTGTGCATCCTTAACATCGATGAGAGCTACACCTTTATACAATCCATTGTCAATTCCTTTGGGGCAGGTGTGGGCTTCATGTTGGCTATGGTGATGTTTGCCGGTGTAAGGCAACGTATCGAAACCAACGATTTCCCCATCGCTTTCAAAGGCATTCCTGCAACTCTCGTAGCAGCTTCTATCGTGTCACTGTCCTTCATGGGCTTTGCCGGCGTGATAGACGGTATATTTGGACTATAAGGAAAGGAGGACCAGATCATGCAATTTGTTATACCAGTCGGAATCATAGTCGGGATCGGCCTCCTGTCCGGTATCATGCTAACGGTAGCAGCTAAATTTATGGCTGTGGAAGTGGACGAGACGGCGGCTAATATTAATGAAATTCTGCCCGGAGCAAACTGCGGTGCCTGCGGCTATGCAGGCTGTGCAGATTATGCCAATGCATTGGCAGCCGATCACTCTATCCCCACAAATCTCTGCACGCCGGGGGGCGATAAAGTAGCCATGGCTGTCAGCGAACTCCTGGGAGTAGAATTTGAGGGAGCACAGGCAAAAGTGGCTATCGTAAAGTGTTCGGGAAGCAGGGAAAAGACCAGCTATTGTATGGATTATCAGGGGTATCACAACTGCGCGGCTAACAAGCTGTTCTACAGGGGCAGAGGCACCTGTGAAATGGCCTGTCTGGGCTTTGGCGATTGCGTAAAGGTCTGCGATTACGGCGCAATTTACATCGAGAACGGCATCGCGGTAGTGAATCGCGAAAAATGTGTGGGCTGCGGTGCTTGCGCAAAGGCTTGCCCCAACAAGCTCATCGAGATCGTTCCGGACAACATGCGCGTTGTAGTAGGCTGCAGTTCCACTGATAAAGGCAGCGTTACCAAGAACATTTGCAGCATCGGTTGCATCGCTTGCAAGCTGTGCGAAAAGTCATGTAAATTTGACGCCATTCACGTGATAGATAACCATGCGGTCATCGATTACACCAAGTGCACCAACTGTACGCTCTGTGCCAAAGTGTGCCCCACAAAGGTAATCCACGTGCATCCCAAAAAGAAAGCGAAATAAACGACACCAAGCAAAGTATAAAAATAGCCACGGGTTTACGGCCCGTGGCTGCTTTTATATTGCGTCGGAAGTTTTTGCCCCGACGATTAGTCGTTGGATCAAAAGGGACGGACCACCTTTTGATCGCATTTACTTAGTCGTTGGAAAGACCGGCTTTGTCGATAATGTAGAAGATAAGGCTTAAAACGATACCCACAATGGCGGCAAGGCACATGCCCGTGAGCCTGACTTCGCCGATCTGGATAAAGGCGCCGGAAAGCCCGGTGACAAAGACCACTGCCGACAGGGCCAGGTTGCGCCCCTTGCTGTAATCTACCTTTTGATCTACCAGCAGGCGCAGCCCTGATGCGGCGATCATACCGTAAAGCAGGAAGCTGATGCCCCCCATTACGGGAGCGGGAATGGTCTGAATCAGTGCGGAAGCTTTCCCAATGAAAGCCAACAGGATGGAAAAGAGGGCGGCGCCGCCGATGACTCTGACGCTGTACACTTTTGTTACCGCCATAACGCCTATGTTTTCACCGTAAGTGGTGGTGGGCACGGAACCGAACAAGGCGGAGAGGGTGGTTGAGATTCCGTCCCCGAGCATGGACCTGTGAAGACCGGGGTCTTTCAGAAGGTCGCGGCCGATGACTTCACCGGTGACTACCTGATGACCGCAACGGGACTTTTTATGCAACACTTTTTTTTACTAGATGGTTACAAGGACAACCGTCATCAAAATTACAACAAGGCTGTGGACCTGCTCTGTTAAGAATTACAAGAAAAAATGAGCAAAAACCCGAGTTGTGTGTGGATTATAAGGAGGATAACCTTGAGTTTATTAACTTTTTCGCAAAAAGACCGTTTATGAACTTTTAACCCACACATAACTCCATATTTTGCACAAAATTTTATGCCCTATTTACATTTGTTTCATGCCTCAGTCGGTGATTTATAATCAAATAAATATTGATTTTCCGCGGAAAGTGTTGTATATTAAATAGGCACGCCATCCGGTGCAGTATGATTTGGAGGGTTGACCGAGTGGCTAAGGAGCTCGCCTGGAAAGCGAGTACGGCGTAACAGCCTCGTGGGTTCGAGTCCCATGCCCTCCGCCACAAAATAAGGACGAGATTTTACACCTCGTCTTTTTTTATTTTATATATGGTTTTTAAATTGCGGAGTAGTTTGAAAAGGCAAGGGACTTGAACCTAAAAGCGTGTTACCGGTTATTAGAGGCATTGCCCAAGACTTTCAAGAGTTGGAACATTAGCGGATGAGACTGTAGAATCATAAGCATAAGTTTCATGCCCGTTGTGCAAGGAAAGAAAGGAGAGCCCGAATTAAGTACGATTGCTCTCAATATCTTTATCACTATTTACTATAGAAATGCTAATGTAGCCCTTATCAACAGCACGATAAAACTCCATTTCTTTCCGAATTACCTAATTATTATTTATCAACTTATCAACAAGAATAATTATACGCATCACTTTATATTTATGCAACTATGCTACGTTTTTTTAATAATTTTTATAAATATACGAATTATAGTCTTTCTGCCGCCTTTAACCGTTTTGAAAATCTTTTAATATACTGTGGATATATATTATTAAAGGAGAAATGAAAATGGGTGTCAATAATCAAATCCCCGGAATGCAAATGCCGGGTATGCAGGCTCCTGAAATTCAATTTTCCCGAAGTCAAGTCCCGGGTAAAAGTCCTTTTTTTATTCCCGCACAATTAAACTTAATATTTAGAGCGAGGATGCTTTGGAGGGATTTAGCCACCTGGTTGAGAGACTATATAGTAAGTCTTTACGGCGGGATCGGAAATGTAGAGGCGGTGAGCAACCGGCTCTATAGAATCCCTGTAGAATACGGAAATATGCTGAGGCTGTACTTCGGAGATCAAATTGCTGAACAGTCTATAAATCTAATGATCCAATATATAGCTCTTTTCCAATCTCTGTTCGTTGCGCTTAAGAACAAGGACGTTAATTCAGTTAACGCTTTTACACAACGGCTTTATCAGAATGTGGACGAAAGGGCCGAACTTTCATCCAACACCAATCCCTTTTGGAGCAAGAGCGAATGGGTGTCCTTGAGCTCCGCATTTACAAGCATGCACATTGAACAGGCCACCACATTTCTGACCCAGGAGTATGAACAAAACGCAGCAGTATTTGACCGTATATTGGCATTGACGAATATTATCGGAGATTATTTTTCACAGGGCTTGATTTACTATTTCGTTCTAGGCCAGCCCATGTCCTTGCAATCACCGGAGCCGGAACAACCGCAACAAACCTTTTAATCCTGTATAGAAGCACCGGAGCGCAAGTTCGCAATCCTTTATTGACAAGCACCCGGCGCAATAGTAATCTATTTGCAGTAAATACAAGGGAGAAATGAAATGATAGGCGTGTTTGTCAATACGGCGACTGTGATCATAGGCAGCGCCATCGGATTGCTTTTCAAGAAGGGAATTTCCAAGAGATTCACGGATGCCATCATGATTGGAATCGGCCTCTGCACCATTTATATCGGTATATCCGGAGCCTTAAAAGGGGAAAATACTCTTATACTCATTGTTTCCATCGTGGTAGGAGCCGTAATCGGCACTTGGCTTGATATAGACGGGCGAATAAACGCATTGGGCGACTGGATCGGCAAACGATTTAAAAAGGCAGACAGCGGCAACGTATCCATTGCGGAGGGCTTCGTAACGGCAAGCCTTCTTTTTTGCATAGGGGCTTTGACCATAGTGGGATCCCTTAACGCCGGACTCACCGGGGATAATGAGATGCTCTTTACCAAATCCCTGTTGGATCTCATATCTTCTGCTATCCTGTCCGTGAGTCTCGGTATCGGCGTCATGTTTGCGGCAGCCTTTGTCCTGATATTCCAAGGCTCCATCGTACTGCTGGCCCAATCTTTACAGCCGGTACTTACGGATTCAGTCATAGCGGAGATTACCTGCGCGGGTTCCGTTATGATCATAGCTCTGGGACTGAATCTTATTGGGCTTGCGAAAATCAAGGTGGCAAATTACCTTCCGGCAATTTTTGTTGCGCCCGTGATTTGCTGGATACTCACGCTGTTCTAATGAAACGAAAGAGAAAAGAGGCATAAACATAAAATAGATGGGCGACAATGTAGGCAAAAACTATATCGACAACGGCATAATAAAAGAATGTACAGGATCGGACCCGGCAGCGATTTTAGATGCCCATGAGGGCATCAAGATTTATGAGGTGATCCGGATAATCGACGGCATCCCTCTGTTTTTTGAAGACCATTATATCCGGATGTGCAAGTCCTTCCAGTCTCTCGGACATGCCTGCCGCATAGGCGCTGAGGAGTTTAGGGAACAGATCCATAGAATTGTAGCGGTCAACGAGAACGAAAATTGCAACATCAAGTTTATTATCTTTTCGGCTAACGGAGAGCAGAGGGTTCTGGGATATATAAGCAAGAGCTATTATCCTTCTTTGGAAGAAATAAGAAACGGCGTTCCCGTGGGGCTGCTTCCGCTGGAACGGGAAAATCCAAACATAAAGCTTGTGGATCACGATTATAAAAAGAAAATCAACAAGATTAAAGCTGAAAAAGGTTTTTATGAAGTTTTCCTTGTTGATCGGGAAGGCAATGTAACCGAAGGCGGCACATCGAATATATTTTTCATAAAAGGCAACAAGATACTTACCGCTTCGGAAGAGAAAGTATTGAAAGGTATAACCCGCATGCACGTCATAGAGGTGTGTAAGGATATGGGTTATGAGGTGGTTGAAAC
Source organism: Eubacteriales Family XIII. Incertae Sedis bacterium (assembly GCA_012521055.1). Classification (GTDB taxonomy): domain Bacteria; phylum Bacillota; class Clostridia; order Peptostreptococcales; family Anaerovoracaceae; genus UBA1426. Next base: position 10,813 of record JAAYNC010000243.1, read on the forward strand.
CTCAATTGCGGCCAGTCGCCTCCATGAGGCGGAAGGAGTGTTTTTATCGGGAACTTCTCCCAAAGTTCTGCCCGTATCGTCCATTGACGATATAAAATACTCTTCGGCCAAACATCCGGTTATTGCCGCTATCCGGGAAGCCTTTGATGACACGATAAATGAATATTTAATGAAAAACAGGTGATTTAAGCGAGGAATCTTACGTGCTGATCACAGCTAACCATTTTCGGAAAATGAGCTGAGATGGTTAGCTTTTCAGTCTTTTGCCCTGATCACAGCTAACCATTAATTAAAATTATGCATCCACACTACCGGAGGGAGAGCCATGAATTTTGGAGAATATGATAGATTGTGCAAGCAACAAGAAGAGAAGAACAAAAAATATCTTAAGATATTTGAGCAGGATTTAAATAAAGCCGGTCAATTCAAAAAACAATTGAAGAGCATCTTTTTAATGTGGATTTCTATATTAACACGTATTTGTTTAGAGAAGGGCCGTTGGGGATGGAGGAAGGATGCACTAGTAGGGTAGGATATTTTTTAGGGCATTACTTTCCCCATAAATGCAATTTTACTAATACAGCTGTTGTACTGATGCGCAAAATAGGATAAACTAAGATATTATGAAACTTGTATTTCTAAGAAACCTGATACGCGATACGAAGCGTTTAAAAATAATTATCATATGTGCTTTGGTGCTGTTGGAATCAACTGTCCTTATCGGGGCAGCTTTTGATCCTGTGCCTTCGGCGAGTATCGGTATAATCGGCGGTGCGGACGGTCCTACTTCCGTTTATATTTCGGGAGTGGGCAGCAAGAGGATTCAGAAGTTGATAAATGATTTGTTGGCAAGAAATGTGGAAGAGCCATACCGGCCGGATAATGAGGAGCCTGGCCGAGAGGAAATTTCCGGAACTGAAAAACCTATTGAAGAAGAAAGGGATAACACAAGCACGGATTTGCCTGAAGCTACAGAACAGCAACGGAAGGAAGCTGCTGAAAAGGGTTTGTTGATCCTGATTAATAAGCAGAATCCGGTAGATAAGGATTACAAGCTGGATGACCTGGTACCTATTGAAAAATACTATGCTGCCGACCGGAGCAAAGCAGCAAGATATATGAGAAAGGAAGCGGCTCAGCAATTTTACAAGTTGGTTGAGGCCGCTGCGGGAGAAGGATATGAGCTGGTTATGACTACGGCCTATCGTTCCTACGATTTCCAACAGATTCTCTGGAACAACTACGTTGCAAATGAAGGTGAGGCTGCGGCCTCGCGATTCAGCGCAAGGCCGGGACAGAGCGAGCATCAGAGCGGACTGGCGGTGGATGTGAGTTCGCCTTCCGTAGACTATTCTTTGACTGAAACCTTCGGCAAAACGGAGGAAGGCATCTGGCTGGCGCAGAACGCACACCGGTTCGGGTTTATTATTCGATTCCCGGAAGAAAAGGAAAGCATAACGGGTTATCTTTACGAGCCTTGGCATATCCGTTACGTAGGGGAGCCTGTAGCCACGGAAATTTACGCTAAGGATCTGACGCTGGAAGAATATCTTGAGTTATATGGTCTAATATAAAAGGATCCGGATTTCGAAATAGGGCCTATTGCCCTATTCTCGTTGCTTGTGTTTTAGCTGGTTTCATCTGAAATTGACGGCGGGATTTACCCGTCTTTTTGTACCGATTTTTTTGTTGCCCGCCAATAGGATTTAGTGTATTATAATAGGAAAACCTTGACGGAAGCATATTAATTAAACGGATAAGCATGTGCAACAACCCGGAAGCATAAACAAATCCCTTTGATCAGCTTTATGCAATTATTAAGATTAACTTATCTCATTTTGTTATAGAAATTGAAAGCCCTATACAAGTCTCATAATACAATAATAGAAACACAGAAAGGAAATATCGAAATGGCAATATATATTGAAGATCCATCAAGAACTTTTAACGAATATCTATTGATACCCGGATATTCATCCATAGAATGCCGGCCGGAAAACGTAAGCTTGAAGACGCCCCTTACAAAATTCCGAGAAAGAGAAAAACCTGCCATTTCACTGAATATACCGCTGGTATCCGCCATCATGCAGTCGGTTTCCGACGACCGGATGGCAATAGCCCTTGCCAGAGAGGGCGGGTTGTCATTTATCTATGCTTCTCAGCCCATTGAAAGCGAAGTTGCCATGATCAACAGAGTCAAGAGCTATAAAGCCGGTTTTGTCACCAGTGACTCCAACGTCCGGCCGGATCAAACGCTGAAGGACATTCTGGAGTTAAAGAAAAAGACGGGACATTCTACCGTTGCGGTAACGGATGACGGAACCGCCAAAGGAAAAGTGCTCGGCATCGTTACCAGCAGGGATTACCGGGTCAGCCGGATGTTTTTGGATACCAAAGTTGAGGAGTTTATGACTCCTTTTTCCGAACTGGTCTATGCGGAGGAGGGGATCAGCCTTTCCGAAGCCAACGATTTGCTCTGGGCTCATAAGCTGAATGCGCTTCCTATCATAGATAAAGAAGGAAGATTGACCCACTTCGTGTTCCGCAAGGACTACGAAGCGCATAAAGAGCACCCCTATGAGCTTTTGGACGATAAAAAGAGGCTAATGGTAGGCGCGGGGATCAATACAAGGGACTACGAGGAAAGAGTGCCGGCTTTGGTAGAGGCCGGAGCCGATGTTCTCTGCATCGATTCATCGGAGGGATTTTCTGAATGGCAAAGACGCACGCTTCAATATATTCGCAAAGAATTTGGGGACAGTGTTAAAGTAGGAGCGGGGAACGTAGTGGACAAAGAAAGCTTTTTGTTCCTTGCCGAAGCGGGCGCTGATTTCATAAAAGTCGGTATAGGAGGCGGCTCCATCTGCATCACCCGGGAACAGAAAGGCATCGGCAGAGGCCAGGCCACCGCTGTCATTGAAGTCGCGGAGGCAAGAAATGAATACTTCAAGAAAACCGGTGTCTATATCCCGATCTGCTCCGACGGCGGAATCGTCTATGATTATCACATGACGTTAGCGTTGGCCATGGGTGCGGACTTCCTCATGCTGGGAAGGTATTTTGCCAGGTTCGATGAGAGCCCCACTAATAAATTGAACATCAACGGAACCTATGTTAAGGAATACTGGGGCGAAGGCAGCAAGCGGGCAAGAAACTGGCAGCGCTATGATCTGGAGGATGAGGATGATTTCTCCTTTGAAGAGGGAGTGGACTCTTACGTACCCTATGCGGGAAGTCTCAAGGACAATTTAAAGGTTACTTTGAACAAGATCAAAGCTACTATGTGCAATTGCGGCGCGCTTACGATTCCTGAACTCCAGGAAAAAGCCAAGCTCACCGTGGTATCGGCTACCAGTATAGTGGAGGGCGGCGCCCACGATGTCATTTTGAAAGACAGCTATCAAAATCCGGTCAGATAGTGCTGTCTGACCGGATTCAATGTTTTTTCGGTTAATATTAGCAAGATTAGATGGTATAGGAGTGATTGCGGCGAGCCTTCTGCGCAGGTTAGCCGATTCGTTTATGCAAAAGAATACTAAAGAAGCTTTAAAAGCAGCTTTTCCGGTTACCATACCGGTTTTGACCGGTTATATCTTTCTCGGTATGGGTTATGGCGTTTTAATGAGCAGCATCGGTTACGGTTTGGGATGGACTGTATTTATGAGCCTGTTGATATTTGCGGGCTCCATACAGTATATTTCCATTGCTTTGCTGACGTCAGCATTCAATCCTCTTTATACATTGCTGCTTACGCTGATGGTCAATGCCAGGCATCTCTTCTATGGAATTTCCATGTTGGAACGTTACAAGGGAGCGGGACGCCTGAAGCCTTACCTGGTATTCGGTCTCACCGACGAAACCTTTTCCCTTCTCAGCGCCGTAGAGCCTCCGGAAGGGATAAGCCGCAAATGGTTTCAATTCTTTGTCACCATGTTGAATCACGTCTATTGGGTGGTCGGCTCCGCTTTAGGAAACATTTTAGGTTCGATGATAAGCTTCAATACCAAAGGGCTTGACTTCGTGCTTACGGCACTTTTTGCCGTGATCTTTATCGATCAGTGGAGAAGCACGAAAAACCACATTCCTGCCTTGGTTGGTGTAGGAGGCAGCTTGTTGTGCCTTCTGATCTTCGGACAGGATAATTTTATGATTCCGGCCATGGTTCTCATCCTTTTATTGCTGACCGCTTTACGCAAGCGGATCGATGAAGAGGTGAGGTCATGACGCTTACTCCGGCGCAAACCTTGATTACTGTTGCAGTATTGGTCTTGGGGACGGTAATTACACGGACACTGCCCTTCTTTCTCTTCCCGCCGAACAAGGAGACACCGGCTTTTATACTGTATCTTGGCCGGGTGTTACCGTATGCGGTCATGGGGCTCCTGGTAGTATTTTGTCTCAAGGGAGTTACGGTGACGGCAGCGCCTTATGGCTTGCCCGAACTCATTGCCATTCTGTGTATACTTGCTCTCCACCTTTGGAAAAACAACATTCTGCTATCCATCGGCGGAGGAACAATCATCTATATGCTGCTGGTTCAGCACTTTTTTATCTGAAATTGTATTTGATGCCGGACATTTAATTAGTGTCTTGCATTCTTTTTACAGGTTCAAATAGAAAGGCAACCGCTTTCTGCAAAGATCTTTTTTTATTTTTTTACTTTTCTTGTACGAAAATCTTCTTTACTGTATACTAATAGCCTAAGATGAATCTGGTAACCTGATAAAGAAAG
>JAAYNC010000135.1:0-3507 GCA_012521055.1 Eubacteriales Family XIII. Incertae Sedis bacterium
ATTCGTCGACTGCATCTCCTTTCTCATTCAAAACTTTTGCAACGCTCAGCAGGATGCCGTAAGCCCTTCCGCTAAAGTCCGACAGATAGCCTGCAGGATCTTCCGAGTCGCCCGGTTCGCCGTCACCGGGGTCCGTGGTTTCACCGGGTTTATTTGCATTGGCGATGTCGTCTGCCACTCTATAAGTCATAAACGCCACATGGCCCCTTACAGCCGGAGCATTGACATCGTTGACCTTATGATCTATGTCCGTAAAGATCCCCAGCGTTGCAGCCTTCGTAATAAAATTATCCGGCCAGTTCCCCGTCAAGTCCCCGGCGCTGTAACCCAAAGCGCGAACCAGCATCGAAGCCATCTCCGCATAAGTCACTTGGTTGGCCGGGCGGAAGGTGCCATCGGGATACCCGGAAATAATGCCTTTCGCCGCAGCATAATTGATGTATTTCGCTGCCCAGTCAAAGCCCGCCAGATCGGAGAAACTGCTCGCCGACACAGCTTCCAATGCATCTTCGCCGGGGGCCATAGCCTTTACGACCACGACGCAGGCTTCCGCTCTGGTGATGGTTCCATCTGGCCGGAAGGTACCGTCGGTGTAACCTGAAATGATGCCTTTTTCAATCAGAGCAGTAACAGCCGCTTCGTATTCTGTATCTTTCACATCAGCCGGTGTTTGCGAATCGGCTGCAAACACAGCAGCAAAAGAAGCAAAGACCAGAGCTAATACTAATAGAAACGAAATCCCTTTTCTCATGTCAAATTCCCCCTTTTTGTATTTGATGGCGTTGTATGCTCTCTTCGGGCAACGCCTTTCCTGAAATTGTATCGTTTATTTGCGATAAGCGCTTGAACATATGCCGCTCTAATCACTTAATTTGCTTTATTGTATCATAAAGAACCCCGGCTTCGCAACGAACGCAAAAAACTGAAACTATATTGTAATACAGCGCTTATCAGGATTTATAAATGCTGCAGTCGTTTGTGAGTCTATTCTCTCTACTGCGGTTCTAAAACGCTCCAGAGAGTGATAATTTTCGGAATTTTAAGGCGAAACCTAAAGAATAGTCTCAATTTGCCGATTAATATTATTAATGCATATATTTATTAATGCATTCATTGCAGTCATTAAATAAGGGTAATTGCCTACGAAACGGAGGGGAAGACATGCCTTGGGCGCCAAATTTATCAATCGGAGTTCGTCATATCGATGAGCAGCATAAAACCTTGTTTGAAAAAGCGGACATGCTTTTTGAGGCCGGAAAAAACAAACAAGCCAAAGAATACATTGGAGAGCTGCTTGAATTTCTGGATCAGTATACAAAACAGCACTTTGTAGACGAAGAAAACTATATGCGCAGCATTAATTATCCCGGATACGAAGAACAGAAAAAGGCTCATGAAGGCTTTACCAAGCAGCTGGCTGAGCTTCGCAATGAATACGAAACGTCGGGAGGAAATATTTTAGTGATTATAAATGCCAATACGATGGTAATTGAATGGTTGACTAAACATATTTCTCTCATGGATAAAAAAATAGGAGAATTTGCGGCTCAAAGAACCTAATTTGTAACGTCCAAAAGAACCTAATTAGTAAAATGAAGATGTAGTAAACGAAAAAATGCAGTAAATGAAATGGAGGAGATCACATGCCTTGGACACCAAATTTATCAGTAGGAGTTAGTCATATTGACGAGCAGCACAAAACATGGTTTGAGCATGCGGAAAAATTGTTTGAAGCAGGGAAAAACAAACAGGCGAAAGAATACATAGGAGAGTTGCTTGAGTTTCTAGATAGTTATACAAAGCGGCACTTTAGTGACGAAGAAAGATACATGCTCAGCATCAATTATCCCGGATACGCCGAGCAAAAACAGGCACATGACAACTTTATCAAGAAGTTGGCGGATCTCCGCAACGAATACAAAACCTCCGGCGGAAACATTTTGGTGATAATAAATGCCAACACGATGGTAATCGAGTGGTTGACCAAGCATATTTCCAACATGGATAAAAAGATCGGGGAATTTGTTGCAAAACAAAAATGATCGATCTGACCTGATTTTAGCGAAGTAAATTGCCCTAATATTTTATCGAATTGAATTGATCTAATTACATATTGCAAGATGTCTAAGTACCAGCCATGGAGGTCTCCTCCGTGGCTGGTTTTATTTTTTTAGATCGTGCAGGTTGCCATATGATTGTTTTTACAATCGCTATTGTTTTTACAATCACTGCCCCCGGTTACTATAACCGTTTATAAAGCAACACCTGTTTGTCCAGACAGACGATGGCATAATTGACCATAACCGCGATGACGGTAGCCGTTTAGAATTCAACACCTGTTCGACCAGACAGACGATGGAAGAACAACCTTAGCCGCGCAAACGCCATCCAACCGGCAGATCAAATCCTGCCAGGATGAAACGGAAGACTTAGTTTCTGGCTGCAACACAAACCGCACCTCCAGCATAACTCGGGATTCAAAGGCAATTTATCCCTTATATGTTAGATTCATTTTAACACTCCGCCAAGAATTTTGAAACTAAAATATTTTTAATTTTCGAATTTTGAACAAAAGAGCAGAAAAAAGTCAAAAAAGATGCGAATTATTGAACAACCATTACTGGCCTTTCTGTAGTATACAATACTTTCGTGGTCACACTTCCGAGATACAACCTGCGACGCAAAGACCCCATACCATTGGATCCCATGACGATAAGATCCGCACCTTTCTCATCGGCAACATCAACTATCACGTCGGCAACCCGTCCTGACGGCTCCTCAATAATCATTGTCTCTACTTCCAAATTGCCTAATTGCTGTTTGGATTTTTCCAATAGCTCTTGGGATTTTTCCTTCGCTTTCCGCAGAAGACCTGTCCAATCAAGTTTTGCCTGAATATGCCCTGCTCCGTTCGGGTAGTAACTAATCACAGATACTAAACTTAAAACATTGAGCAGAATAACCTTGCTACCTACATAATCAGCCAGCTCTTTTGCCTTTAACAGCGCCCTCTCGGAATTTTCAGATCCATCTATAGGTACAAGTATCGTTTTCATTCCCTTTTCCCCCTTCTCACCTTTTCAATAGATGCGTTATTCAGTTTATACCCTATAACATGGCTAATAATCGTAAGTTGCATTCGGTGCCTGACACTTTTTACAACTGTTTAAACATGTTTTGGACGTAGGGTTGCTCTCCCGCTCGATGATACGCGCTGCGTGCCATACTATCTAGACGGCCCGTCCTGCCCGGTTGGCACTTGCTTGTACTCTCGCTGGAGCGCAACCCTGCGCTCCAAAACATATAACAAAATGTATTTGGAACCAGGCCGCTTTTTACAAGGTTAGGCACCCAGTGTGGCCCTAACAAATAAACTTATCCAAAAAAGCAGAGACGGTTTCTCCTTTCGCCAAGCGAAACTCGAAAACCGCTTCTCAGAAAAATCTCTGCATTTCAAAGCCTCATTGAATAACCATTACAGGTTTTTTCGTCATATGTAGCACTTTG
>JAAYNC010000164.1:0-12868 GCA_012521055.1 Eubacteriales Family XIII. Incertae Sedis bacterium
AGAACGCCACCAAAGGAAAAGTCGAGCGCCACCTACCCGGAGCTCGATTAAATAAAATAACACTATTAAATTTAAATGCTTGCCCGGAGTAATCGTCATGCCGTGAAAGCCGGAAAGCGTGGTTTCGTCGAGCAAGAAAAGGAGGCAAAAATGGGAAATGTATATGTATTTGATCATCCATTAATCCAACATAAGCTGGCTATTTTGCGGGATAAAAACACCAGCACCAAGGACTTCAGGGAATTGGTAAAGGAAATTTCTATGCTCATGACTTTTGAGGCCACCAGAGATCTTCCGTTGAAAGAAGTAGAAATCGAAACACCCTTATGCAAAGCAAAAATGCACATGCTTAAAGGAGAAGACATCGCCATCGTTCCGATCCTCAGAGCCGGTCTCGGAATGGTGGAAGGCATGCAAGCCCTGGTTCCCAATGCAAAAGTCGGACACATCGGCGTCTACCGTGATCCGGACACCCACTGCCCGGTAGAATACTATTGCAAGCTTCCTTCCGATATCGGCCGCAGAAAAGTTTTCGTAGTGGATCCCATGCTGGCCACCGGAGGGTCGGCGGTTGCGTCTATCGACTTCATCAAGGCAAGGGGCGGAAAAGATATTATTTTCATGTGTCTCATCGCGGCTCCCGAAGGCATTAAGGTGCTCCAGGATGCCCACCCCGATGTGAACATCTTCATCGCAGCCAAGGACAGCCATCTGAACGAGCACGCATACATCGTACCCGGGCTTGGCGATGCAGGGGACCGGCTTTTCGGAACGAAATAAGAGCAGGGTGACAAACAGCTGACAACGTGATATTATAAGTGCGTTATCAATGTTAAGGAGTAGTTAAAATGTACGAGATCAGCGACAATGTGAGCAAGCACATAAACGTATACGACGTATTGAAAGAGAGAGGTTTCATCAAGCAGACCACCCACGAAGAGGAAATCCGAGAGCTGCTCAGCAAAGAAAAGGTCACATTCTACATCGGATTCGATCCCACCGCCGATTCATTGCACGTCGGTCATTTCATGCAGATCATCATCATGATGTATATGCAGAAATTCGGCCACATCCCCATCGTGCTCATCGGCTCCGGAACGGCCATGGTGGGCGACCCCTCCGGCCGGACGGACATGCGGCAGATGATGACCAAAGAAACCATTATGCAGAACAGCGAGAAGTTCAAACGGACCTTCGGCCGGTTCATCGATTTTGAAGGCGGAAAAGCCATTCTCGAAAATAACGCCAATTGGTTGCTGGATCTCAATTACGTAGACTTTATCCGGGACATCGGCAGGCATTTTTCCGTCAATCGAATGCTGGCAGCCGAATGCTTTAAACAGCGTCTGGAAACCGGGTTATCGTTCTTGGAATTCAACTACATGCTGATGCAAGGCTATGACTTCCTGGAGCTCTATCGCCGTTACAATTGCAAGATGCAGTTCGGCGGAGATGACCAATGGTCCAACATTTTGGCCGGAGTGGATCTGGTGCGGAGAATGGAACAGCAGCAGGTTTACGGCATGACCTTTGCCCTGCTCACAACCAGTGAGGGCAAAAAAATGGGCAAGACCCAGAAAGGGGCCCTCTGGTTGGATGCGGACAAAACCTCTCCTTATGAATTCTATCAGTATTGGAGAAACGTGGAAGACGCAGACGTGCGGACCTGCCTCTCAATGCTCACTTTCCTTCCCATGGAGGAAGTGGAAGAGCTTTCTTCCCTGAAAGATGCGGAAATCAACCGGGCCAAGGAAATCCTCGCCTACGAAGTGACGAAGCTGGTCCACGGAGAAGAGGAAGCGAAAAAAGCGCAGGATGCGGCCAGGGCTCTCTTCGCAGGAAAAGGCAGCATGGACGATGTGCCCAAAACGGTGATGCCTGCGGAGAAATTCGAAGGCGAAGGCGTAGGCATCGTGACGCTGATTGCCGAAGTTAAGTTGGTTCCCAGTAAGGGTGAAGGTTTCCGGACCATCGAACAGGGCGGCTTGTCTATAAACGGCCAACGGGTAACGGATAAAAACCTGATGGTAACAAAAGACATGTTCGAAGACGGAAAGCTGCTCCTCAAGAGAGGAAAGAAAACCTTCCACCTCATCGAACTGGAATAACAATACCAGACCGAGCGAACATTCTTCAATCAAACAGCCACGGATCACCCCGTGGCTTTCTTATTTTATAACATATCCATTGCGCTCAAGGACGTTAATTGCTTTATCAAAGTTCTCTTTTTTAACGAGGATATAATCTGTGTTATATGTTGACACTGCAAATATTCCAATGTTATTTTCCGCTAATAACGTTGATATTCTCGACAGAATTCCCACCAGGGAAAAATCCAAAACCCCTTTAATTCTGAATGCTCTCCATCCGTTATCACATTCAATAGCATTCTTGGGCACCAAATCCGTATTGCATACCAGCGATAACTCCTCGTCCGTCTTGCCTATAAAATAAAACTCATCCGAATAATCTACTTGCGATAAATCCGCCACCTTACATATTGAAAAATCTTGATCAATTATTTTTAACTTCATCTTATCCATTCTTAATCCTCCTTTAAAACATTGGTGTCTGACACCTTTTGCAACCCCTCACTCCATTGTATTTGGTGTCTGACACCTTTTGCAACCCCTCACTCTGTTCTTTTGCACCGCAGCCTACTTTGTAAGAAATAATTAAGGAACAATTACTGAGCATTTTCGTCTACAATATGGTATTATTTTCGTGTATGTCATAAACTAGCTGTAATTACCGGTTTTATCCGACAACATATTTTCGCAACGAGGTGCGTTTATGAAACCGCTTATCGAGGTAAAAAACGTCCGCAAAATTTACCGGATGGGTGAGGAAAAGGTGCTGGCTCTGGATAACCTGAGCCTCTCCATAGAAAAGGGCGAAATCGTCTGCCTGATCGGAGCCTCCGGATCCGGAAAGTCCACTTTTTTAAACTTGGTAGCAGGGCTTGAAAAGCCCACCCGAGGCGAGATCTACGTGGGCGGCATCCCTATACATAAATTAAATGAAGAAAAAGTAACCCTGTACCGGCAGAAAAACATCGGCTTTATCTTTCAATCTTTCCACCTGCTTCCGATGCTGACGGCTCTGGAAAACGTCAGCTTGCCCTTGATCTTCCGGGGAGTTGACCGGAAAGTGCGGGATAAAATGGCCAAAGAAATGCTGGAAGCCGTAGGTCTGGTGGGTTTCGAAAAAAGAAAGCCTACGAGGATGAGCGGTGGACAACAGCAGAGAGTGGGCATTGCAAGGGCATTGGTCGGACACCCTAAAATCATCTTCGCCGATGAACCTACCGGCAACCTGGACTCAGCTACATCAAAAGAAGTTATGGACCTCATAGTGAAAATGGTGCGGGAAAATAATCAAACCCTGATCTTGGTCACTCACGACCCGGCCATCGCCGCATACGCAGACCGGATCGTGACCATCATGGATGGAAACATCTTAAAGATCGAGGATAAAAGAACGGGCGATGTGCAAACGCCCGGGTTGGAACAAAGCGATAAAGATTCGAAGCGAACAAATGCCGAAACAATTCCGGAGAGAGACAACGAAATCGACAGTTTAAAGGAAGCGGAATCGGGTTCAGCTATAACCCGCGAAATGAATGAACCAAATGCGGAGCCGGGCTCAGCGAAAGCCGGCAAAATAAATGAGTCTAATAATGAATCAAATAATATAGAAAAGGGGAAGGATCTGCAATGAAGGACACGAAATCAAAAAGTGAAATCTTCGCAAAGGATAAGATCATTCAAAAAACGAGAAAGAACTTGGACACAAGAAACAGAAGTGCCACATTCGTACATAGAACACTGAGTATTCTACTGGCATTATTGCTTTTGGCGGGCCTTCCCGTTTTACCCGGAATGGAAGGACAGGTCTTCGCCGCGGAAAACACGTCCGTAAAGCTCTCCCAAACCGGCGGGTATTTTGCTTTTCCGGGAGATACAAACGTTGCCCTCACCTTGCGAGTTGAAAATAGAGGCAATAGTCCTGTTACCTTCCAGGCCAAGACCAGCCTGTCCAAAGATACAGGCGCCATAAGGGAACCCAACCCCTCGTCGGCTACAGTAACTCTGGAAGCAGGAGCATCAACAGAGCTGATTTTCTACGTAGACGTTGCGCGGAACGCCGACATCAAAACCCATAGTGTACCTGTAATTCTCGTTAACAAAAGCGACGGCAGTATCCTCAGATCCGGCAGCCTGGAGCTTCAAGTAATTAAAAAGTCTCTTCCTCCCGGTGTTATAGGCGGAGACGGCGACAGCCCCGTAAGCGGTATAATTTACACACCGGCGTTAGATCTGGTACATAAACTCAGCCCGACGGATTCCATCGTAAGCGGCTCCGTTACTAACCTGACTCTGAGCTTCGTTAACAGCGGAAACACCACCATGAAGAATACCATTGTAACCCTGGGTCTGCCCGAGGGAATTACAGTGAGCAACGGCAGTAATAGTCTTTCCGTCGGTTATGTCACTATAGGATCCAGCAAAACTGTGACTTTTCCAATCATTGCAGATGAGGACGTAAATACAAAGAACTATCCCTTCAGTGTCAAAATCGAATTTGACGATCAAAACAATGAAACTCGCTCCATCGAACAGACCCTGTACCTCCCCGTTCAGGGCAGTGGCAGCGCCGCTTCCCTTTCAGGACTTTCCATTACGAATATCAGCGTCCCGCAGCAAGTGCTGTCCGGTCAGGACTTCACCCTTTCCTTTAAAGTCACCAACACGGGATCAAGCGGCACCGGTGCGGTAAAAGTCTACGCCGAGGTTCAGGACGGTCTCGTTAACCGGACCCAGAACGCATTCATCGAGCAGAACATCCCCGCGGGAGGAAGCAAGAGCTACTCCGTAACATATTTCACCAAAGACAGCACACCGGAAACCAATTATATCATCAAGTTGGCCGTTGAATCCACTTCCGGCAGCGGCGAGGGCGTGCAACAATATACGGGTGTCTACGTTAAAAACATGGGCACCGACTCCATTAAAACTCCCCTGCTCATGGTGAGCAATTACAGCTACGGCGGTTCCTACGTGCAGGCAGGCGACGAATTCCGCCTGGATCTGGGGCTCCAAAACACCAGTTCCGCCCACACCCTGCGCAACATAAAAGTCACGCTGGACTCCCCTGACGGAACCTTTATTCCCGTCCGCTCCAGCAATTCCTTCTTCATTGACCAGGTCGACAAAAACGGAACAGTAAACCAGAGCATGTACCTCAGCGTCAAGCCCGACGCGGAGCAGAAGACGACTTCCATAAACGTTTCCATGTCCTACGAAGACACCGAGGGCAACGCCTTCACAGCAACGGATGTGATTTCCATCCCGGTCATGCAGGACACCAGGTTGATTGTGGATGACATCATTACCCCGCCGGAACTCTATGTTGGCATGCCCAACGGCGTATCCGTAGACTTCTACAACATGGGCAGAACCAAGCTGCATAACCTGCGCATCAACGCTGAAGGCGACTTCGACACCATGGAATCCAACAGCTACTACGTGGGCAACATGGAGCCGGGCACCACCGATTCCTATGATTTTTCCTTTATCCCCAGAGAAACCGGCACAATGTCGGGCAAGATCATCTTCACATACGAAGACGCCTCCGGCCACCAGCAGGTTTACGAAAAGGAATTCCAATTCCAGATCATGGATATGCCCGTCTGGAATGAAGAACCCTGGCCGCCGGAAGAAATGCCTACGGAAGGCGGCAGCATTCCCTGGCTGCCCATAGGAATCGGCACGGCAGTAGTCATAGCAGCGGCCATCTTCTTTATCCGCCGTCACCGGAAAAAGAAGATAAACGAGGAGATGGAGATTAATGAATAGTAAAGACCTGCTGCTACTCGGGGTAAAAAACCTCTTGCGGCGAAAAACAAGAACAATCCTTGCTATAATCGGCGTTGTGGTGGGCACCTGCGCCATCATCGTCATGCTCTCCATCGGCTTCGGCATGTCAGCCAATTTCGAGGAACAGATCGCCAGCTACGGTGATCTGCACCTTGTAAACGTGTACGGCGGCGGAATGTACGGTTACGGCACGAGTGCGGGAGACGGTCAGCCCGCCCAACTGGACGACAAAGCCATAGCCGCATTCGAAAGGATCGAAGGTGTGGACGCGGCCACCCCAAGGCTGGAGGAGTTCATGACCGTAGCCATCGGAAAGTATGTCACCCAAGTGAGCGTAGTCGGAATACGCCCGGAAGTGATGCAGAAGTTCGGCTACGAGCTTCAAGACGGAAGGCTGCTCCAACCGGGAGACAAATTCAATTTGGTCTTCGGGAACCAGGTTCCCAGCTGGTTCTACAACTCGAAAAAGACCATGTACGGCAGTTGGGACGGCGAGGCCAAGGTAGATGTAATCACCGATAAAATCATCATCACGGGAGACTTCGAGTACGGCCAAAAACGTCGCTACAGCACCGAAGACATCGACTACAAAGAATACAAGGCGAGAGGTGTAGGTCTGCTGGCCAACCCGAACAACGAAACCGCATATTATGTATACACGGACCTGGACACCATGAAGGAAATCCAGGCGGACCTGAGAAAGGCCCGGAAGGAATCGGCAACCAACCAGTTGGTATATAATAATGCTATGGTCTATGTGGGAGACATTAACGACGTTCAAGACGTCAGCGATGCCATCCGCGAAATGGGCTTTCAGACCCACAGTCTCAACGACTGGCTCGAAGCCATGCAGGAACAGGCCCGCATGATTCAGACCGTTTTAGGCGGTATCGGGGCCATTTCCCTCTTCGTTGCCGCTCTCGGCATTACCAACACCATGATTATGTCCATCTACGAGCGCACCAAGGAGATTGGCGTCATGAAGGTCATCGGCGCTAACCTGGCGGACATACGCAGGATGTTTTTGCTGGAGGCAGGACTTATCGGATTTCTCGGCGGACTTATTGGTGTTATGTTGAGCTTTATTATTTCGCTCTTGTTGAATACGGCGTTGGCAGGCGTACTCGGCGCCTTCCTCGGCGGCATGATGGGCGGCGGCTCCAATATCTCCATCATTCCCTGGTGGACGGCTGTGGGCGGACTGCTCTTCGCTACGGTTATCGGCCTTATTTCCGGTTACTCTCCGGCGAGACGGGCAATGCGCTTGTCGGCCCTGGAGAGCTTACGCAACGAATAAAATATTCCTTGACATACCGGGTAAAAATAAGTATAATTGCTACTGCGTCATGTGCAAAGTTCCACTAGCCCCGGAAATTTGTTACATTATGATGATAATAAGACCTGGGTGGGGTGAAACGCCCGGGTAGGAGGATGTATACGATGAAGACATTCGTTGCAAAGCCTCACGAAGTAGAAAGAAAATGGTATGTTATCGATGCAGAAGGTAAAACCCTTGGCAGGCTCGCATCGGAAGCCGCTTCGATTCTGAGAGGCAAGAAAAAACCAATATTCACTCCTCATGTGGATACAGGAGATTATGTAATCATAATTAATGCCGGTAAAGTTGAAGTTACCGGCAAGAAGAGAGAAAGCAAAGTTTACAAACACCATACAGGTTATCCCGGCGGTCTCAGAGAAATCACTTTTGAGAAATTGCTGGCCAAGAAGCCTGAAGCCATTATCCGCCACGCAGTAAAGGGAATGCTGCCGAAAGGAAAGCTTGGCAGAAAGATGTACAAGAAATTGAAGGTCTATGCCGGACCCACCCACAAACACGAGGCACAAAAGCCTGAAGTGTGGGAATTTTAGAGGGGAGGAATCGTAGATGGCAAAGTTACAATATTACGGAACGGGTAGAAGGAAGAAGTCAGTAGCCCGCGTCAGATTAATCCCCGGGAAAGGCGAGATTACCATTAACAAGAAGCCCCTTGACGATTATTTCGGCATGGAGATTCTTAAGAGAGAGGTTTTGAGACCTTTTGAAGTGGCAGGAGTCGAAGGCAAGTTTGACGTAGTGGCAACTGTCAGAGGCGGCGGATTCACGGGACAGGCCGGCGCGTTGCGCCACGGCATTTCCAGAGCGCTGTGCGTAGCCAACAGCGAATATCGTCCCGCATTGAAGGACGCAGGTTTCCTTACAAGAGACCCCAGGATGAAGGAAAGAAAGAAATACGGACTCAAGAAAGCCCGTAGAGCATCCCAGTTCTCAAAGAGATAATTCTCGGATGTATAACCCCCCGAATCGGATGGATTTGGGGGTTTTGGTTTGTTTATAAATACATTTCAAAGGGTAGACTTTTGACCAGGAGGTGTCGCTTTGAAGTTTAAAATGTACCACAACAACTTCAATGTCTTGGATTTAGAGAGATCGCTTAAGTTCTACGAGGAAGCTTTGGGTCTGAAAGTGGTTCGGGAAATAGATGATCCGGAAGGAAGTTATAAGCTTAGATTTCTGGCAAATGACCAATCGGACCATCAATTGGAACTGACCTGGCTACGGGACCGTAAAGAACCTTACAATCTGGGAGATAATGAATTCCATCTGGCTTTCGAGACCGACGATTATGAAGCCGCTTATGCCAAACACAAAGAGATGGGCATAATTTGCTACGAGAATAAAGAAATGGGCCTTTATTTTATCTGCGATCCGGACGGTTACTGGCTGGAAATCGTGCCTAAGCGGTGAACCTCAATCCGGGGTGGCTCCCAATCCGGTGTGGATCTCATTCCGGGATAAGCCCTAATCCGGGGTGGACCTCAATCAGGGATAAGCCTTAATCCCGGGTGGACCTCAATCAGGGATAAGCCTTAATCCCGGGTGGACCTTAATCCCGTAAGACGCGGTATCAAAACCACAGAAATTAGGAAGCCCCCTGCCCACTGACGCGGACAGGAGGGCTTCCCTCTATCAAGAGAGCAATCGCGGAGATTTCCCCGTGTTTGCTTTCAATTGATTGTTGTCAATATGCTTTGTTTTTCGGAGGTCGCAAACTTTGCGGGACCTTTTTCAGACCTTGTGATCCGGTAGGAAGTAAGTCTGCTGCAGTATTTCATTTACATCTTTAATGTGTTTTGTATAATCTATGAACATAAGGCGATTGGTGTGACAAAAATTATCTGCAGACTACAAGCGCATCAATGCGCCGTCGGGCTTTGGAATTTTGTTTTTATCGATTCGATTCATATTGCAGAAGTGCTCAAAAAATCGCTGGGCCAGCTCTTTTTCCTCTGCTTTTTTCTTTATTGAAACCATGTCTCGCAGGATTTGAGCCATCATGATGTTGTGGAAATAACGGTATCTGCCCGTATTCCATGTAATGCTTTGGGGGTTCTTCTCCTTCACATAATAATTCCAAAAAAGCATTTTTTCCGATTCTTTTTCCGTAAGTTGGATCTTGTATTCATCATGTGCATGGATTATACCGTCATTGCACTCTTTGCCGACGAATGTTGTGCCTACCATGAAAGCTCCCAGGATGCACCTGTTTTTTTCCGGTTCGTCGGAGTCTCTTTTTGTTAACAGGCAGGCGCTGTTCTGGTGCAGGCGGACCGGCCGGTTGACCCTTCCTTTCTTTGCGCCGCTTTTGACCCTCCCGGTGAATACGCACCATTCCGTAAAAACTTTTCCCTGCTCATCTTCTTCACACCAAAAGACCGCCTGCGAAGAGGGATGAATCTTCAGGTTTCTTATAAGGTTTTCCGCCTCCATGCGAATTTGCTGCTCTTTAAGCTGGGCAATTCTTTCCTCAGCTTTGCGCTCTTCTTCAAGCCTGAGTTGCCTCTCCCGTTCTTCTCTTATTTTTTCAATGGATCTGGCAGTCCTCTTATCTTTAAGAATCAAATGAGTTCCGAAAGCATCGGGGAATACAAACTTCTTGTTACCTACTGGAAATTTGATTTCCACAAAGTCGTCCGAAAGATCAACCACAATACCTTGACCGTACAGCTTGTGAGTTACTTCCTTATTAATAAGATTCACTTCCATCTCTCCCCTGTTTCTATTACTTTTAACTGTTTCAGAGCGTAGGGTTACTCTCCCGCTCGAAAAAGCTACACGCTGCGTGCCGTACTATCCAGACGGCTCATCCTGCCTGGTTGGCACTTGCTTGTACTCACCGGAGCGCAACCCTGCGCCCCAAAACATAATTTAAAAGGCATATACAAAGACAAAAACCACACCCGTTTCCTTTAAGCACATAATGCGGCAAGGATTGAAATACGGCCGCTGAAATTAATACATAAGGGCAAGCCAGCAGCGGCTTGCTTCACTACGTTGCGATAAATCTAACTGGAATATAACCGATAGGTTTTGTCTTTATAGTATTATAACACAATTCTATTTGGGTGGCAAATTTAATATTGACTGGTATATAGCCATAGTATATAATTAAAAATTTATGCCGTGGGCCCGCTTAATTTTGCCTGTATTTGGTGTCTGACACTTTTTACCATTTTTCGAATTGCTTTTCCTGCAGTTCAATAGTAAAATGCTGTAATATGGCGTGCCGAAAGGCAGAAACAAATATGGCAAAGCGAATCGAACGTAGGAGTCAACCAAACCGTCGTCGTTTATCGCGGCACCTACGGAGATGTTCAGGTGGAAGGCGAGGCACAGAATACGATGATTGCCGCCATGAGGGAAGTAATTCCCATTTCAGAAAAGGAAAGAGTTCCCCTGACAGAGGAGGATCTCAACTACTGGATTAAAGTCATAAAGTCCCTGCATCCCGACGGGAGACCTTCCCTGGCACAGGATATCGATGCCAGACGTCCTACGGAAGTGGAGCTGTTTTCAGGAACGGTGATTCGTCTCGGAAAAAAACACCATATCCCCACATCGGTCAATCAATTCCTCTACAACCGCATTAAAGCCATGGAAAAAGAATTTTAAACAAAAATCAAAAGGGTCAGTCCCTTTTGATTTTCCTTTTAATTTTTTGTAAATAGGAGTGCATGATTGCCAGGCCGCTGTCGATCTCGGCGTCTGTTATCGTCAGCGGCGGCAGCAAGCGCAAAACATCAGAACCCGCCGTCAGAACCACAAGACCCTGTTCCAACAGATCGGCGGCCATTTCCTTCACCTTTTTGCCTCTATCCTCTGCAATCTGAATCCCGATCATGAGGCCTTTGCCTCTGACTTCCTTTATTACAGGAAGGTCCCAACCCGCAACTTCCCGGCGGATCTTTTCGCCCTTTTTCCTGACCTGCTCCAGAAATCCTTCCGCCGTTATAATATCCAGCACCGCATTAGCCGCCGCGCACGCAACAGGATTTCCGCCGTAGGTTGAACCGTGAGTGCCCTGGGTAAGCACTCCGCTGCATTTGTCGTTTGCCATCAACGCTCCGATGGGGAGCCCTCCGCCCAATCCCTTTGCCGTGGTCACAAGATCCGGCTTTACTCCGAATTCCTGGTAGCAGTACATGTAACCGGTGCGCCCATTGCCGGTCTGCACCTCATCAAAAATCAACAATACATCCCGCTCCGCCGCCAGGGCTGCCAATTCATCCACATATTCTTTCTCCAGGGGGATCACACCGCCCTCCCCTTGAACACCCTCCACCATGATAGCGCATACTTCAGGAGTTATTGCCTGCTTCAAGGCTTCCGGGTCATTAGCGTCCACATAGCGGAATCCCTCCACAAAAGGACCGAAGTGTTTGTGATAATCGGCCTGGCCCGTTGCCGTAAGCGTAGCCAAAGTCCGGCCGTGAAAAGACTGCCTAAGGGTGATGATGACGGATCTACCTTCACCGTACTTGTCGCTGCTGTATTTCCTGGCTAGTTTGATGGCCGCCTCATTTGCCTCCGCCCCGCTGTTGGCAAAAAACACCGCCTTCATTCCCGTCAGCCCGGCCAATCTCGAAGCCAAAACCGCATATGGCTCTGCGTAAAAAAGGTTGGAAACGTGCGCCAACCGCCCGGCCTGACGCGATACCGCCTCCACCCAGTGAGGATGACTATGGCCGACGCTGTTGACACCGATCCCGCTGGCAAAATCAATGTATTCCTTGCCATCCGTGTTATATAACAAGGAGCCTTTCCCGTAATCGAAGGCTACGTTGAACCTCCCGTAATTTTGCATGCAATGCTGCTCATCCAGTTGCTTGATTACCTGTAAGTCCACAAATCCCACTCCCGTTCATTTATTTGTTTCAATTCTTCATTTCCTTCGTTAACTTCGCCATTCCAAAGACATCATTAATGGCTTCCCCGACTGATTAGAGTTTTGCTATTTAACTATCATGGTTCCGATACCCTCATCGGACAACAATTCTATCAATATGGAATGCTCGATCCTTCCGTCGATGATGTGAGCCCTCTCAACGCCGCCCCGGAGGGCATCCACGCAGCAATCGATCTTGGGAATCATCCCTCCGGAAATCACGCCCCTCTTCTTGAGCTCTTCCACGTCTGAAAGGTTCATAACAGACACCAAAGTGTCTTCATCCTCTGCATCGGTCATAACCCCTCTTACATCCGTCAGCAGAATCAGTTTGATGGCGCCCAAGGCAACAGCCAGCTTGGCCGCGGCGGTGTCCGCATTAATGTTGTAGATCTCTTCACCGTCCACTCCCTGGGCAATGCCGGAAACCACAGGGATGTAGCCATTTTCAAGCACGTCGTTGATAAGCTTCGGGTCGATGCTTACGATCTCTCCCACCAGGCCGTAATCCTTCTCTCCCTTGAGCTTGGCGGCGCGGATCATCCCACCGTCCATTCCGCATAAACCGACGGCTTTTCCGCCCACTTTGTTTATCATCGAGACGATGTTTTTATTCACCCTGCCACAGAGCACCTGCTGTACGATCTCCATGGTCTCTTTATCGGTGTAGCGCAGGCCGTCCACAAAATGGGATTGCTTGTTCACCCGATTCAACATGTCGTTTATCTCCGGCCCTCCTCCGTGAACCAGGACGATGTTGATCCC
>JAAYNC010000063.1:0-1567 GCA_012521055.1 Eubacteriales Family XIII. Incertae Sedis bacterium
GATAAATTGTCATATCCCATAAATAAAGTTATCCTCCTTTCTCCCCAGAATCATAGAAAAATCCGGGGAATTCGTAGTGAACTCCTCGGATAATTCTTCATATGTGTTTATCGATACAAGAACGGTAAAGCCTGTGGCAACGGCTGTGGAGTGGTCTGTGTGGAGACATCCGGCAATGCTTTTCCACGCTCGTCCAGGTATTTGTTCGCCAGTTCAGGGGTCACGGTTGCGTATATGCATGTGGTCGCAAGAGAAGAGTGCCCCAGGAAGGCCTTAATTGCAACAAGAGAGTCACCGGCTTCAAGCATATGGACTGCAATAGAATGCCTAAACGAATGAGGAGAATAGCTGTCTTCTTTGAAAAGATTCGGATGCTGTGCTTTCGCCTCTGTGACATATTTCTTGACAATTCCCTCAACACACGCAATTGACATGTGTTCGTGGGTCTGGCTGGAGAATAAGTGCCGCCCCTTTGTTTCCCTTGAGGCAAGGTCGAGATTTCTGCTCTTCAGGTATTCTTTCAGTATGGCAGTGCAGCTGTCAGGAATGGTTACAACACGGGTTTTGCTTCCTTTACCCGTCAATCGGATTTTCGTAGGAGTCCCCAATGTAATGTCTGCCAGGGTGATATCGCAAAGCTCCTGTGCACGCGCACCTGAAGCATACAGCAAGCTCATAAGGGTTAAATCGCGCTGCCCAATCAACCTGGATATATCCGGCGAATTTAGAAGAATCGTGATTTCTTCCTTTGAAAAGTGCTTGAAGCCAAGCTTTTTGGGTTCCTTCTTTTTGGGAACCCGTGAAATGCCGGAGTGAAAAGACATGGATGCCGTAAACGACCTTTTCGCAGCAAACTTGGCAAACGTAACAATCGAAGCACGTCTCAGGTTCCTCGTTTTTACAGAACATCCACGGTCTTCCTCGAGGTGTAGCAGAAAATCTTCAATGGTATCGCCGGATAACGATTCAAAAGTTACCTTCTCGGGCGGCAATCCTTTCACGTTCCATAAATAATGAAAGAGAAGCCGAAAGGCATATTGGTATGAAGTAATGGAATTTTCGCTTAATCCCCTTACATGTGGAAGGTAATCGGTAAAAAACTCTTCCAACAACGAGGTGACTTCGTTTGTTTTTCTGCTCATTCAAAAGACACCTCCGGAAATACGGACTGGATTGCATTGGATACCTTCTCCTGCGAATCGGTATACATTGTATAGTCTGTGGTTAAATATTTCTCCGTTCCGAAAAATGTTTCGTGCCCCAGATAGGCAGACAGATAAGGAGCTGTTTCTTCAAGAGTACGTCCTTCGGATACGGCTTTCTGGAATGATTTAAAGGTGAAATAATGCCGCAGGGTATGCGTTGAAATACAACGCTCAAAAGGCTCTTTGCGCTGGTTATCAACACCTGCTTTTTCAAGGACTTTAGAAAACCAATATCCGAATGTTTGTACATCATAGGGTTTCCCGGTTTTCTCGCTATTGACAAACAAATACACAGCGTCATCACAATCGGTAAACCTCCGTTTGCGGTACTGGGCAAGAAGATTTTTCATCGAATCGCTAAC
>JAAYNC010000085.1:0-2314 GCA_012521055.1 Eubacteriales Family XIII. Incertae Sedis bacterium
GTGTCACCGCCGGGATATAATTGACCTCAGATCGCCGGGGAAAAATTGACCCACACCAAACCAAACGGTTACCATAAGAGTATGAGCAATACTTTTATGGGAGGATAACCGCATGATAAGGAGTGGGCTAATAAACATGATACGCGAAAAAGCACAAAAAGGAAAGAGCGCATATGCCATTGGGAAAGAACTTGGCATATCGAAAAACACAGCAAAGAAGTATATGAACCAACCAAGAGCAGAGCATGGGCTCAAGGGAAGAAAAAAGCCATCCAAGCTGGACCCTTTCAAACCGGAGATTCATGAAATGCTGAAGAGTGGGATATTTAACTGCGTTGTAATTCATGAAAGGCTGCAGGATAAGGGCTATACCGGCGGCATCACCATTATCAAGGACTATGTAAAACCGTTCCGGCCTGCGAAGAGCGCCCCGGCGGTGCGAAGGTATGAAACGCTGCCCGGGAAGCAGGCGCAGATGGACTGGGGGATTAGCTGCTACATAGATGAGATGGGGCATGTCCATAAAACCCCGGTTTTCACAATGATCATGAGTCATTCAAGAGCCAAGTATGTTGAATTCACGAAACGCTGTGACTTGTACAGCCTTCTGAGATGCATGGTAAATGCCTTTGAATATTACGGTGGTGTTCCGGAAATCGTTCTGACTGACAGGATGAAGACGGTAATACACGGCATGGAAGCAGGAAAGCCGATATGGAACAGCCGGTTTGAAGACTTTGCTGCAGACATGGGGTTTGTCCCGAAGGTATGTCGGGCAAGAAGACCTCAGACAAAGGGGAAAGTGGAACGCCTGGTGGACTATGTGAAGGATAATTTTCTACCGGGAAGGCAGTTTAAGGATCTGCATGATTTAAACACACAAGCGCTTGAATGGTGCAAGAAGGTAGACAGCAAAACGCATGGAACTACCGGAAAAATCCCGCTTGAAGCCCTAAGCAGAGAACCCCTTCTGCCTTTGCCGGACAAATCGTTTCGCGATACATACAGGTGGGAAACAAGGAAAGTAACAAGGGAAGGATTTGTAAGTTATGATGGAGCAAAATACGGTGTCCCCTGGCAGTACAGCGGCCGGGAAGTGCGGGTGAGAATCTGCGGTGATTTCTTTGAAGCATATTATGGGGAGGTAAGAGTAGCACGACACAAAGTAGAGCATACATCAGGCAGGATCGTATGGCTGAAAGGCCAGTACCAGGGTCTTGCAGAAAAAGGCGGTATAGCAGTACCCCTTCCCTTTGCCAGGAAGAAGGAAACAGAAGCAGTAGAGATACGGCCTTTAAGCGTGTACGATGCTCTGGCAGGGGTGATATCCAATGGTTGAACTGGAGCATACCCGCAATATTCTGTCTGAGCTTGGGCTGAATACGGCTTGTGAACTTTTAGATGCGAAGATTGAAGATGCACTGCATAAAGATGCTACTTATCTGTCGTTCTTAAACGAACTTTTGGGAGCAGAGCTGCAGGAGAAAAAGCGGCGCAGCGAGGAAACGAGAATTAAGCTGTCACGGCTGCCGCATAGAAAAACGCTGGAGGAGTTTGATTTTGGCTTTCAACCCAGCATAGATGTGAGACAAATCAAAGAGTTATCGACGCTTGCCTTTGTGGCAAGGAAGGAAAATGTCATTTTTTTAGGCCCTCCCGGTGTTGGGAAAACCCATCTTGCGGTTGGACTCGCCATGCAGGCGCTAAGGTCCGGTATGACAGTATATTACGTCAGCTTAGCGTATCTCATAGCGGATCTGAAAAACGCAGAACAGCAAGGCAGGCTGGAACGCAGGTGGCGTATATATACCCGGCCGGACATACTGGTTATCGATGAAGCAGGATACATGCAGCTGGATCGTGACTCGGCGGAGTTATTCTTTCGCGTCATATGCGCGAGGTATGAAAACGGCAGCATAATACTTACCAGTAACAAATACTTCGGCGACTGGGGCGAACTGATGAACGATACAGTAATAGCTACAGCTATGCTGGACAGATTGCTTCATCATGCACATATCATAAACATAAGGGGTGAGAGCTATAGACTGAAAGACAGGTTAAAAAGCGGCATCAGGGTTGTGCCTCCGGCCGATATTCCGGCAGAGGATGATCCGGCGCAACGGAAAACCGGCCAAACAAATTCCGGCGATTGAAGACCGGCGATTGGGTCAATTATTAACCGGCGTTTCAGTCAAAAATATTCCGGCGTTGACATTGATATCCATGATACTGGCATCCGACTGTTCCAACTCCGCTTTCCGGATCAGCCTTCGGAGGCGATTGTTCTTGCGGCTGGTGTACTCAATATCTA
>JAAYNC010000137.1:0-8336 GCA_012521055.1 Eubacteriales Family XIII. Incertae Sedis bacterium
ATTTCCTTTACTACGCCCTCGATGCCGTAAGGCACCATGATCTTAATCTCTACGATGACCGTTTCTTTAACCGTTCCGATGACGTCCCCGGCCTGCACCCGTTGGCCCGCTTCCACGGTGGGAACGAACTTCCATCTCTTGGTCCGGGAAAGGGCCTTCAAGTCGATGCCGCGTTTGATGTTGGGCCCTGAGATCTCCAACATCTCCGTCAGGGGCCGCTGGATTCCGTCATAGATATTCTCCAGCATTCCGGGGCCCAGCTCCACGGACAGGGGAACTCCGGTACTTACCACCTTCGCTCCCGGGCCCAGGCCCGCGGTCTCTTCATATACCTGAATGGAAGCTCTGTCGCCCCTCATTTCTATGATCTCGCCTATAAGTCCCTGGTCACCTACCCGGACTACGTCGAACATGTCGGCGTCCTGCATGCCTTCGGCTACCACCAACGGTCCGGATACCTTCACGATTCTACCTTCGTTCACTTTTTCAGTCACCTGCCTTTACTTTTTTAAGCGCCCGCCGCCTTACGACGCTTTTCATTATTTATTCCCGAATAGAATATCCGCGCCCACCGCCCGTTCGACAGCTTTCTTCAAATTGGCAATGCCGACACCGTAGCTTCCGTCCATTCCAGGGATGGGAATGATGGCCGGTATGCGCATATCCTTGTATTTTTCTATCTCATCGACCATGTCCTTACAGAACTTTTCCGTAATGTAGATGATTGCGTAATCCTTCTTGGCAATCCGCTGAAGGGTAGCTTTGGCCTCTTCGACGCTGGCTATCGGGAAAACGTCCAGCCCGACGGCCTTAAAGCCCAATACGCTGCCACGGTCGCCGATTACTCCGATTTTATGCATAAGTTTCCCTCACTCTCTGTGCCATTTCCTCTCTCGAGAGATTCTGCAGCAGACCGGTCATGATGATGCGAACAGTGCGAATCTCGGCTTCTTTTGCGATCAGGTAAGCCGCCAGAGGTTCTACGCCGAAAGTTACATGTTTTGCCGCCCTTGTAAACTCCACCAGTCGGTTGTCGCAGAGCCTCTCAAGGGCGGTAAAGCCTCCCGTTTCCCTGAGCATGGCGCCGCCTTCGGACATGGGAACGGCAAGCCCGTAGGGAATCAGTTTTTCCGCAAACTGCTCATAAGGCTCGTCGTGACTTCCTGTGAAAAGTTTCTCCTGGATCCTGCCGCCGTCGATGAACACCTGGGAGAAGAAATCCCAGGATTTCCCCATCTGCCTGCACCTGACGAAGGTTTTCAGATTGATGATGTCGATCTGCAGCCTGACATAATCCACGATGAATTGGCTGCCGCCTGCCTTGGCAGATTCCAGCATTTCCTCATAACAAGCCTTATCCAGGATGAAATCGATCAGTTGGGGATCTTTGGTCCTGGAATATACGTCCACCACTTCCAGAATCCCATTGCGCATCTTGTCGGTAAGTCCTACGAAGTTGCGCTCCCTTACAAGCACCGTCATCCGTGCTGCCGGAACGGTCCCGGTATCCACGAGGAAAGGCTGTGGATCTATATTTAAAAATTCTGCTTTCAGCAATACTTTCAAGTTGTGGTAGTCATAGGGGTACAGGAAAGGATACAGTTCCGCCTCATCCGGGGCAATGCCGCGAACAAAGGAATAGACCTTGCGGATTTCCTCTTTGAGCAAGGTTTCGAACTGGCTGGGAGGTAGGGTGTCGGACCCGTCGCCATATCCTACGTCATACAGGATCTTCAAGGCGTCTTCCGGTGTCTTGCTATCCATCATAGCCTCCACTTTGTCCCGGGAAAGCAAATATTTCTCCACGCTGCGCACACGTGAGGAAGCGAAGACATAGTCTTTTTTGCCAAAGTCTACTTCCACTAGCTCCTTCCTCCTTTCGAACCGGCTGAACAGAGTGTTTCTATAACAGAAAGGGAATGACCCTACCCTGTCAGCCGAATAATGCTTTCACTACATCCGGCGTGGCAGATTCCCGGATGCCGTTTATCATAGTCTCCAATGTGGAGTTTATCTCCACCGATCCTTGTCTGAGTACGAATCCGCCCCTGGCATTGACGGTTTCTTCCGATAAAGTCAGCTTCACCGGCTTTCCGGCGCCGTTGACCTTTTTAACGAGCTTTTCCCCGATAGCCTTTTTGTCTCTTTCGTTGAGGATGAGCTCTCCTTCTCCGGCGCCCGTCGCCAAAACGGCGGAAGTCAAAAACTCCAGGTATTTGGATTCTTCCATGTTGGCCAATTTGTCCAATGCCTCATCGAAGCACCGGGAAACGAGGGATTGCTTGGCGCCCAATTTCATTTTGCGGACTTCAAGTTCGGCAACGGAAGTCCTCCTGCTCTTCAAAAGACAGGCGTCTTCTTCAGCCTTTTCCTCGTGCTCCTTTCGGATCTTCTCCGCTTGGACTTTGGCCTTTTCTATTATAGCGCGGCTCTTTTCGCCGGCTTCTGTCAGAACCTGCTCGCTTTGTTCACGAGCTTCGGCCAATATTTTGCCTGTTATATTTTCAATGCTCATTGTTACTCCATCCTCATTCAATGCTCATTACCAAATGTGCATTATTTTCCGTTTTCGCCCCGATCATCTCTTACGGCGATACATCGTCACGTTCTACTCTCGGTAGACCATCATCGCGATCTACTTGCAACGACCCATAACCACGATTTACTTCCGGGGCATTCATCATCACGATCTACCCTTGCGGCGACCCATCTTTATTATATCTGAATTCCGTTGAGCATCAGGAAGGAAATCAGAAGTGCCAATACCGCGTAGGTCTCTACCATGGCAGGGTATACCATACCCTTTGCCAGTTCTTCCGGTCTCTTGGAAATAAGCATGATACTGGCTGCGGAGGATTTTCCCTGAGCGATTCCGGAGAAAATACCCACAAGCCCGACGGGAATACCCGATGCAAAGATATATGCTCCTTGCGCCATAGTTATATCAAGCAATCCATCGCCGCCCAGCAGGCCGATTTTCGTCATGATCAGGAATGCGATCAACAGGCCGTAGATACCCTGGGTACCCGGGAGGGCCTGCAAGATCAAGGTCTGGCCGAACTTCTTCGGATCCTCAGAGATGACGCCTGCGGCTGCCTGGCCGGCAATACCGATACCGATTGCGCTTCCGATTCCTGCAAGTGCTGCTACAGCTGCTCCTGCCATAGCGAGAAAAACACCATTAAATAGTAGGTTTTCAAATACAATGTTCATTTAGTTTTCCTCCCTTAGAATATCTACATATTTTGTATTTTCTCCAAACGGTTGAAAGGCTTCTCCACCGCTCACGTAGAATTTTCCAAAAAACTCCACGTATTGCAATCTGCATGAGTGGACAAAGGAGCCGAGACCGTTAATCGCAAAGTTGTAGGTATGGCCGATGATGAAGGCAACAGCCATCAATATAACGCCTTTTATGCCGGGGCCGCCAAAGGATCCCATGTTGTTGACCACAGAGGCGATGACGCTGGATGCCAGACCCAATGCCAGAAGCCTGGAATATGACAGAACGTCGGACAGGTAGCCGGTAATGCCGTACAGGCTGCCAAATCCTCCGATGACTTTACCGAGACCTCTTTTGTGCCTGCCTCCGGTCAGCACGATGCCCACGGCGCCAATGATAGCCATCCATTTTGCTACGGTCGGGACTATTCCAACCAAGAGCAGGGTGACGCCGATTAGAAGCAGGTACCAAAGTCCCACGTCAAACAGGGCATCCAGGGGCCTTCCGTCCTTGATGGACAGCCAGCCGTTCAATCCCATGCCGATGAAAAGGTGAATGCCGCCTAAAAGGAAACAGAACAACAGCAATTTCATGGGATCGTCCAGAGGGCTGAACCAGATGGGGGGAATCGATACGTCGGCGTTGAAGAAGGTCTTTCCTGCGACGGCAACCAGGTCGCCGAACCATCCTCCGAACATGGCGCCCCAGAAGGCGGTGGATATGCCGCAGAAGAAGAACATCTTTATGAGCTGATATTTCATGCCTTCGAGTTTGTATTTCTTCAGAATCAATCCCGTAATAACCGCCAGGACGACTCCGTAAGCCGCATCCCCCAACATCATGCCGAAGAATATGGCATAGGACAGGGAGAAGAATGGGGTTGCGTCGATGGCCCTGGAATCCGGCAGCGCATAGAGCTTTGTGATGGCTTCGAAAGGAGTGGAGAATCCGCCGTTTAACAACAGCACCGGCGTTTCTTCTCCTTTTTCCGGATCCTCTATTTGATAATAGCAGCCCACTTCTTCCAGGAGGCTGCTTACCTTGTCCGCAACCTTGGCAGGAAGCCAGCCGCTCATGTAGAAAGTCTTCTTTGTTACCAGCAGGTTTTGCCGGATAGCTGCTTTGTCCCGCAGGATGACCAGTTTGTCGTAGAGCAGCTCCAGATCTTCACTGTCGCCTTCGCGGTCGCGGATGGATTCCTCGATTTGGACCTTTTCGGCTGTAAGCTCTTCCACTTTCTTTTCCAGGGCGCTGATATTTTCTTTTACGGTGCCCTTCATGTCTCCGAAGTAGACCTTTGAAAAGCCGTAGGTCCTGAAGACGTCATCCGCATCATCCCGTTTTTCTTTGAGGCACACCACGTAGATGTAATGCTGCTCTGCATCGCTCTTAAGCAGCTTGGCCATGCTTTCCGGCACTTTTTCTTCCAGTTCGTCTATAAATTGAAGGGCGTCCACGGTAGAAGGAACCACGCCCAGAATGATGTCTGCGGTCGAGGTTTCTTTTTCCTCCAGCGGAACGTCGTATTTGATCCATGGTTCCAAGGAAAGCTTCAAGGACTGGGTTTTGTTTATGGAGTTGGTCAGCTCGGCGTGACGGGCCGAAAGAGAGTTGATGTGAGCGACTTTTTCTTCGATTTGCTGTTTTCGCTCCAACGCTTCTTGAAACTCTCGCAAAGTGATCGGTTTTTTAGTATGTAGAAGAGGTTTTTTACCGGTTCCATACTTTTCAAGAACGCTTAAAGCCTGACTTACTCCTGAGATCTGACTCTCGTATTCTGCTACGGTTTGCTCGTCCGAATCGCGGGCGACCATTTCGTGCCATTGACTGTCGCTGAGCTTATCTTCCTGATCGGTGATCTCGACAACTCCTAATGTCATAAGCTTTTCCATCAATTCTTCCCGATTGGAGACCAGGCCGATGACGGAAAGCTTTTTCATTTTAGCAATAGACACTTACTTCACGACCTTTCCGATAATAATGGAAACAGCTTGATCCATGTTTTTCTCTGCGATCTTGATGTGATTATCGCATTCTTCTCTGGCTCGCTCGATGATGGTTTCGAAGTTTTGCTGCGCTTCCTCCTGGGCTTTTTGGAGGGCTTTCTTGTAGTCCTCTTCAGCCTGGCGTTGCGCTTCTTCGACAATCTGCGCGGCTTGCCTTTCCGCATCCGCTATCATCTGCTTAGCCTCGGCCATGCTCTTCCTGCGAATCTGCTCGGCTTGCTCTTCGGCCTCTTTGATTTGTCTGATATGCTCGATAGCCACAGTCTCGCCCCCTGTTCCTCAGAATATATTATCGGCGGAAATTGCCTAAATAACTAAACATTTTAGATTACATTTTAGATTGCTCAGACTTTGATTGCTACATGCAAGTTGAAAATTCATCGTGCCGGGTAATCGCGTCGGGCAATCGTTCTTGATGGCCGCACCGGATAATTGTGCCAGATAATCGCGCCGACCAATCGTACTTGATGGCTGCGCCGGCCAGTTGTATGG
Source organism: Eubacteriales Family XIII. Incertae Sedis bacterium (assembly GCA_012521055.1). Taxonomy (GTDB): domain Bacteria; phylum Bacillota; class Clostridia; order Peptostreptococcales; family Anaerovoracaceae; genus UBA1426. The sequence continues at coordinate 5,722 of JAAYNC010000137.1, forward strand.
TGCCCCCGCGGTCTGGATTATACTTCAATTTAAGTTGTATAGTTGTATAAAGGTTCCTGGCGCAAGTTCTACTTCTTTACGGTTTGTGTCGTTGAAGGTTCCTACATCAAACGAAAGTTACTGTGCAAAATTTTAGGCATCTAATATGCCTATTATAAAGTATTGAAATCTTAATAAAGTCAATCGAATGTCACTCGCGAGCTTTCAGTATTGCATAACTATTCGTGAAATTTTTGATTAGTTTTATTATACGCCTTTTTTATTATTAAGTAAAGGCTTTGAGGGAATTTGTTTTGTTAAATATTCCTTGAATTTATTGAAAAATTAAAATATACATATATATACCCCTTATTTTGCACAAAAATTTATGTGATTAAAATAAGGCTCCCTCGAATTCCCATCCGAGCAAAAAGATTGTCTGTAATTAAACAATCTTTCTTGAATATTTTTGCCCCGGAGCCAGTATGTCCGTCCGATTGGCTCTGTGCATTTGGTGTCTGTATTTGGTGTCTGACACTTTTTACAAGTCTCGGGAACTGAGGCAGCGAAAAACTGTATTCTAGTTGGTGGGTCGATGCTTTTTCTCGGGCAAGGCAACGGAAACCAATTAATCGTTGGGAGCGTCTAATCGATGCTTTTTTGTGGACGGAGCAACGAAAACTGAATTTCCATCTAATCTATCGCTGCCTATTTTCTTTTGAGGCAGCGAAAATCTGTATTCTAGTTGGTTGATCGATGCTTTTCTTTTAGCGAGGCAACGAAGATTTAAATTTCGATTAATCTGTCGCTGCTTTTCTATAAACGCGGCAGCGAGATTTGGGTCTAAGCGCGAGTTGTCGTTGCTTTTCTGTAAACGAGGCAGCGAAATTTAGACTTTCGTGGAAAGAACCGTTGATTTCGTATTTGCGGGGCATCGTCAGCCGGAGCAGAGAAGGATTTTTTAAGGATGCCGAAAGATTTCTTAAAGATGCGGAAGAATTGCTTAAATATCATGAATCAAATTATTGAGCCATCTCTTGGAGTAAAACCGGTGGCGGCAGAACAAACTCTTTCCAAACTCTTCTGCCTGAGCCATCATTACGATTAAATAGACGGGCAAATCCGTGAAGAATACCCCGAAAAATACCAGCGGCACGCCAATCCCCCACACACAGCCTACCTCCAAAAGCATAGCGAACTTAGTATCGCCGCCGCAGCGGAATGTTCCGACAATATTCAGGCCGTTGTATATTTTGAGCCACATCATGCAGCCGTAAATAGCCAGAATCCAGAGCATGTAATAGCGGCCCTCATCCGTGAAATTGAAAAGATATACGATGAAGCGGGAAGTGATAAACAGAAGGCCTCCGGAGAGTAAACCTATTCTGATACCGATCCCAAGCAGCCGCTTTGCCAGCGCGAAGGCATAGTCCATCTCCCCCCTGCCGATCCTTTGGCCTACCAGAATCAACAGCGCATCGCCCAAACTGAAGATCGCCAGAATGAACAGCTGGTTAATGGTGTTGCTTGCCTGTATGGCAGCGTATTCCGTAACGCCCATCCTGCCGTAGAAAGCATTGTATGTGGCCATTCCCAGGCTCCACATGGTCTCGTTCACTGTGACGGGGAGGGCGCTGGCCAGCACTCTGGCTACCAGAACCCTGCGCCAAGCGAAGAACTCCTTTATCGGGCCCGCAAGGATGTTCTTCCGGCCGAAGATCACAAAAAGAACCAACGTCAGCTCCAGACTTCTCGCCGTAAGGATTGCCGTTGCCGCGCCCATGACGCCCATTGCCGGCAAACCGAACTTTCCGAAGATCAGGAGGTACGCCAGCAGCGTATTTGTGGAAAAGACCACCATGCTTATGTATAGCGGAATCTTGGTCTGTTGCGTCGAGCGCAGGGCTGCGGTGCAAGGTACGGTAATGGAAACGGTGAGGAAACAGGGGGCAAATCGGCGGAGGAACCTGCTTCCCAGTTCCACGGCTTCGGGAATATCGGTAAACAAACGCAGGACCATTTCAGGAAAGAATGTTGCCGCAATAAAGAAGACCATGCCGATTCCGAGACAGAATGTGACGGCAAATCCGAGAACCTTCCTTATATTCTTAAGATCCTCTACTCCCCAAAATTGAGACATGAAGGCGGAGGCGCCGCTGGAAAATCCGAAAAGCACGCCCCAATGAATAAAGAAAAGCTGGGTAGACAACCCAACCGAAGCCAATTGCACCTCTCCCAAACTTCCAACCATTAAGGTGTCAATCAAGTTGAGGGAAGAGGCGATGAGGCTTTGTAAGGCGATGGGTAACGCTACCCGTCTTAGTGTTCTATATAATGGTTTTGTTTCTATAACTACCGGCGGCTCCGCCGGTTTCTGCGCAGGATCTACTGTTTTCTGCTTATTATTCCGTTTGGTGTCCAATCACGTATCTTCCTATCATGTAAATATAGTGTATATGTGGTGATCAGGTGTTTTTGAGTTATTTTTGGCGTCAATTGTATTTGGCGTCTCGTATTTGGTGCCTGGTGCATTCGGTGTTTGACACTTTTTACAACTAGTTGCATCTGGTCAGGCACTTTTGGTAATAGTTGCATTTGTTGCCAAGTGCTTTTGGCAATAGTTGCATTTGGTGCCA
>JAAYNC010000095.1:0-2301 GCA_012521055.1 Eubacteriales Family XIII. Incertae Sedis bacterium
AAGTGTATTTGCATTGCAGCAGTTCTGAAAGAGGTCCGGCGATGTTCTGCCACCGAAACAACTCATATATTTACCTCCTTTACCGGTCAAATAAGTATTTGTTATCTGTGTCAGTATATTCGCCGGGTAACTGTTGTGTTACAATGCAAACCAAAACAGGGCGGATTTTACAAGCCGCCCCCATGGTCAGGAATATCTTTTTGGAACCGATGGCTTTTTGATGCGCTTTTCAAGGTTGCGCATAAAAGCCTTCACCTTCAAAGGTTAATTTCTACCGGAATACTCCCGGATCGTGCAATTGATTATATTAAAATTTATTGATAGTAACTACGGTTTTCATAATAGCTGAGATCACGCCCCTGTTTCAGCATATCGCTGAACACCTGCCAGATATCAGGCATGGACCATCGATACTCCCAGCAGGCGGAGCCAGCCAGGTCGTACTTTTGCACAAGAGCCAGGCGATTGGCCACAGACCTTATATCTTCTACCCAGATCTTATCCGTATACTCCCCGTTTGGATAAGAAATGAAATACTGCTTCTCCCTATCCAGCCACACGGGTGTCAGGTTCATATTGACGATGAGATCCTGGATATATCCCATTGAAGCTGCAGGGTTGCGGATAACTTTTTCGCTGTTGTCCACTACCCATACTCTTGTGTACAGGGGAACTCCCAGCAATACCTTTTCCCGAGGAACTTCCTTCAGAGTCTCCCTTATGGCTTCTTCCACCCAGGGAAGGGAGGCCACCGAACCGGCTGTGGGGCTGGTACTGTAATGCTCATCATAGGTCATGACCGCAATATAATCCACGTGTTCGGCAAGAGCATCCCTGTCGTATTCTATGGTCCATGGTTTAGGAATCAGGGTGTCGATGGACAGGTTCAACCCCTGTCTCTCCGTATATTGGCGGAGCAAGGCAGTAAAGGCCGTAAGTCCGGCTGCATCTTTATACGCTACCTGCTCGTAATCGATGTTTATTCCGTCTACATCATAGAGGCAGGAATAAAACAGGTATTGGGCTACGGACCGGTTCAGGAGGGCGCTGTTGTTGAAGACGGTGGAAGTGTATGCAGTGGAACCTTTGGTGCTCATGTTGTTTGTAATAGTCGCCCAGACGAGATAACCCTTCTCATGGGCAGACCGTGTATAGCTCAAATCCCCGGTGTTTTCCACGTTGCCGTTGCCTCCCACAATGAGATGGAACCAGGTGGGAGCTAGAATATCTATACCCTCTTCCTTTTTTTCCGGCGGAGCCGGTGTTGTGGCAGAAGCATACTGCCAAACCAGGTTGATTTTCTCCTTGCCGCGAAGGTATTTATTCTTCTTCGGCGCATAGAAATCCACGGAGGACATGCTGTCTTCCAAAGTCTCCACATGGGTTTTCATTACATAGCCTGTCAGTGCATCCTGGGTCTCTATCCGATAATAATTGTCGGTTTCGCCGAGTATGTATACAATATCGCCGCTGTTCAGCTTGATTGGATCCTGTTTAACCTTTGAGGAAAGATTAGGCACCAACTTTGTGTCTCTTTCGGTAACTCTGGCCGCCTTGTCCGTTGAATCGGCTCGATTAATTCGTATCGTTCCGTCGGATATATACGCATGCAGCTTCATGAACTGGCCGGATACATCAATGGGAACACAGAGGGTGCCGTCAAAGGTCTTCAGAGGAATATAGACCGTTCCTCCGTACTTCTTCACGAAATCGGTAGTTTCCTTATCGGCCATTCGGATGTTGTGTCTGGACAGATCGATGAGCATCTTTTTTCCTGCCTCATCGAAAACAAGCTTGTCCGTTTCGCCTATTTTTTTGGCAACGGACAAGGGCACATATGGAGTTTGATTTACTATGTACCCGCCTTCCGAAAGCCGTTTTCCTTCAAAGTATATGGGAATGGTGCTCTCATTGGATCCGTAGCTGGACATAGAGGTTGTCAAACCTGCTATTGCCGCGGCGCAGCACAGCAGAACAACTATCGAAACAACAAAAATCTTCTTTTTCATCTTACCTTTATCCATAAGTATCTCCTCAGCTGCAATCAATTATAGTTGGTGTTTGTTTTTGGAGCATAGGGTTACTCTCCCGCACGATAAGCGACACGCTGCGTGCCGTACTATCCAGACGGCCCGTCCTGCTCGGTTGGCACTTGCTTGTACTCGCCGGAGCGCAACCCTATGCTCCAAAAATCTTATAAATTGCTTACATTGGTGTTACAACTTTATTCTATTATGAACTCTTCCAATGTTCAAGCCAAAAGCCCTAACCGTAATAATCTTGAAATAACTGCGCCTACGC
>JAAYNC010000110.1:0-4771 GCA_012521055.1 Eubacteriales Family XIII. Incertae Sedis bacterium
AATCTTTGCCGTAACCGTCGCTGTAGAAGTATTTATAGGAATAGTCAAACAGGATGCATTTGGCGTATTCCTGGGTCAATTCTTTATTGTTGGCCGCCTTGACCGCCTGGCCGAAGGTGGCGGAGTATTCGAAGGAAAAGCCGTTCTCACAGAGCATGTTGCGGTACTTGTACCAGGTGTCGCCGGAAGCCCCGCGGTGCCCCTCGTCCACAAAGACCACGTTTTTATTGCCGAAGCGCGCGGCGGCGACCGTTTTATCGCCGTCTTTGTCGCCCAGCTTGGTATTTTCCAGGATGGCTATTTCATCAGCAGGGGCAAACATCCTGCTTACGCCTTTTTGATAGATGGCGGCCGGGATGCCGGAGGCTTTGAAATCATCAACATGCTGCAGGGATAAACCCTCTTTCGGGGTAAGCAGGATAAATGAGCCGTCCTCGCCGCGCCTGCTTCCCCGGGTATAATGACGGAACTGGTGGTAATTGATATGCATAAGCAGGGTCTTGCCGCTGCCGGTGGCGTTCCAGAAGGCTATTTTATTAAGGTCGCTTTCTTTATAAGGTTCTATATGGTTAACCGGGTCCTGGCGGCTGTTAAAGTCCGCCACATAAGCGTTTAAAGCATCCAGCAAACCCTGGCGGTTATTGAAATATTCGTCCAGGTAGTATTCCGTAAAGAGCAGGGAAAGGTACTGGAAATACTTTAAAGTAATCTTCTCATCACGTTTTTCATTGATTTTGCGGGCATGGCTGACAATATTCAGATCATACTGGGCGAGCCGTTCTTCGGAAATCTTCAGGGTGTCGTGATATTCGGAAATCAGCTGCTTGTAAAAGCCGCTCACGCCTTCGCTGTCGACAGCCTCGTACTGGGGAGACTTCATCGCCCGGGAAAGCTCGTCAAATTTTTCCACCCCAAACTGCCGCAAGAGGTATTGGTTCAAAACCAGCTTTTTATAAAACTCCAGCGGGGGAGCGGCTGGTTGGGTTCTTCTTCTTGTTCTTGGCATTGCCATCTCCCCTCCTTAAACGTTTTCCGTGCTGAACATGCGCTTCTTCATTTCTTCCTCGATGAGGACGACTTTCCAGCTTTCCTCATCAGCGCGCAGGTTGGGCAGGTTGTTGTCGCCGTTGACATAAATTTTCTTGTATTCAAAATCGATGGTGCTGATCTTCTTGCGCTGGAAGAAGGCGTCCAGGACGGCGTTGTCTTTGATTTTATCCCCGGTGAGATCGCGCCAGATGACCAGCACCCGGTCGCCGCTCAAGGTGGTGCCTTCCACCATTTTGAAGCGGTAGGTGGAACCGCTTTTAAGCGTAGCAGTAACTGCGCCATATTCGCCGGTGGTGAATTCGGCGTCAAAACCCTGCAAGGCAAAGCTTTGCTCCACCTTCAAGCCGATCAGGTAGTTGAAGGTTTCCACCAGATCGATAGCGGTTACCCTACTTTCCTGCCGGCGGGTAATGTTCATGGCGTAGTCGAAGGGATGCTCCAGCCGGTCGATATTGAGCAGGCTTAAGCTGCCCCTGGTTTCATCAGGCAGGAGGTAATGGAGCATGTACTGCTCCTTGACCGCCGGATTATCGAGAAATTTCAGCGTGCCTTCCTCTATCTCGATGTTGTTTAAGGTATCCTCGTAGCTCTCCAGGCGCAGGTACTTGAAGGCGTGGCTGGAACCTTTGCGGGAAACCGGCTTGCCGTCCCTCCAGTCCTCGCTGTATACTACTTTTTTCATCCGAGGAAGAATTACCCCATCAAAATATGAGGCCATCTCAACAAGTATATATTTTCTTTTGCCATTATCACTACGGTTTAAATTGATAATAGCCTGTCCTGTCGTTCCAGAGCCAGCAAAGTAATCAATATATGTACCAGACTTATCTCTCAGCGATGCTAAAAGAAGCGTAATTAATTTGGAAGGTTTTGGATAAGAAACAACATACTGCTCCCCTAAAACTTGTTGAAGTTCATCGTTTGCATCTTCATTTGTTCCCCACCCATGTTTTGATAGATTATTTATATCATAATCTCGGAAATTACCTTCATTAGATTCACCCATGCGAAGCAACAGATCTTTCATTCTTTTGTATCTTGGTTCAGAAACAATTCGTCTTAGATAGAGGTCTTGAGTGATATAGAGTTCACCCTTATCTGCATAGTCATTCATATTCTCTTGGGAGTATCGCCAATTTCCTTCGATAGAAAATGGTTTTACAAGTACATTATTTCTTACAATCATTTCACTTCTTAGAACAAGTGTCATATTACCTGCAGAAATGGTGTGTCCGGCAGGTAATGTAAAATCGGCATCACGATATTTACTTTTTATTCCGGACTTTATATTTCTTATTTCACGTGGATTTGATGCATTCACACACGGATACGTTTCTGTTTCGGTAACAATCTCACCAATAAGACCATTAAAATTTTGCATATCTTTTGCCACACACAAAATATAGTCTTTCATTTTGGCAATGTTTCCACTTAAAAAACTACCCTTTTTCTTCTTTTCCCACACTAATGTTGCAAAAAAGCGTTCTTTAGAATATCGCTCCCTGATATAGGCTGCCAAATACTCTTGCTCCTCATCACCAATACATGTAAACATTACGCCATCATCTTCCAATAGTCGCATACCTACATCAATTCTTTCGGTAACCATACTTAACCATGATGAGGACTGAAGATTATCTTTATAAACAAATCCATCATCACCGGTATTGTAGGGTGGATCAATAAATACCGATTTCAAGGAAGTTGCATATTTTGATTGTATCAAGTTAAGTGCTTGCGAGTTTTCACTGTGAATTATTAGCCCATCAAGCGTTTCGTCCAAACCATCGATACTATCAATCAGCTTTTCTTTAAAGGCAGCATCAAAGAAGCCAGTGTCCAGGACCAGGTAGGGGTTTTGCTCCAGGAACTCGATGGTGAGCGGGTCGGAGAAGCCGGCCTTGGGTGCTTCCACTAGATTAGGCTGGCCCGCTTCTATCTCGTCAATGGCAAATAAACGCACCCATTCCTCGACCTGGGCTTTATTCTCTATAATCTGCGGGTAGAGTTTTTTGGGCACCCGGTCCAGGGTAATGCAGTAATTGGTCTCCACCACGAATTTCTTTTTGAGCCACAGCATCTTCTGGAAGTCCTCGATCTGGGCCAAAAAAGCAATGATCTTTTTGCCGATACTGCGGATGACTTTGGCTTTCAGCAGGTATTCCTTGGTTTTCCGTTCATCCTGCTCGTCGATATCGTCCAGGAAGATGACCTCGTTCTTTATGTAAAAATCCAGCTCGCGGTTCAGGAATTTGCCCAGGTCCTTATGGATGAAATAGTCAAAGGTGTTGCGGGCGGTATATCGATTTAATTGTCTTTCCAGCAAAGTTTTGCCGTCGTTAACCGTCAGAAGTCCGGCAAAGTCAGGATACTGCGCGGCTGCTTTGGTGAATTCGGCGATCACTTCGATGTTATAATCAGCCTGCTTCTTTTTATCGCCGTTCTTGTATTCAAAATAGATTATAAGCTCGCCGTTTTCCAGGGTAAACGGCGCTTCTCGATGGAGCTGGAAAAAGCGTTTTTCATTGCTTTTGTTGTTGTCCTTTTCCGTTTCCGCCTCTTTGATCTTGAAATGGACCGTTTGGCCGAAGGGAGTTTTAAAGGTATAGTCCTTAAAATACTCGCTGGTTTTCACATAGTACTGGTCAGCATTGGCCCAGTGCAGCTTCACTTCCTCGCCCTCGTAGGGGATGGCGTAGACTCCGTCCTTGTAGCGCCGCTGGGAGATAAAATCGCCTTCATCGTAGTAGCGGGAGAAGAATTCGGTCAAGTGGGAATAGATATCGGCTTCCACCGCGGTTATATCGGTATTGACGGTGTAAGCCGCTTTTTTCTCCTGCAACTTTCCTATCATGCCGGCTTTGATGTCCTCGTCCAAATCCATGGCCTGGGCGTTTTTTATGTCCTTTTCGATCTTTTCCAGCTCGGCCTTGTTGCTGCTCCGGGCAAGCACCGCGAGCTTTTCTGAAATCTGGGACATTAAATCGTTTTCCAAAAAGCGCCTTATTTCATCGCGCTTGTAGTTCATGATCCGGTAGATGCCAAAATCCAAGTCGGCCTGGTCAAACTGGAACATTTCCGTCAGTTTGTCCATCAGCTTCTTCTGGTTCTCTGTTAAACTTGCCATTTTAAATGACCTCCCATTCTACGGTGAATAATTCTATTAGCTCGCACTGGGCCTGCGAACGCCGCTTGATATCATCAATCAAGGCCCGCCGCCGCTCTTCGATTTCTTCTTCGTTATCCTCCAGCCGAGCCCGCATATTGCGCTTCTTGCGGTTAAGCTCGCTTAGCTTTTCATTGAGTTCAGCGTGTTCCGCGGTGGTGGTAGCCAGGCGCAAGCGGCGTTCAGTTTCGCGAATTTGCAGCTTCACATTCTCCAGTTCTTTTTCCAGGGCCAGGATCATGTCCTTAGTCCATTTTTCCAGGCGTTCTTCTTCCTCACGAATGTAGAGTAGATTCTGCCGATTGACTTTTTCCAGGGTCCCGCCGGCATAGACATCTATTTCTGCTTGTAGTTTCTTTTTAATATCCGGCGGGATCATAATTTTGGTATCGGCAGAACCTCCGCATTCAAACAGCTTCTGGCACTGCTCGGCAGTAAGCGGGCTGCCGTCTTGCAGAAAACCGGCAAAGAGCAGAAACTCTTCGCTATCAAAAGATGAAACAATGTATTTATATAGGGTCAGGTAACCGCTATGTCCCTTTAACTGCTCCACCT
>JAAYNC010000073.1:0-1992 GCA_012521055.1 Eubacteriales Family XIII. Incertae Sedis bacterium
AAGCTTTAACCGGCGGTTCGGCGTTAAAGAAAATGCGTGAGTTTATCGCCGGACAGGGAGGAAATCCTCATGTGGTGGAGGACTTCAGTTTATTTCCACAACCGTCTTACAGCCAAACCGTCATTTCGGAAGAAGCCGGTTTCGTAGCATCCCTGGATGCAAGGCGCATCGGAACGGCCTCCCAGCATGCGGGAGCGGGACGTGAAAAGAAAGAGGATGATATTGACCTGTCTGCCGGCGTGCTGCTGTCAAAGAAGGTGGGAGATGAAGTAATGCCCGGTACGCCTCTCGCTACAGTTTACGGCAACGATCCGGATCGGGTAAAGAAATCTGCGGAAGAAGCTCTTTTCGCATTTCGCATTTCCAAAGAAAAGCCGGAAAAAGGTCCTCTCATTAAAAAGGTTATCCAATAGATTGACATAAGTCGGTTAGCACAGAAAAAAGTAAAGGAAAAGAATGAAGTATGAAACAACATATTTTTACTGCAGGCATTCTCACAATAAGCGATAAAGGAGCGGCGGGCGAGAGGGAAGATGCAAGCGGAGAAGTCATAAAAGAGCTTCTTCAGGAAGCCGGTTACCAAATAGAGAGATATCACATAGTTCCCGACGAAAGGGAGGCTATAGAGAAGGAACTTCTCCATATGTCGGACCATATGGGTTTAAACCTGATTCTTACAACAGGCGGGACCGGATTCGGTCCACGTGACATTACCCCTGAAGTTACCAAATCCGTCATCGATAGAGAAGCTCCCGGCATCTCGGAGGCCATGCGCATAAACAGCCTTTCCATAACTCCGAAAGGCATGTTGTCCCGCGGTGTAAGCGGCATCAGGGGGAGGGCTCTCATCGTCAATTTGCCGGGCAGTCCCAAAGCCGTCAGAGAGTCCCTGGAATACATTCTTTCTCCCCTTAAGCATGGATTGGAAATACTACTGGGAAGAGCTTCGGAGTGTGCGAGATGATTGATTCTTTTGGTCGCAGAATACATTATGCCAGGATTTCGATAACGGATTTGTGCAATTTAAGGTGTCGCTACTGCATGCCGGAAGAGGGAGTTCCAAAAAAGGATTGCAGAGAAATACTGCGCATCGAAGATTTTGTGGAGATAGCCCAAGTCATCGTCGAACTGGGCATCGACAAGATACGGATTTCAGGCGGGGAGCCTCTTGTTCGCCGGGGAGTGCTCACTTTGATGGAGGAAATAGGGAAAATAGATGGAATCAAGGACTTTGCCATCACCACCAACGGCGTGCTCCTGCCTAAGTACGCCCATGCATTGTGCGAAGCAGGGGTGCGGAGAGTCAACATCAGCCTTGATACCTTCGATGCAGAAAAATACCGCATGATTACTCGCGGGGGAGACATTAACAATGTACTTAAGGGAGTTTCCGCAGCCTTTGAAGCGGGTTTCCATCGGATAAAGATAAACGTGGTGTTGATTAAGGGCTTTAACGACGACGAGATTCCCCGGTTCGTAGAGCTTACCAGGGACGAGCCAATTGACGTCCGGTTTATTGAGTTGATGCCCTTTGACAGCCAGCAGAACTTTGCCTACGGGCGTTACCTGCCCGGAAATGCCGTACTGGAGATATGCGATGATCTTCAGGAAGAGCCGCGGGATGACCCGTCGTCACCTGCCAGATACTACAGATTACTGGGAGCAAAAGGCAGGGTAGGCCTCATCGAGCCCATGAGCCATGGGTTCTGCGGCCAGTGCAACCGGATTCGAATTACGGCGGACGGACATATCCTGAGTTGCTTACATAGCAAAAATGAAATCGACTTAAAGCCCGCTCTGGGTAATCGGGATGCATTAAAAACCCTGATTTTACGTGCTGTTTCGGAAAAACCCATGACCCACCGGCTCTCGGAAGGAAAGCTTTCGGAGCGGGCAATGAATAACATAGGAGGCTGAAATGAGCGAGTTTACCCATATCAATGCTGAGGGAAGAGCCAAAATGGTCAACGTGGGAGACAAAGCTTTTACCGA
>JAAYNC010000115.1:0-17632 GCA_012521055.1 Eubacteriales Family XIII. Incertae Sedis bacterium
ACTCGTGAGACAGATACGATGGACACGTTTTTGGACTCTTCGTGGTACTATCTCAGATATACTGATGCTCAAAACAAGGATGAGATCTGGGACAAGGAAAAGGCCAAATACTGGATGCCTGTAGACCAGTACATCGGCGGGGTAGAGCATGCGATACTTCACCTGCTCTATGCGCGGTTCTTCAACAAATTCCTTTATGATTTAGGGTACTCGCCCTGTATAGAACCATTTATCAACCTGTTGACTCAGGGCATGGTGCTAAAAGACGGAGCGAAGATGTCTAAATCAAAAGGAAACGTTGTAAGTCCCGAAGATATTATCAAGAAATACGGGGCAGATACGGCACGACTGTTTATCCTCTTTGCTTCTCCGCCGGAGAAAGAACTTGAGTGGTCGGATACCGGTGTGGAAGGAAGTTATCGCTTTCTTTCAAGAGTATACCGGCTCGTCCACGAATTATCGGATACTATTAAGGATGCAACGGATTCTTATGTGGTTGAAACAAGCCAGGACAGGGAATTAAACTATGTACTGAACACGACCATTAAAAAGGTTACGGACGACTTGGGCAATCGGTTTAACTTCAATACTGCCATATCGGCTATTATGGTGCTGGTAAACGAGCTTTACCGTTATAAGTCCGAGTCTGTACTGAACAAAGAGCTGCTTCGCTACGCCATAAAATGTCTGATTTTAATACTGTCACCCTTCACTCCGCATATTTGCGAGGAAATGTGGCAGCATATCGGACATGATAGTACCCTTTACAATGAAAGATGGCCGGAATATGATGAAGCTGCTCTCGTGAGGGACGAAACGGAAATTGCGATTCAGATCAACGGGAAAGTAAAAGAGCGCATCATGGTAACAAGCGGTCTTTCTAAGGATGAATTCCTTGAAGAAGCGCTTAAAAATGATACTGTAAAAGCGTTGCTGGACGGGAAGAACGTGATTAAAATAATCCCGGTTCCGGACAAACTCTTAAATATTGTAGTTAAATAGAAAGGAAAATGTAATTTGAAAATAACTGAAAATTTTAGGGATAGCCAGGGAGTCAAGCTTATTCCCCTGGGCGGTTTAAATGAGATCGGCAAAAACTTGACCGTTCTGGAATACAAAAATGACATCCTGATTATTGATTGTGGCTTATCCTTCCCTGATGACGAGATGTTCGGCATTGATATTGTAATTCCGGACTTTAGTTATTTGGAAAAAAACAGGGAAAAATTGAGGGGGATGGTCCTAACCCACGGACATGAGGACCACATCGGTGCCATTCCCTATCTGTTAAAATCAGTGAATGTCCCTATTTACGGAACAAAACTGACTTTGGGACTGGTAGAGAACAAATTAAAAGAACATGGCCTTAAGGCTAAATTGAACACGATAAAGTCAGGTCAGACATTCAAGGTCGGCGAATTCAAAATCGAAGCCATCCGCACGACACACTCTATCGCCGATTCTATCTGTCTGGCTATCGACACTCCGGCGGGCGTGATTTTTCATACGGGGGATTTCAAGATCGACTACACACCGCTCCACGGAAAACCCATTGACTTCCAACGCCTTGCCAAAATCGGCGAGAAAGGCGTCCTGCTGATGATTGCAGACAGCACCAATGCGGAAAGAAAAGGATATACGCCTTCAGAGAGCACGGTGGGCATAGCCTTGGAAAACATCTTCCGCAATTGCACCAACCGAATCATTATCGCCACCTTCTCTTCCAACGTACACCGCGTCCAGAGAATCATCGATACGGCCGTGATGTTCAACCGAAAGGTGGCAATATCCGGCAGAAGCATGATCAATGTGGTGAATATAGCCAAAGATATAGGCTATTTGAAGATACCTGACAAAACTCTGGTAGATATCAACAAAGCCAAAAATATCAAGGATTCGGAACTGGTTATCATAACTACGGGAAGTCAAGGGGAGCCTATGTCCGCTCTGGCCAGGATGGCTTCTAACGATCACAAAGCAGTACATACAAAGAAAGGTGATGTGGTCATCCTTTCATCTACTCCCGTGCCCGGAAACGAAAAGACGGTTTCCAATGTAGTAAACAGGCTCTTTGAACGGGGAGCAGAAGTTATCTACTCCGATATAGCGGATATACATGTTTCAGGACATGCTGCGGAAGAGGAACTGAAGCTGATTCAATCCTTGATTAAGCCCAAATACTTCATGCCTGTCCACGGCGAATACCGGCATCTGCGCAGGCATGCTATGATAGCGGAAAGTCTTGGAATGCCGAAAGACCACATATTTATTCTCGCTAATGGGGAGATTCTGAGCCTAAAGAAAAACAAGGTGGAAAAAAAGAAAGAAACTGTGCCCTGCAACCCCGTATTAGTCGACGGATTAGGCGTTGGGGATGTGGGAAATATCGTTTTGAGAGACAGAAAACTTTTGTCGGAAAGCGGCCTTATTATAGTGGTCGCCGCCATCGATAAGGCCACCGGCGCCATATGTTCAGGTCCGGATATTATATCGAGAGGTTTCGTGTATGTGAGAGAGTCGGAAGACCTGATTGAATCGGCAAGAAAAGTCGCGGAAGAACGGCTCTATAAGTGCCAGAAGGCGAAAATGAAAGACTGGAGTTCTATGAAAAACGCCGTACGCAGCGATTTACAGGACTACATCTATCAACAAACGAAGCGAAATCCGGTGATTCTACCGATATTCATGGAGGTTTAATATGAATATATATGATCTAGCACATCAACTGGCAAGGGCCTTGAAAGAATCCCAGGAGTACAAAACCTACATGGAATTGAAAGAAAAAGTTTCAGAAAATGAAGAGCTGTCCGCCAGCATCAACGACTTTCAGCAGAAGCAATTTCAATTGCAGGCCCAACAATTGTTGGGACAGGAAGGCGATGTGACCATGGGGGAGCAGATTCAAAATTTAGCGCAGATCCTGATGAAAGATCCTTTGGCTGCTCAATATCTCCAAGCGGAATTTGCCTTTACCATGATGTACGCGGATGTATGTAAAATATTGCAGGATGCAGTCAGGATGGGCCCAGATGCAAAATAGACTGAAAAAAGTAAAAGAAGCTATGAACACCAAGGGTGTTTCCGCGCTACTGGTGACGAAATCGGAAAACCAAGTTTATCTTACCGGGTTTCATTCTTCAAATTATCAGCTTATCATTACTGCCGATACGAACTACTTACTGACGGATTTCCGCTATATAGAAGCGGCAGGAGAGTTGGCGCCTCTATATTATGTAGTGCTTACGGACCATAACGTGACGCTGTACACTTTTTTGAAGGAACTCGGCATAAAAGAACTGGCTATTGAGGATAGTTCAATTTCATATGCTGAATTCAAACAATTAGAGGAAAAAGTCGGCTGCCACATTGTTTCCGGAGACGGAATCGTAGAGGGAGTAAGGGTCATAAAGGACGAGTACGAACTTGAAGCCATAAGAAAAGCGCAGGAAATTGCGGATATGGCCTTTACTCATATGTTGAACTATCTAAAGCCGGGAATAACGGAGGTCGAAGCTGCTTTAGAACTGGAAAGGTTCTTGCGCCGCCACGGTGCCCAGGGGCTGTCCTTCGATACAATACTGGTTTCCGGAGTGAGGACATCTCTTCCTCACGGAATTCCTTCTCAAAAAAAGCTGGAAAATGAGGATTTTATCACCATGGACTTCGGTTGTATCGTAGAAGGATATCGTTCTGATATGACTCGAACGGTAGCACTGGGCAAAGCAACGCCCGAACAAAGGGAAATCTACAGCATTGTTTTGGAGGCTCAGAAAGCTGGTTGTGACGCAATTCGTGCAGGGCTCTCCTGTAAGGAAGCGGATAAAGTGTGTCGCGATATAATTACTGACAGGGGTTATGGAGCGTTTTTCGGACATGGCACCGGTCACGGAGTCGGCCTTGAAATACATGAAGCGCCTACGCTGAATGGGCGAAGTGAGGAAGTGCTTGAGGAGAATATGGTCGTAACCGTTGAGCCGGGAATCTACCTCCCTCAAAAATTCGGTGTACGCATTGAAGACTTGGCAATCGTTACTGCTTCGGGTATAATAAATCTTGTGAAATCGGACAAAGAATTAATAGTCATATAAACTTATTTTCAACTTTATTTTGGAGGAATACATCGATGATTTACGCAAGCGATTTTAAGAAGGGCATTACCTTCGAGATTAACGGAGAACCCCATACCGTTCTGGATTTCCAGCATGTTAAGCCCGGAAAGGGCTCTGCCTTCGTCAGGACGAAATACAAGAACATACTCACGGGAACCACGAAAGAAGAAGCCTTTAACCCCAATGACAAGTTCCCGAAAGCCCATATAGAAACCAAGCAAATGCAGTATCTATATACCGACGGTGAACTGTACTATTTCATGGATCAGGAGAGTTTCGAGCAGGTGCCCCTGATGGCAGATCAAGTAGAGGATGCCATGCACTACATTCGCGAAAACGACGTAGCTACCATCAAGTTCTACAAGGGTAAGGCTTTTTCAGTCGATCCTCCAAATTTTGTAAATCTGAAGGTAATTGAAACAGAACCCGGTGTAAAAGGCGATACGGCAACAAATGTAACAAAGGCGGCTACAGTTGAAACGGGAGCCGTGATTCAGGTACCCATCTTCGTAGAGGTGGGGGACGTAATTCAGATCGACACCAGGTCGGGCGAATATTTATCCCGTTCCAAAGAATAGCCCTGAGGCTAATATGATTCGAATCAGAAATAAGCGAAGGTTTATAATTTTCATATTAATTATGTCCCTGTTGGTTGCCCTGCTGAGTGCAGCGATTTTTACCATTTGGCTCAGCAAGGGCAGCAAGCCTTTTGATCCAGGCAACACGGAAACCATGTTGGTCACTATACCCAGGGGGACCAGTACTAGCGGTATCGGTGAGATTCTGGAATCTAAAGGCTTGATTTCTAGTTCTACTCTATTCCGGTTGAAAACCAAATTTGCCGCTCATGACGGAAAATACAGGGCCGGCGAATACTATTTGAGCCCGGGGATGAGCATGGATGAAATCATCGAGCATCTATTAGCAGGTCGTGACAACACGACCCGTTTTACAATCCCCGAAGGCTATGATTTGGCGAAAGTTGCAGACAAACTGGAAGCCCAGGGACTGATAGACAGGGAAGCCTTCTTTAAGGAGATTCGAGAAGGTGAGTTCGATTATTGGTTCATTTCGGGTCTTGAAAAAGAAGATAACAGGCTGGAAGGCTTTTTGTATCCCGAGACTTATGAGATTTTCGCAGACGCCACTGAACATGACATAATCGATAAGATGCTTTCACAATTCAATAAAGTGTTTACTGAAGAACACAAGCAACGCTTAAAGGAGCTAGAGCTGGATATCAGAGACGTCATTATCCTGGCTTCCATTATCGAAAGGGAGGCAGTGGTATCCGAGGACCGGCCGGTGATAGCAGGAGTGTTCTATCGCAGGCTGGAGATCGGTATGCCGCTTCAATCCTGCGCTACGGTTCAATATATTCTGGGTGAACAAAAGCCTGTCCTTAGTATTGCAGATACTCAGATTCAATCTCCTTATAATACATATATAATTAAAGGCTTGCCTCCCACGCCGATTTGTTCGCCGGGAATAGAATCCATAAACGCTGCTCTATGGCCGGCGGAAACGGAATATCTCTTTTTCCTGGCAAAAGGTGACGGATCCCACGTATTTTCCGTAACTTATGAAGAGCATTTACGCAACAAAGCGAAGTACATTGATTGACAATAATATTATTATGTTAAAATGAAAATTACAGATGATAAAGTTACCGAATACATCCAAGGGCTTTATAAGCCCTTGAACCCTTTTCTCGGCCAGCTGCGCAAAGAAGCTGAGTCCCGGAATATTCCTATAATAAGCAAGGAAATTGAAAGGCTTCTCCTTACCTTGCTTCAAATACAAAAACCGGAAAGGCTGCTTGAAATCGGCACAGCTATCGGTTATTCTGCGCTGTGCTTTATAATGTCCGGAAATGTGGGATATATTACCACATTAGAATTACAGGAAAAATTGTGTAGTGAAGCTTCGGCCAACTTTGAAAAAGCCGGAGTGGCCCATCGAATTCGACTGATGCAGGGAGATGCTTTGGAATCATTAAAAACCCTTAGCAAGGAATTCCGAAACACGCCTTCCGCACCTTTTGATTTTGTTTTCATCGACGGGGCGAAAGGACATTATCTTAAAATCTGGAAGCTCTGCATGGATTTATGCGGCCCCGGCACGACTATTGTGGCGGACAACATTCTATATAAGGCCATGACAGCGGCGGACGAATACCTGGATGTTCGCAGAAATAAGACCATAGTAAATCGCATGCGGAAATATCTCAACTATGTTACAGAGCTTCCTGGCGTAACGACTGCGGTGTTACCGGTGGGTGACGGTATTGCCGTCAGTGTAATAGAGGGATAAAGTATGAAAAATATCGAATTGCTTGCTCCAGCGGGAGATTTGGAAAAATTGCGAATTGCCATCGACTATGGTGCCGATGCGGTTTATTGCGGCGGTGAACAGTTCAGTCTCAGAACTGCTTCACGCAACTTTACTATCGAAGAGTTAGCAGAAGGACTGGATTATGCGCATAATAAAGGTAAGAAAGTATACCTTACTCTGAACATCTTTGCACATAACGAAGATCTTCCGGATTTCTACGCTTATATGGATGAGATTAAGGATTTACCCATCGACGCATTTTTGATCTCTGATCCCGGAATACTGCAATGGATGCGTGAAAACCGTCCCGATGCAGAACTCCATTTAAGCACCCAGACAAATACGACGAACAAGTTATCCGCCCTTTACTGGCATAAACAGGGAGCTAAGCGCATCGTGCTGGCAAGGGAGCTTTCCTTGAAAGAGATTGCAGAAATAAAGCGAGAAACACCGGATACGCTGGAACTTGAAGCCTTTGTTCACGGAGCTATGTGCATATCATATTCCGGAAGATGCCTTCTATCCAACTATTTGGCCGGCAGAGATGCTAACAGGGGAGCCTGCGCTCATCCCTGCAGGTGGAGCTATAATTTAGTTGAGGAAAAACGCCCGGGAGAATACTATCCCGTCGTTGAAGATTATCGTGGAACCTATATTTTGAATTCTAAGGATCTCTGCATGATTCAGCATTTACCGGCGCTTATCAATGCAGGAGTGAATTCTCTGAAGATAGAAGGTAGGGTCAAGAGCGTTTTTTATGTAGCAACGGTTACGGACGCATATCGAAAAGCCATCGATGCTTATCTGGAGGAAGGAGAGGATTGGTTCTGTCGCGAAAGTTGGCTTGAGGAAGTGGGAAAAGCCAGTCACAGGCATTTTACTACCGGATTTTATTTTGGGAAGCCCGGCGAAGAGGACCAGAACTACAAGAGCAGCCAATACATCAGCGAATACGAATTTACCGGTATCGTAAAAGACTACGACGAAAGGACACGTCTTGCAACGGTGGAGCAGAGAAACAAAATGTCGTTGGGCGATAAGATCGAGTTTTTCGGTCCGGGTATAGAACCCTTTGTTCAAACTCTGGAATACATGACTGATGAAGACGGGATGTTGCTGGAAAGCGCTCCTCATGCGCAACAAATTCTAAAAATTCGCACGATACGCCCAGTTAAAGAAAATTATATGGTATGTAAACCCAAATAGTGGTATAATATTTTAACCAAAGTAAACGGTGGTATATATTTTTTATATGTGTAATAGTACTTTAAGGAGGAAGTTTGATGGATTCAAGCCCTGACCCGAGTATGTCGGTGGGTTTTCAACTTTTTATTCTTGCTCTGTTAATTCTTATAAATGCCTACTTTGCGTCTGCAGAGATGGCCATCGTATCGGTAAACAGAAACAAAGTAAAAATACTGGCACAAGAAGGAGATAATAAAGCTAAGCTAATTCTCGATTTTCTTGAACAGCCGAATCGTTTCTTATCGACAATTCAGGTGGCTATAACATTGGCCGGCTTTCTTGCCAGTGCCTTTGCCGCAACCGGAATAGCCGATGATGTGGCCGCTTTATTGAGCAAGCTTCACATCATTCCCTATACCAGGCAAGTAGCAGTGGTTTTGGTGACAGTTGTCCTTTCCTATTTCAGTCTTGTGCTTGGGGAATTGTATCCAAAACGCATGGCGCTGCAGCATTCCCTGAAAATCGCCCGATTTACCGTAGGCTCTATTATTTTTATTTCAAAATTAACGGCGCCTTTTGTCTGGCTGCTTTCCACATCCGTCACATTGCTCCTTAAACTGACAAAGCAGCAGATTACCAGCGAGCAAGACGGATTCTCCGAAGATGAAGTCATGTCCATGGTAGAGGTCGGCCAAGAGACAGGATTTTTGAAAGAAGAAGGCGCCAAAATGATCAACAGCATTTTCGCCTTTGATGACAAGCTTGCCTATGAAGTAATGACTCCCCGTACCGATGTTTTTGCTATTAATATTGACGATCCCCAAGAAAAGTACATCAATGAACTGATGGAGCTAAGGTATTCCCGTATACCTGTTTATGAAGGGGATAGCGACAATATCATCGGTATTCTTAACATTAAGGACTATCTCATCGCGGCTTGGTCCGGGGGATTTGAAAATGTTAACATAAGGGAAATATTGAGAAAGCCTTATTTCGTTCCGGAAAGCAAAAACATTGATGAATTGTTCCGTGATCTTCAAAGCAGCAAGCAGCACATTGCAATCCTCATCGATGAGTACGGCGGTTTTTCCGGCATCGTTACTATGGAAGACTTAGTAGAAGAAATAGTAGGCGATATCGATGATGAATTTGATGAGGCGGAGGAAGAGCTGACACAGCTGGATGAGAACACTTATCTTTTGGACGGATTAATTTCTTTAGATGACCTGAATGAAGATTTGGGTCTGAATCTTGTGTCAGAAAACAGTGAAACATTGGGAGGATACCTGATTGAAAAGCTGGGAAAGATCCCGGAGGACGATACAACAGGATGCCCTGTTGTGATTGAGGACAATCTCAGCTTCAAGATCGAATCGGTTACAGATCGAAGAATTGAAAAAGTGAGGCTCGTTATCACTCCCCAAAAAGAGGAAACGGAAGAAGAGGATAAGAGGAGAAAGAATAATAACGAGGAGACAAGCTCCTCTGAAAAATAATACTACTGTTCACAGGGCAGACTCTCCGGCAAAGTGCCGGGGAGTCTGTTTTTGTGAGCAGTCTTTTTTGCCCGCATGAATATCGATCATTGTACAAGCATACAGTTGAACAGGAGGTGATCCGGTAAAAGATATGGAACAAATCCTGGTTAAACTGCCTTCCGAAATGCAGCGGGAGATCAACGAATTTCAGTCTACGCACCATGAAGCCATCGAGGAGATTCGTATTAGAACCGGCAGCCCTGTAATTCTATTTGCCGGAGGAAAAGAATACTGTCTGAGAGGCAGGTACGGCCGGCCGCTGGACAGTAAGCTGGTACAGGATATCTTCAATTCCGTCTTGGATCATTCGGCGTACGCCTATCAAGATGAGTTGTCTAAAGGCTATATCACCATCGAAGGCGGCCATAGGGTAGGAGTGTGCGGAAGAGTAATCCTTGAAAGAGGGCAGATTAAGGCAATGAAGGACATTTTTTCTCTAAATCTACGCAGAAGCAGAGAAATCATCGGTGTGTCCGACAGTTTAATTCCTTGGCTTTTCGATCAAAAGGGAAGATTTTTGCATACGATAATCGTTTCTCCTCCTATGTGCGGGAAAACCACCCTCCTTCGAGATATTATACGCAACCTTAGCGGCCTTGGATTCAGGATAGGAGTATGTGATGAAAGATCCGAGATAGCCGGCTGTTACCGGGGCGTTCCAAGCTTTGACATAGGCCATCGCACGGATGTTCTGGACGGATGTCCCAAAGGTGAGGGAATGCTTATGCTGATTCGAGGCATGTCACCGCAGATTATCGCCACTGACGAAATAGGAAAACCGGAAGACATAATAGGCATTGAGAGCGCTCTTTGTGCCGGAGTAGGACTCCTTACAACGATCCATGGAAAAGACCGCGAAGAATTGCTGCGATCCTCCATAAGCAATCTGGTGGTTTCCGGCGTATTCAAGAGATATGTTTATCTTTCAAATACACCCAGTATAGGTACTATAACGGCTGTTGCGGATGAACATAATCGGATCCTTTATACAGCTTTACCCTAAGTCATAGATTCTTGTCCACTGAATATATATTAAGGAGACATCAATGATAAATCTGATGTTGTACATTATTATACTCATTGCCGGAATTGGAGTTGGGTATTTAGCGGCACGGCCTTACGAAAATCGGGTCATGCACTTGGAAGACCTAATTCTGGCACTGAAAATATTGCAGGCTGAAATGGAATATAGAAGCGATCCTCTCCCGATACTAATGGAACGCATTTCAAGTTGCACAACAGGCAAAGCAGTTATATTTTTCAGGACCGTTTGCGATTCGCTTAAAAAAGATGATCGATATGATTTTTACTCCATATGGAAGCAGGCTGTAGAAGATGTATACAGTGAAAGCTCCCTCGTTGAAACCGATCGGGTTATATTAGCGAATGCAGGCATTGAACTCGGAAAGACGGATATGGCCAGCCAGCAGGCAATGTTTTCTCATCTGTTTCATGAGCTGGAAAAGCAGAGGGATCAAGCGGAAGAAGAGAGGAATAGAAAGGGCAGGATTTATAGGGCTTTGGGAACTGCATCCGGAGTTCTTGCAGTTATCATGCTGCTGTAATAGCCGGATGTTTGTAAACAATGCCAAGAGAGGAAAAGATTATGAGCTTTAACGTAGACATCATTTTCAAGATTGCAGCCATAGGGATTATTGTAGCTGTGCTAAACCAGGTGCTGATAAGGGCTGGGCGGGAAGATCAGGCCATGATGACCACATTGGCCGGTATTATAGTGGTACTCGTGATCATCATACAGATGGTCAATGATTTCTTCACAGCAGTAAAGGCCATGTTTCAACTTTAGTGAGCAAAATGGATATTTTTCAAATTGCCGCCGTAGCCCTATGCGGTGTAATCACAACATCAATAATCCGAGAATATAAACCTGAGGCTGCTATTTACATAATCATTGCAACTGTTTTGATCATATTTGGGTTCATACTGCACCAGTTTACTTCTGTCTTTAATTTTCTCAGCACCGTTTATGAAAATGTCAGTTATGGAAAAGCTTTTTTTCCAATCCTGCTGAAAGTGTTAGCCGTTGCTTATATAGCGGATTTTGTTGCACAGGTTTGTAAGGACGCAGGAGAGGAAGCCATCGGGAGCAAGGTTGAATTGGCGGGAAAGATAATTATCTTCTATATTGCTGTACCTGTAATGATGTCGGTGCTGGAGACATTGACAAAATTGCTCAGGGGTTAAGTTGCAATGGATTACAAGAACATTATAAATGAGCAGCTTGAAGCCATGGATTTAGAAGCTCTGGAAGAACTGGCGGGAAAAGGTGACCCCTTCGGACTGTCCGGTCTTACTGTCCGCGAGATTATCGAGCGCTTAATAAACCGGGAACCGCTTTTTGAAATTGATCGGATAATAAGTTCTGTCGGAGAAATATTTTTAAAAGAAGTCTTTTCAAGCGTATCTTTGGGGATCCAGTTATTGGCCGTCTGCATCCTGATGGCTCTCATGGTCCATCTCTGTTCTGCCTTTGGAAAAAGCGCAGCTTCCTCTATAGGTGCCATGGCTTGCAGCTGTGCGGCTATCGCTCTGTGTCTCTTCAATTTCCGCGATGTTTACTTTCTCTGCGAGGGTACCGTTTCAAACATGGCCTTGTTCATGCAGGTACTAATTCCCGTGTTATTACCGCTCATACTTGCCATCGGAGGCCTTTCATCGGGAGGAATCCTGAGCCCGGCTATTATTTCTTCCGTTACAATTTTTGCGACGCTGATTGAAAAGTTGATTCTTCCGTTGCTTTTCTTTTCCTGCATTTTCATCCTGGGTAACAGCCTTGCAGACAGGGATTACGTAAAGAAGCTGGCATTGCTGCTGCGCTCTATAGCGGTTTTCATCCTGGGACTGGCAGTGACTATATTTTCCGGATTGACGGCAATTCAAAGCTTAGTTACAAAGAGTGCTGATGGAATGTTGATAAGGACGGCAAAGTTTTCGGTAGACAATTTGATTCCCATCGTCGGCGGTTTTGCCGCGGATTCTTTAGATATGGTGCTCAGCTGTACTTCTATCATCAAAAACAGCATAGGTATTTTCGGTCTGATAGTTATAATACTTTTGATTGCGCTGCCCTTAATCAAGGTTCTCGCCGTAGCCCTCGTGTACAAGGTGACAGCAGCTCTGGTGGAACCTATCGGTAATAAAGTCATCGCTGATTGCCTGAATGAAATGGGCAATACGGTCATATTGCTGGCAGTTGTAATGTTTCTCTGCGCTGTTCTCTTCATTATTTTCATCAGCATACTCATCAGCATAAGTACGGCTCTTTAAGGAGGGATCCTATGAAGGACTGGGTTTGGAATATTTTTATAATGACCGCATCTCTGGCTTTTGTAGAGCTGGTTTTGCCCGAAGGAAATATTCAGAAGTATTTGAAATTCATTCTTTCACTCATCGTTTTATCGGTCATAATCTATCCTTTCGGTGAAAAAAAGGCAGAGGGCATAGACGCAGCCTTGACACTTACACAGGAAGGGCAAATCGTTTATAAAAACGATGAAAACAAAATGCTGGAGCGAATTATAACTACACAGACACGCCAATTGGAAGACATTTACCGTGAGAAGGCAAAGGAGGCAGGTCTGCCCGTTGACCCGGATGAAAAACCAGGAATAAGCCTTCCTTGGGCTGATATATATAGTAATGATGAGGAGGAATAAAATGAAAGAGAAACTGAAAGATGACAAGTTTGTAAAAGACCTTTTATATAAATTTCTGTCCGTATTGGTTATCGCTATCGTAGCCCTTCTCCTTCTCAATGTAATGACTCAGAATAAGGACGGAAGAACGCAAATAGTAGACGAAGACGGCGGATCGGAATACTGGGAAACCGCAGCTATAGAATCCACGCCAGAAGAGCGAAAGCTGTCAAAAATCCTTAGCCAGATAAAAGGAGTCGGAGATGTTAACGTTATGTTGACTTACGAAAGCACGGAAACGACAGGTGATTTGTTTAGCGGTAAGGAGGAAACTGCCGGAGGAAAAGTAAAAGGCGCCATTATTGCAGCCGAAGGAGGAGCAGACATTGTCGTAAAGAAAAATATCCTGGAGGCTGTTACAGCCTTATTTGATATTCCGGTCCAAAATGTGAAAGTTTATGAAAAGATAGAGGAGGGAAATAAATGAGCAGGTTCCATATGAGCAAAGGATTTCGAAAAAAGACACTCATTTTATTGAGCATGCTTTTTGTAGTCTTGGCTATAGGGGTGATCAACAACAGGTTAGCTGAAAAAGATGAACTGACTGCATCTAAAGAATATGTTAATTTTGAACAACAGCAGATCGATGAGCACGATGGGGAAGTATTAGTGGACAGCGTACAACTGGCGGCGGTGCCGGGCACATCTCCGGAAAACAATAACATAGAAAAACCGGCAGAAGAAAGTGTAGTCGTAATCACATCCGACGACATTTCTGAGCTTGAAAGCGCCGATGCTTTTTTTGCGGAAATACGTGCGGCTATGGATATGGACCGCAACGAGATTTTATCCATGCTAACCTCTGTTATCGAAGAGAGTGACCCCGGTCCTGAAAAAGACAATGCGACCCAGCAAAAGCTCAAGATAATTGAATATATGAACACAGAAAAAGTGATAGAAAACCTGATAGAGAATAAAGGGTTTGCGGAAGCTTTCGTGGTCATGACGGATACATCTGTAAATGTTACGGTTAACAAAGAGGAACTGACCCAAAGCGATGTGGCGAAAATCATGGACGTAGTTATTAGAGAGACGAAACGCCCTGCAGATCAGATCGTTATTCAGAACAAATTCTAATCAAATCAAAAGATAATGTGCCGAGTGTTTGATTAATTGTTTTGCATCTGCTATAATTTCACCGAGGTGGTGCAAAATGAGCACTGGCAGTGAAGAAAAACTTGGCACTGTAAAGATTTCAGATGAGGTAATAGCTGTATGCGTTCTCAACTCGACGCTGAAGACAAAGGGAGTCTATGGCCTGAGCGGAGGGCTGACTGATAGCCTGTCGAAGAATCTGCTGGGGAAAGACCCTCTCTATAAAGGCATAAAAATTAATCAAAGCGATGACGGCGTTGTCATCGACGTTTCTGTTATCGTTGAATACGGAATAAAAATACCGGATGTGGCTTGGAATATACAAGAAAATGTCAAGAAAGAAGTAGAAGAGATCATAGAGATGCAGGTGAATGCGGTAAACATACATGTAACCGGTGTTCACTTTCAAGAATCCTGATCGCTAATGCACGGAGGACAAGATGGTCAACAGGGACATCAGAAGACAAACCAGAGAATGTGCGATGCAATTGTTGTATGAAATGGAAGCGCACAAAGATTTCAGTGAAGTAAGGCGAACATCTTTTATAAAGCGCATTAATCAGCTGAGAGATTATGATGATCAGGACTCAGGAAATGAAGCATCATTAGATAACATTGATGTGAATTACTTCAATCGTCTGGTTACAACGGTTGAAGCATATCAATCCGAAATAGATAAGCTTCTGGAATCTGCGTCCGAAAATTGGAAAATCGATCGTATTGATAAAGTGGATCTGGCCGTTATGCGGCTTTCCATTGCAGAAATAAAGTACATGGAAGAGATCCCGAACTCCGTGTCAATCAATGAAGCAGTAGAGTTGGCTAAGAAATACGGAAGCGGAGATTCGGGGAAATTTGTAAACGGTGTACTTGGAAGGATAGTAAAGATAACAGAAAGAAAGAACGCTTAGAATGAAAGAAACGGCTTCCGGAGTACTTGCTCTGGACACCAGCAACTATACCACTTCCGTGGCGGTTGTAGACCGATCGGAATGTATACTGTTGGACCAACGAGAGATTTTGAAAGTTAAACAGGGCGAACGAGGATTGAGACAGTCTCACGCCCTGTTTCAGCATATGCAAAACCTGCCCATCCTGCTGGAACGATGTTTCCAAACCTTTCCCGCGTCAGAGATTGCCGCTGTGGCAGTCAGCGATAAACCCAGGCAGGTAGAGGGCTCCTATATGCCTGTTTTCACCGCAGGACTTTCTTTCGGAAAGACACTGGCTGCAGCTCTCGGAGTGCCGTTATTCCGCTTTTCTCATCAGGAAGGCCATTTGGCTGCCGGGGCATACGGAAGCCATATAGATATAAACGGCAATTTCCTGGCTTTTCATCTTTCCGGCGGAACCACGGAGCTTCTTCACGTTAAAGCAGGTGAGATAAAAAAGCTGGGCGGCACGAAGGACCTCTCATTCGGCCAGGTCATCGATCGCATAGGCGTCTTGTCCGGCCTGGGGTTTCCTGCAGGAAGTAAGATGGACATGCTTGCTTCTGCCTGTCCTGATCCGGCAGAAATCATACTAAAACCCGTTCATTTTCAAGGATTGGATATCAACCTTTCCGGGCTTGAAACCCAGATTGAAAGATGGATAAATAGTCATTCGCCTGAAAGGGTTAATATATGCTGCCAACTGTTTAAAACAATAGCAGAAGCTTTGATTAAATGGTCAGAAAAAGCTATAAGTCAAACAGGCTGTAAGGAGATTTTATTTACAGGCGGAGTAGCTTCCAGTTCATATATACGAAGTAAAGTTGAAGGACATTTTCATGGGCGCCAATGCCGCATAGTATTTGGGAAACCATCCCTGTCTTCGGATAATGCAGTCGGCATCGGCCTTTTAGGAGTAAAAGCACAATGGCAATAAAACCTATCAGCGTATCCCAATTCAATAACTACGTGAAGCGTGTGCTCCAATCAGACCCCCTGTTGGGAAATGTATCTGTAATAGGTGAAATTTCCAACCTGAAATATCACGGTTCGGGACATGTTTTTTTTACACTGAAAGATGAGCAGAGTAAGCTTTCTTGCTTCCTTCCTGCCGATCAGGTTCCACGACTGCGCTATGAGTTGACGGAAGGTATGTTAATTACAGCTACAGGGTATATTTCCGTATTTGAACGGGGAGGAACTTACTCTTTAAACATACGCGATATTCTTGTTGAAGGTAAGGGAAACCTCACCATTGCTTTTGAGGCGTTGAAAGCTAAACTTGAAAAAGAGGGACTCTTCGATCCTAAGTATAAAAAACCTATTCCCGCATTTCCCAAAAAAGTAGTTGTGGTAACTTCTGAAACAGGTGCTGTAATACGGGATATTTTGAAAATCATAAGGCAGAGAAACGATGTGGTCCACGTTATTCTGTATCCATGTCTCGTTCAGGGGCCGGATGCAGCCGCGGATATTGCCGCTGCCATTACGTACGTCAACCGTCTGTTCCCTGACACCGATGTAATTATCGCGGGGAGGGGAGGCGGTTCCATAGAAGAGCTTTGGGCATTTAATGAAGAAGTAGTGATAAGAAGCATCTTTTTATCTGAGATTCCCGTAATATCAGCCGTGGGACATGAAACGGATTTTACGCTGGCAGATTACGTGGCTGACCGGCGTGCCGCCACTCCTACAGAAGCGGCGCAGATGGCAGTTCCCGATACGAAAGAATTACGGACCGCAGTGAGAAATAATGTTACGGAAATTCTACATACCATACAGCGCAGGCTTCAATATTATGAACTCAAAACGGAATCTTACAATATGGAAGCTCTGAAAAATCAGATATCCAACCGCATCCAGCTTGCACAGATGCATGTAAACGGTTTGGCGAAAGACATGTTTCACATGATTTCTGATAGGTTAACGGAAAAAATGTCCACGGTTGAACAATTGTTTGCGGAACTTCAATTATCAAGCCCTTATTCAATTATGGAACGCGGATACGGCGCTCTGGTCGACGTAAACGGCAAACTGATCACATCGGTAGAAGGGCTTAATAAGGGCGATTTGTTGACGGTTATATGTAAAGATGGTAAAATTAAATGTTCTATAGAAGAAGTGAGGAGGGCGGATTATGGAAGATAAAGACCTGAGCTTTGAACAAGCTTTAGAAGGCCTGGAAAGTTCTGCAGAAGCGCTCAAATCAGAAGATACAACATTGGAAGAGGCGTTGCTCCGCTTTGAGGAAGGAATGAAATATTACGAAAAATGCAAGGAGCACCTCGCCGCTGCCAATAAAAAAATACAGATCTATGACAAAATTAAGAAGGAATTAGCAGATTACTGAAAAAGGAAAGGCAGGTCAAAATGTTCAATGAAGATTATCTCAGGTATAAGGAGTTAGTCGATTCTCATCTATTGGGATTTCTACCTGAAATTGACCAGCAAAGCGAAGCCCTGTACGAAGCGATGAAATACAGCTTGTCTTCGGGAGGCAAACGTCTCCGGCCTGTACTTCTTCTCGCCGCCAATGATTTTTGCGGCGGTGATATAAACACAGCGCTTCCCTATGCCATAGCTGTAGAATACATCCATACCTATTCTCTGATTCACGATGATCTTCCGTGTATGGACGATGATGATATGCGCAGGGGAAAGCCTGCAAACCACAAAGTATTCGGAGAAGATATGGCGGTCTTGGCGGGAGACGGACTCCTGTC
>JAAYNC010000020.1:0-2874 GCA_012521055.1 Eubacteriales Family XIII. Incertae Sedis bacterium
ATATTTACCACGTTGAGCCTGTAGAACAGGTCCTCCCTGAATTTTCCTTCATCGACAAGCGCTGCGAGGTCCCGATTTGAAGCTGTTATCAGCCTGAAATCCACGCTGATCTGCTTGGTTCCTCCTATTCTCCTGATAGCCTTGTCTTGAATGGTTTTAAGCAATTTTGCCTGCAGGTTAAGCGGCATTTCAGATATTTCATCAAGAAGCAGGGTTGGTGTCAGACACCGAATACAACTGACACCAAATACAACTCTGGTAGCTTATTGCCAGGAACATGGTATAATACTTCCATGAAAAACGTTTTGCTGACAATTGAATACGATGGTACTAATTTTTCCGGATGGCAGCGGCAGCCTGGCCGGCGCACCGTACAAGGCGAATTGGAACGAGTACTTTCCATACTCTGCAAGCAGGAAGTCAAGCTGCAGGGGACAAGCCGCACCGACGCCGGCGTTCACGCCCTCGATCAGCGGGCCTGTTTTTGCGGCGAGTTTGGAATTCCCGTTGACAGGATTCCCATTGCGGCAAATAAAATGCTGGCCGGTGATGGTCCCTTTGCAGTGGGAGATGTGCGGATTCTGCGGGCGCAAGAAGTGCCTTTGGATTTCAACCCGCGATTCCGTGCGAAAGGCAAGACGTACATCTACAAAATGCGCAACGCCCCCCAATCAGACATTTTGCAACGGAATTACAGCTATCAGATCCATAAACCTTTAGACCTGCAGGCCATGAAGCATGCCGCCGAATTTCTAATTGGGGAGCATGATTTCAGGAGCTTTATGGCCGCCGGGGGTAACGTGCCCGAATCCACCATTCGAACCATTTATAACATCGAGTGGGAGCAGCGGCCTCTTGCCGCCGGCACCGGCTATAACAGCGCCGCAGATTTTGACGGCAGCACTTTCGATGGTAGCACTTTCGACGGCAGCACCATAGAATTTGCGATAACGGGGAACGGATTCCTCTACAACATGGTGCGGATCATTATTGGAACCCTGGTAGATATCGGTCTCAGAAAAATAGATCCGGAGGACATGAAAAACATCATTCAGAGCAGGGACAGACAAAAAGCAGGACATACAGCCCCTCCAGGTGGGCTTTATTTAGCAAAAGTGTATTTTGATGAGGAGGATTTGAAACTATGAAAATCAAGGAATTGTTCGAAAAAAAGAGGACGGTCATGTCCCTTGAAATATTCCCGCCCAAGCTCACATCACCGGTGGAGACGATCTATTCGACACTGGATGCCCTTTCCGACATCAAGCCCGATTTCATCAGCGTCACTTACGGGGCAGGCGGCAAAGCGAAGGACAGAACAGTTGAGATCGCTTCTAAGATAAAAAACGACTACGGCATCGAAAGCCTGGCCCACTTGACCTGCATTTCTTCCACAAAGGAAGATATTCGTAGAATCTTTGACGAAATGAGAGCCGGCAATATCGAAAACGTGTTAGCTCTCCGCGGCGACATTCCCGAGGATCCGGATTTCGAATTTCCCAATCCTCTCCATTATCAATATGCCTGCGACCTGGTCAGGGAAGTAAAGGCCGAAGGAAACTTTTGCATCGCAGCGGCCTGCTATCCCGAAACCCATATCGAATGCGACAGCAAGGTGAAAGATATCAAACATCTCAAAGAAAAAGTTGACGAAGGCGTAGACTTCCTCATCACCCAGCTGTTTTTTGACAACGAAATATTCTACCGCTTTATGGAGGAAATTGACCTGGCGGGGATAAATGTTCCCGTATCCGCTGGCATCATGCCCGTGCTGAATAAAAACCAGATTCTGCGCATCACGAACCTTTGCGGCTGCTCGATCCCTCCCAAATTCCAGCGGATATTGGATCGATATGAACACAACCCAGAGGCTTTGAAGGAGGCAGGAGAAGCCTATGCCATCGAGCAGATTATCGACCTCATAGCCTGGGGCGTGCGCGGCATCCATCTCTATACAATGAACAAAGCGGAAACCGCCAAACGCATTATGAGCAACATCGAGCATATTAGAAAACTGCAAAATTAATGTAAATGGAAAACAACGAATGCACAGCTCACAGCCCAATGAAAACGCATAAAACCAAACTACTTCTATACGAATTACGAACATCCGGCTAACCGCGGCTTTGAATGTAGACAAAACCCCCAGGCCGGGGTTTTTTGTTTACCTTCGCTTCATCCTCATACGTTTCACCCGCATATAGACAGAAAACAGGGTTAGAAACAAAATTGTGTTCACCACAGACTTGGGTGTACACAACAAATCGGGCGCAGAATCAAAAGTTGTCTATTTTTGCCCTGAAATGTAGCCAAGAAATAATGCTGAAAGGGAGATCTTGTCTACTTTCAATTGTCGAAGTAGACAAGAATCAAAGCTGCTGGCTGGTTGTTGTCTATTTTCAACCTTAAAAATAGACAATTAATAAGTCGGAACAAGTATTTTTGTCTACCGCCGATCTGTGGGGTAGCCAATAAGTCTGGATTGAGTTCAAATGTTGTCTACTTTTACCTTATAATGTAGACAACAATTAGTGATACAAACCCAAATGTTGTTTACTTTCAATTTTCGAGGTAGACAAAAGTCATGGCATTCAACTGGCGGTTGTCTATTTTCAGCATATAATATAGACAACCACAAAGACCCGATCATATTTCTGTCTACCTCTAGATTATGGTTTAGACAACTATGCAGTTTAGATCCTAGTATTGTCTATCTTTCCTTTAAAAAGTAGACAAAATTTAGAGTTGCTATTCGTTTCTTGTTTATCTCCAGCTTTAGACGTAGACAAGAATTCATGGCGAAATCCACATCCGGGGCGTTGCTTACAATTTGTAATACTTGCATACTATTAGCTCCCGCTTGATATTGGTACA
>JAAYNC010000217.1:0-2907 GCA_012521055.1 Eubacteriales Family XIII. Incertae Sedis bacterium
ATCCGTTGCAGCTAATTGCTGCATATAGTGAAATACTTTGTTGTCAAGCCGGACCAGCTCCTGATTGGTATAGGTATCCACACTCCCATCCCGGTATTTCACCGAAAGGGTGCAGTCCCCCTGGATTTCTTCTCCCGATAGGCCTTGTCCAGGTAATATGGGGCAATCCGGACACATTGCTCCGGTAGAAAAAAGGTACCGTCAAAGGTGTTTGTTGTAGATTAAAAATGTAGAAAGTTGCAGGACAGAAATCCATAATATTGCAAGTTGGATTTTGCATAATATTGCAGAAGATCCATTGCAGGCAAAATCCCCATCACTTATCCTTGTATCTGATCAAAGAATGCAAGGAGGAAAAAGGAGAATGCTCACAATGGATCAAATACATGATATCAGACGCAGGTATTATGAAAAAGGGGGAAATATTTCTCAAATTGCATCATCCCTGCAGATTGACTGGAGGACTGTGCGCAAGTACATAGACATGAAAGATTTTAACGAACCTGTAGCCAAACCGGCTTCTCAACAGCGATTTTGCCCTAAATTGGATGCGTTCAAGCCTATAATTGACGAATGGCTTGAAAATGACAGGTCTGCTCCGAGAAGCCAAAGACATACAGCCAAACGGGTCTACAACCGCCTAACAAAGGAAGTAGAAGGGTTTAACTGTTCCTATCGTCTGGTAGCCCAGTACGTGTCTTATCGCAGGAAGCAGATCTTTGCCGGTGCAAAAGCAGGCTACCTGCCCTTGGAACATAAACCCGGTGAAGCTCAAGTAGATTTTGGTACCGCTGAGTTTTATGAAAATGGCAGGCGTGTTACCGGAAAGTACCTGGAAGTATCCTTCCCCTACAGTAACAAAGGTTTTCTGCAGCTGTTCCATGGTGAAAACATGGAGTGTCTGTTGGAAGGCCTGGACACAATCTTTCGCCATATCGGAGGAGTTCCCCATGAACTGTGGTTTGATAACACCAAGACGATTGTCACCAACATAATCCGTGATGGAGGAAGAAACTTGACCGATAAGTTTCAACGCTTTCGGGAGCATTACGGATTTAAGGCTGTATTCACGAACCCGGGAGAAGGCCATGAAAAAGGCAATGTGGAAAGCAAGGTGGGTTATCAGCGCAGAAACTTCTTAGTCCCGGTCCCTCGTTTTCTCTTTCTTTCCGATTTCAATAGGCAACTCCTAACCATGTGCGAAGAGGACGCAGACCGGGAACATTACAGGCACAACCAAACAATTGAGGAACTGTTTCAAGCCGATCGGAAAGCCTTAAAACCGCTACCTTCTATTCCATTTGATTTGACAAGGCGTGTTACCCAAAAGGCGAATAAATGGGGTAAAGTCTATCTGAATAAAGGGCTACATGAATATTCCGTATCGCCAAAGCATGCAGGACTTATGGTCAACATAGTACTCAGTTCCGGCATGGTGATCATCCAAGATGAAAACTACAGGGAGATTGTCCGGCACAAACGTCTTTATGGGGACTACAAGCAGCAGAGTATGGACTGGCTCCCTTATCTCAAACAGCTATCCCACCGCCCTCGTGCTTTGAAATACAGCGGCGTGTACGAAATGATGCCCAAATCCATGCGGCAATACCTGGAATCCTGTCAAAATTCAGAGGTCGGGCAAATCCTAAAGATCCTTGCAGAACTTACGGAGAGTACGGGATTTGAAAGTGCTGTTAACACGGTGAATCAGGCGTTACAGTATCAGGTAACAGATAGTGATAGCCTTAAAAGCCTATACAGAAGACTGTATATGGATGTGCCTGAGCTTCCTCCCATGCAGCTTTATGAGCAGATCCCGACAATGCAAACATTCACACCGAGTCTCACCACCTACGACGAATTCATTAAGAGAAGGGAGGCAGTTGGCAATGCTGGATCATGAAATCGCCGAATGTTGCAAACAGCTGCGTTTAAGCCGGAACTTGGCGGAAATGGCTCAATCCGTAAAGGGTGAAAGCCATCAGGAATATCTATACAACCTACTGTCTTCGGAACTTCAGTATCGAAAAAATGCCCGTGTAGAAAAGCTAATTAACAGCGCCGGCTTCTATTCCATTAAAACCTTTGAAGGGTATCGGTTCGATGAGATCACCCTGCCGGCGGACCTTTCCATAGAGAGCCTGAAATCCTTGAACTTTATCCATGAAAAGAAGAACATCATCATGTATGGGGGCACGGGTACCGGCAAAACCATGTTATCAATAGCTTTAGGCGTAGCAGCTTGCAAACGGGGTATTCCTGTTAAGTTCTTCCGCACAGCCGCTTTAGTAAATGCGCTCTCTGAAGCGAAAAAAGCAGGGACACTGAGCGCATTTTTAAAGAAGCTAAACCGGATTGAGCTCATAATTTTAGATGAATACGGCTATGTGCCCCTTGATAGAACAGGTTCCCAGCTTCTTTTCGAAATCATATCGGATTGTTATGAACGCCGGAGCATCATACTGAATACAAACCTTGAATTTTCAAGATGGGTCAATGTGCTTTATGATGAACAAATGACAGCAGCCATGTTGGACCGGTTACTGCACCATTGCTATCTGCTACTGTTTCCTGGTCCAAGCAACAGGATGAAAGAGTCAAGTATCAATGATCTATATCGCTCAATATCATCGGAAGGGACCAACTAAGAAACGTTAGCCTGCATCCGGACCGGGGGTTAATCACCTAAAATCCGGGACTGCAAAACTATGGAAAATGCATAGTGCAACATTCTGCATTTTTAACTTGCAACTTTCTGCAAAAAGTACTTGCAAAAAACACCGACGAGGGAATCACAGGGACAAATACCAAAAACCATGCCCGGTTTAACCTGGGAGATGGATGAACTCAGACAGCAGCATTCGGCTTTTACGCAGGCGGAGTTAATGCGCAAAGACACCCTTTCGA
>JAAYNC010000155.1:0-9642 GCA_012521055.1 Eubacteriales Family XIII. Incertae Sedis bacterium
AAGGAGGCTGCAGATCTGGCGGCGCAGGTAGAGAACATCGTCAGAGCCGGGCTAGAGGAAATCCGTTAAATTAACCAATGAAATAGTAAACAGGAAAATGATTGGAAGCCGGAAAACTCCGTTTAGCCACAGGGCAGAAAAGAAATCACCTACACGCGGAATGTTTTTATTGCAAAAAACATTTAATGTGGTATACTTAATTGGCATTGAATTCAGGCAATGAGAAATTGAATGAACTCATGCTTCCTTGCCTTGAAAAACCAAGGCCATCCAAGTCCATAAGGAGGTGAAAAGAATGAACGACTACGAAGTCATGTTCATTATCAATGCTACTTTGGAAGACGAGCAGAAAGAAGCGGCTATAGAGATGGTTAAAGAAATCATTTCTGCCGAAGGCGAGCTCGGAGAAGTAGATGTTTGGGGAACAAGAAAACTGGCGTATCCTATCGAGAAAATGAGCGAAGGATACTATGTGGTAATCCAGTTCAAAGCAAAATCCGATCTCCCCAAAGAACTTGACAGACGACTTAAGATTTCTGATAGCATCATCAGACACATCATCGTCAATAAAGAGAAATAACTCAAGAGAGAAAATAACGCAAGCGATTTATAACGTGCATGATTTGCACAATTTGCAAAATCGTCATAGCCAATACCGGAGCCAAGTTAAGCACCGGAGTCAAAACAAAAGTTAAAAAATATAGAAGTTATACCACAGTGATACCGCAAATGTTGGTAATAAACATACGAGGAGAAACAGGATGAACTGTGTAGTGCTGATTGGTCGCCTGACCAAGGATCCGGAACTCAGATATATTCCCCAAAGCGAGACTGCCGTCGCAAGCTTTACGCTTGCAGTAGACAGGCCTATGGCCAGGGAAAAGACTGCCGATTTTATTCGGATCGTGGCATTTGGAAAGACGGCGGAGCTGTGTGAGCGGTATTTGACGAAGGGACGTCTTGTTGGCATTCAGGGAAGGATTCAAACCGGAAGCTACAAGACATCAACAGGTGAAACTCGTTACACCACGGACGTGTATGCCGACAGAGTGGAGTTTTTAGACTGGGGAGACAGAACGGGAACAAAAGAACCTGAGCATAGACAGGAACCCCAGATTCCGGAAGGCTTCCAGGCTCTGGATGAGGACGATGACGATATTCCGTTCTAAGAAAGGAGTATAAGCGAAATGGCTGAGAAGAGGCGCGGCATGAGAAGAAGAAAAGTATGCCAGTTCTGCGCAGATAAAACAGAAGTCATCGATTATAAAGATGTTGATAAGCTGAAGAAATACATTACGGACAGGGGCAAGATCCTGCCGAAGAGAATCACAGGAAACTGCGCTGTCCATCAGAGGGCTGTTACCAAAGCTATCAAGAGAGCAAGAATCGTTGCATTGCTCCCATATACAGCAGACCAAGCATAAACTAAAGACAAAACGCAAAGAGTCAGCATTTTATAATGTGACAAAACCAATATAGTGTGGCAAAATTACAATTTGCATAGAAAACCGAAAGGCACAAGCGTTTCGGTTTTTTAACATTTAATAGAACAATGAGAGTAAAAACGGCAAGGCCATTGGTGACCAACCACAGTTAATAAAACAGTAAGAGTAAAAATGCCGATGTCATCCAGGCGAGGCAATCTACCTTAAATGCAAATGACAAGAAATGGAGTAATACATGGTTGAAAAGTTGTTGGAAAATATCTATAGTTGGAAAATATCTATAGAATAGAAGTTCCGTTACCTGACAATCCCTTAAAATCGCTGAATTCCTATTTGATCACAGGAAAAGAAAGAAACCTTCTCATTGATACCGGTTTCAACCGGGAGGAGTGCCTTCGCGCCATACAGGAAGCCTTTGAAGAGGTGAACGCTTCCCTTTCGGATACGGACTTCTTCATCACCCACCTACACGCCGATCATTCCGGGCTGGTAGCAAAGCTTGCGGGAGATGATTCAAAAGTATATTGCAGCCCGGCAGACGGAGCTCTGGTCAATCTACTTCACGATCCGGACTATTGGGACGAAATGATGGAGCTTTTCGGCCGGCACGGCATGCCGGAGCCTGAGGAAGATGTCCATAAAGGCGAACATCCGGGGCGGAAGTTTAACGGGAGAAAAAATATAGATTTCGCCTTCGTTCAAGACGGTGACGTGATATCCGTCGGAGATTACCGTTTCAGATGCATCATGACTCCGGGCCACACGCCGGGACACATATGTCTTTACGATGAAGAAAAGCAGATTCTCTTCTCCGGAGACCACATTTTGGGAGATATTACCCCCGTCATTTCAATTTCCCAGGCAGCAGAGATGGTTTGCCACGGGAGAAGCGGCAGCCCATATGCTTCACCTGCAGGAAGAGGGATTGCTGTCCGGTGAGCTTGTTGACGGCACCTATCGTTTTACCGTTGTCGGTTGAGACAGTTAAAAGACGCAGGCATCTAGAAGATGCAGGCAAACAAAAAGAAGCTCGCTTGATGATTTCGCGCTGCTGTGATATAATTTAATTTCTAAAAAGAGCTTTCACCGTCGCCGATTTCGAATAAGCCCAACGGCAATAATAACAGTTATTGGAAACGGGCCAAACAAAACAAGCCAAACAAATTACAAGGCCTTACAAGGCCAAACGAATCGATTCGAAGGAAGCGAACACAGAGAGAGGCCGACCGGATGGCCTCCGTACACGGAAAGCGAGATTTACCACATGGCAAGTAAATTCATTAAAAACCTGGTAGGCCCTTACTTGAAAGCCGGAACTGTTACTTTGTTCCTTTTCGCATTGGGGCTCTTATATTTTAATATTTATGTCGGCATAGGCGCTCTGGCGATAACCATAATATTAGTACTCTATTACAGGAAAATAACGGACAAAAGAACGGATATATTCGAAGAATATGCCAAAGCAGTGACGGACAATCTGGAGGATACGATTCGCCACTTCGTCTATAAAAATCCTTTTCCCCTCTGCATGATCGATGCTCAGGAGAACTTGTTGTGGTTTAACGACAAGTTCCAGGAGATCTTCGAAGACGCAGAGATGTTGAATTCCTCCATCACAAAGCTGTCAGGGTTGCGGTATGCGGATTTAGCCAATCCAAAGGCCAGTGAAAGGCATATCTTGTCCAATCACAAGAACAAGATCTACCGGGTTCTTCCCTCTCCCATGGCCGGAAAAAAGAACGGCAACATCATGCTCTATTGGCTTGATGTTACCAACTTGGAGAACCTGAAAACCCTGTATAACGAAGAGAAAATCTGTTACGCCTATGTCAACATCGACAACTACGACGAGTTGATTTCCGCCGCATCCGACGAGAGAAAAGGGATGCTCACCGCCCAGATCGAAAACATCATCCGTCAATGGGCGGCCAGAATGTGCGCAACCATGGTGCGCTACAAGAGCGGAAAATATTTTATTGTCTTCGAGCAGAAATACCTTGAAAAAATCGAAAGCTCCAAGTTCGTCATCCTGGACGAAGTCCGGGCTGTGGAGACCGAGGGAGACTTTCCGCCTTCCCTTTCCATCGGTGTCGGTGTGGGCGGCAAGACCCTGGTGGAACTGGACGAATATGCCCTGGCGGCCCTTGATCTGGCTCTCGGAAGAGGGGGCGACCAGGCGGTGGTTAAGAGAAAGAGCCGGGTGGAATATTACGGCGGCAGGCTGCAGACCGTAGAGAAGCGCAACAAAGGCAAATCAAGGATTATGGCTCATGCCCTGCGCCAGATGATAGATCAGGCGGGCAAGGTGGTTATCATTGGCCACAAAAATCCTGATATGGACAGCTTCGGAGCCGCTCTCGGCATCAGCCGCATCGTAATTAACCGCAATAAGGAAGGCGCCATCGTGCTGCGGGGAAACAGCAACTCCATCAGCAAGGTTTATAAGAGCGCTTTAGAGTCAGGACAGCATCGCTTCATCACTCCGGAAGAGGCTAAAGCCGTAGTAGACAAGGACACACTGGTGATAATTGTAGACGCCCACCGGCCTTCCCTGCTGGAAGCTCCTGAGCTGCTTTCCATGACAGATAAGATCGTGGTCATCGACCACCACCGGAAGGCTGAGGACAGCATCGACAATGCCACCCTCACATATATGGAAGCCTACGCGTCTTCCACTTCCGAGCTTGTGGCGGAAATTCTCCAATACATAGGCGACGGCAAGAGGACAATTGAAAAGTTAGAAGCTGAAGCCCTGCTTGCAGGCATTGCCGTAGACACGAAGAACTTCTCCATCAAGACAGGCGCCCGTACCTTTGAAGCCGCTTCCTGGCTCAGGCGAAACGGTGCAGACACCGCCAACGTGAGGCAGTTTTTCCAGACAGATATGGATTCTTTCAAGCTGAAAGCCTCGATTATTGCCAATGCGGAAATTATAGCCGACGGTGTTGCTCTTTCCGTTTGCGAAGGGTGGCACCCCAATGTTCAGGTGCTTATTTCCCAGGCCGCCGACGAGCTTTTGAATATTCAGGGCATTCGAGCCAGCTTTGTAGCCGGCACCAACGAAGCCGGCGTTACAGTGGTAAGCGCCCGTTCCCTGGGAGAGATTAACGTGCAGACCATTATGGAGAAATTGGGAGGCGGAGGCCATCATTCCACTGCAGGGGCGCAGACAAACTTGCCCGTAGAAGAGACAGTTGAAGACTTAAAGGATTTGATCCGTACAATGGATAGAAATGGAGGGCTGTAAATATGAAAGTTATATTGCTTCAGGACATAAAAGGTCTAGGCAAGTCCAATACCGTAGTCAACGTTAAGGACGGCTATGCGAGAAATTATCTGATACCGAAAGGTCTTGTCAAAGAAGCGACCCCTGCAAATATGCGGGAATTGGAGCGCATCATTGCAGAAAATGCCGCCAAGAGGGCGGAAAACCTGGAGGAGGCCCAAGCCCTGGCAAAGAGATTGGAAACTCTCAGCGTCATTATAAAAGGCAAGGGAGGCGAGAGCGGGAAGCTCTTTGGATCCGTCACGGCCAAAGATATCTCCGACAGCCTCAAAGAGCAGCATGATATTGAAATCGACAAAAAGAAATTCGTCCTCGAAGCTCCGATAAAGCACTTGGGAGAACATGAGGTAGATATCAAGCTCTTTACAGATGTCACGGCAAAACTCAAGATAATCGTCGAATAACCGGTAATAGCCGGCCTGTCCAAATGTTCAACAATCATTTGAGGTAAGAGACATGAATCAGATGGAACGGATCCCTCCCCATAGCGACGATGCGGAAAAATCCGTACTGGGGTCTATCATATTAGACAAGGAAGCTCTTTTTGAGGTACTGGAAATCCTCAGTCCGGAGGATTTCTACAGCGAGATGCACCGGGAGATCTACCGGGCTGTCGTAGCCCTTTACAGAAAGGGCGAGTCGGTGGACATGCTGACGGTCTCCGAGGAACTGAAAAAAAGGAACACCCTTGAAATGGCTGGTGGCAGAAGCTATATCGCTCAGCTGTCTTCCATGGTCCCGTCCACCGCCAACGCAGCTCAATATGCAAAGATTGTCAGCGAGAAAGCCTTGCTGCGGAGCTTAATCAACGCCTCCTCCGAGATAATGGAGCAGGCCTATCAGGCAACCATGGAACCGGAAGAGGTGCTGGACCAGGCCGAACAAGCCGTTTTTAAGATTGCTCAGACCCGGCAGAAACGCGACTTTGAAGCGTTAAAAGAAATACTTTATGCTAATCTGAACCGCATCGATGAAGTTGCCAAGATGGAAGGAGGGCTTACGGGCCTTACTACGGGATTTGTCAGCCTCGACAAGTACACATCAGGGCTGCAGAAATCGGATCTGATCATCGTCGCGGCAAGGCCCAGCATGGGAAAAACAGCCTTTGCGTTGAATATTGCCCAGCAGGCCGCACTGAAAGGAGACACCAGCGTACTTATATTCAGTCTGGAAATGTCCAAGGAACAGCTGGGCCAGCGGCTCCTTTCCATGGAAGCCAAAGTGGAAATGCAGAAACTGAAAACGGGCAACCTGGAACGCGCCGATTGGGACCAGATCTACGAGGCCATCGACAAACTTTCAACGGCAAAGATTTACATAGACGATACTCCCGGAATCAGCGTCCTGGAGATTAAAAATAAAAGCCGCCGTCTGAAGGCGGAAAAGGGGCTTGATCTCATCGTCATCGACTACCTTCAGCTCATGTCCATCGAAGGCAGGGTAGAGAGCAGGCAGCAGGAAATTAGTGCCCTGTCCAGATATCTAAAACAGCTTGCCAGGGAGTTGGACTGCCCCGTAATAGTACTATCCCAGCTCTCCCGTGCTCCCGAGCAGCGTTCCGACCACAGGCCTGTACTCTCCGATCTCAGGGAATCCGGCTCCATCGAGCAGGATGCGGATATCGTAATGTTCCTTTACCGGGATGAATACTATAATCCTGAAACGGATAAACCGAACATTTGCGAAATAAACATCGCCAAGCACCGGAGCGGACCTACCGGAACGGTTGAAGTTACGTGGTTGGGTAAATATACGAGATTTGTAGATAGAAGTTATATTACCGAAGCGTTTTAGTAAAATCGGGAGGGAAATTATGATCACAAAGCATATGAGCATGGGCGAGATTTTGGATCTTGATGTCAAAATCGCTGATGTTCTTGAGTCCTATGGCCTGGATTGTCAAAACTGTTCCGGGGCCCAGGGCGAGACGTTGGAAGAGGCGGCAAAGGGTCACGGTGTGGATTTAAACGATTTGATTGAGGCGCTGAACAAGGTCCTAAAAGGCTGAAACACTGTTAAATGCGGAGCAGGTGGAAATGAACTTTAAACGGGAAAAAATCAACAACTATTATTTACACGACACAGCAGTAGAAAACGTATTCATCAATGAATTTCTTCCTGTCGCTCCCGGAGATTTTGTCAGGGTCTATTTGTTTGCCCTGATGTATGCCGGTATCGGCGTATCCATTAACAATGAGAGCATAGCAAAGCAGTTGTCCATGCCGGTGGAAGACGTCCTGAAGGCCTGGACTTTTTGGGAAGGAAAGGGCGTCGTTCGAAAGCACTACCCGGACCCCGCCGATAAGCTTCATTACAAGGTGGAGTTCCTTAACCTGAAAGAGCAGATTCACG
The DNA here is from genome assembly GCA_012521055.1 of Eubacteriales Family XIII. Incertae Sedis bacterium. Taxonomy (GTDB): domain Bacteria; phylum Bacillota; class Clostridia; order Peptostreptococcales; family Anaerovoracaceae; genus UBA1426. The sequence continues at coordinate 7,084 of JAAYNC010000155.1, forward strand.
GCAACGGTAAAGCCAAGAGCGGCAAAGAAAAATTGCCCGCCAATTTGCAGGGGCTGATGAGCGACAAAGAGCTGAAAAAGATGTACAGCCGCATCGAGCAGATCACGGGCCGCCTCTTGCAGGGCAAGGAGCCGGTGACCATCCTGAACTGGATCCGTGACTACGAAATGCCCCCGGAATGCATCATCTTCGCCTATGAATACTGCTCTAAAAACCGGAACAATTGCAGGTTGAATTATGTGGGGGCCGTTGTGAAGGAATGGGCCGGCAGGGGATTGAAGACCGTGGCTGGTATCGAAGCCCACCTCCAGGAGACGGACAACCGCCACTACCTGTACAGAAGAGTTATGAAAGCGCTGGGCTTTACCCGCAATCCTACCGAGGAAGAAAAGCGCATCATGGATACTTGGTTTGACGATTACAATTTGGATATCGACCAGGTTCTTGAAGCCTGTAAGAAGACTAGCGGCATCTCTAATCCCAACATCAATTACGTTAACACCGTACTGACTTCAAAAGATAAAGCCGGCGGCGGCGTACAAAAAGAAAGCGCCGGGGACAGTCTCATCGCCATGGTGATGCGGTCCTATGAGGAAGACCGGCAAGCCAACGAAGCAGCGGCGGAAGAGAGGCGCAAAGAAGTTTATAAAGCGGTGCCTCGCATCCGGGAAATCGAGGAGGAGATACGCAAGATCAGCATGGAGATTTCAAAGCTCATGCTGTCCCGGGGAGAGGGAGCGAAGGCAAAGATTGAAGAGTTAAAGCGTCGCACAGATGCTCTGATCGGTGAAAGGTCTTATCTTCTGACCGACAACAACTTTACAATCAATTACCTGGACGTATGGTATACTTGTCCTAAATGCAAGGATATGGGAATTTTGGACAGCGGGGCCAGGTGCCCCTGCTTTGCTGTCAAGCTCGACGAATTTGGAAAAAAGGTTTGATAAACGGGGCATCAGACGTTATAATTAGTACATATATATATTCAAATATATATTCAAACGATGTCCTGGAAACGTTGGGGAGGCACTTATGGCAGAGTTTTCTGTGCGCGAACCAATCATTTCTGATAAAGATGATAAAAATTCTATTATAAAGAATAGTTTAAGAGACACCGAAATCGGTACCTCTGCTTTTGATATACAATATGATCCAGACAGCGCCCATCGCCAGTTTATCAGGCAGCAGGCGAAGCATCATATCAATCGCGTTATAGAGGACAAGCTGGACGATTCCAAGTTTGTAGAGGTAACCGATAGCATCGAGGAGGCTCTCCAGCGCATCGCAAGGGAAAGACAGCAGGAAAGGGAGCAGTACAGAGCATTGAATCAGACCGGAAGCAAACGGAAAAAGAAGCGTAAAAAGGATATGCCGGTTTTGACCGCTGTCGTTGAGGTGGACGAAACTTCGGATTCCATTGAGACAAAGGTTGAAACTGTTCAGGTCTCGAGCACGATTGAAACTGCCGTTGATGCAGTTGAAGTTCCGAATACGGTTGATGCGGCAGATGTTGCCACTGCGACAGAGGTTACAGAGACAGAGGTTACAGATAAGATCGCTGAGACCGGAGAGGATTCAACTACCACCAAATCAGCTGAGATTACTGAAGTTTTCACCGCTGCCGGGTCAGCAGAAATTGTCGAAACTCCGGATAACCGGCTTGATCTTTATATGGATCGAATTCTATCCCGCATGCAGACATGCCTGCGGTTTATTATGTCTTTTGTTCTTACAATAGGGAATCGTATCGCATATCGCGCGCTTATAAAGGCAGCGCCCTTGATAAAGGTTTTGGTCAAAAGGGCGAAGCTTACAGCCAACCGGATCCGCGCCGCACAGGCCCGTCTGTCAGACAAAATGGCCGCTGCCGTGGATAGAACCGACGGTTTTGTGGACAAGCTTTTCGACAGGGGAGAGCGCTATCTCAATGCCTTTATTAAGAAGCAGAGGCAGGCCAGAGACTGGTGCGAGGCCCACAAACGTTTGTTGCTTGGAAGCGTGGCCGGGATGGCCGTTGTGGCAGCTTCTGTCTCCCTGGTAATCGGGCATATCACGGCTTATGAATACATGTACAACGACAAGGTTCTGGGCATAGTTAAGAACCAGAAAGATGTGTACGATATCATCGATACCATAGGGGACAAGCTTACATATGCCTATGGCGCTGAAATTACCATAGATAAGGAAAAGGATATCAGCTTCCGCAAAGTCATGGGATTTGACCTTAAGCTGGACGGCAAGGAAGATATCCTGAACCAGTTTACATATCTGCGGGACATGAACGCTACCGCCTACGCCATCGTTGCCGGCGGGCAGCAGAAAGCCATCCTCTACAGCAAGAAATGCGCAGAGAAGATATTGAAAGATATTCAAAATACATATGTGCAGGGCAGCGACTCCGTTGAGTACGAGTCGATAGGATTTAAAGAAAAGGTTGAAATAGTCGAGGTCGATACAAAGATCGGCAATATCCAGGATGAGGAAAAAGTCCTGGAATATATGCTCACAGGGGCCGTAGAGAAGAAGACTTATGCTGTCAAGAGCGGGGATACTTTGTCG
>JAAYNC010000056.1:0-2295 GCA_012521055.1 Eubacteriales Family XIII. Incertae Sedis bacterium
CACTTCATTTCGTCGAACATTAGTGAATTCAATGGGACTACAAACATGAATTTTGTCGATTACCCAGCGTATTGTCGGACGCCAATAGATGGATTCTATTATCCCTCTCGCCGCTGACGGAGTGATCACATCGTAGCTTACTCTTTCTACTTTCATTTCCGGGCGCGTAAAAAGCGCATAATCACCCCATACTTCAACTTTCACCCCATAGCCCAAAAATATCACCTCCTTATACTACAACCAAGAACTTTTCTCTAAATCTACGAATACCCCAACACCGCTATTCACACTGGTGTCAAGACCTGTCTCATTGCTGTAGCGGCCGATATCGATCAATACCGCGATTTCATCATCAAGTTTTTCAATAAGACCGGCATCATACAATACACGAAAATCACTGTCATATACATTCACTACATAGGATTGGATTTTGCGCAATAATTCTCTGCTTCGTTCTTTAGAATACAGTCGATCCAGTAGGTTTTTCGCGTCGTCATTTAAAGGAATAAAGATAGAGTGACTTATATCTTCAATCAAGCGAAACTCTGATGCCACTTCGGCAAAAGGAAAACTCAGACCATAGGCAGCACCGTCTTCAAAGCGCTGAACTATGCGCTTAATGTCCAGACCGTCTCCTTCCATTTGGTATAGCTGATTAAAATAACTGTAAATAGCCTCAGGCGAAGATACATCGGAGAATTGGCGTACAATGGAATTTGCAATTTCGACGGGACGTCTAAAAGAAGCCGGTATGCGGCTTTTTCGATCATTTAAAACTTTAAAAATGTATACATGGCTTTGGTCATAAGGACGTTTGCCTTCACGATTACAGCGTCCTGCGGCCTGTATTTGTGAATCAAGTCCTGCTATTTCACGAAAAACAACAGGAAAATTCAGATCGACGCCTGCTTCGATCAAGCTTGTTGATACTACTCTGCAAGGTAAGCCAGTCTTTAATCTTTCTCTTATTTCGGATAAAACTTCACTACGATGAGCAGGACACATTAAAGTAGACAAGTGATAACGTCCATCAGGAGAAAGCAACTCGTAAAGGTCTTGTGCTTGCCGTCTTGTGTTCACAATACATAGCGACTGTTTACATGCGTTTATTCTTTCCGACAGTTCCGAATTCTCTAATTCACCAACGAAAATGATTTGCGTTCGCTTGAAGAAATCGTATAAGCCCTTTACGTCGTCACATATCTCGTATGCGGTCAGTTCTTTTGGAAATAAGTTTGATAATGCCGGCTGTGTGGCACTGCACAAGACGGCTGTACTGCCATAGTTATAAACTAACTCCGATATTGCGCGTATACAGGGAAGTAAATATTCGGTTGGCAACATTTGCGCTTCATCGAATATAATAACGCTGTTTGCGACATTATGAAGCTTTCTACATTTAGATGTCTTGTTTGCAAACAAAGATTCGAAAAATTGCACATTTGTTGTTACAATGACAGGCATATCCCAATTTTCCGTCGCATAGCGCTGATGAATCATGTCTTCATTTTCATCGTCGTAATTGTAATTGGAATGATGCTCGAGAACATATTCCGAACCTACTATCTTCTTAAAAACACTGGCATTTTGCTCGATGATAGAGGTGTAAGGAATTACATAAATAATGCGGTCCATTTCGTGTTCAACAGCGTGGCGCAAAGCAAAAGCAAGAGAGGAAATAGTTTTTCCGCCGCCTGTGGGAACCGTCAATGTATACAACCATTTCGGATTAATAGCCTTTTTTAAACAACAGTTTAGGATTTCATTACGTTTTTTGTTAATATCATGATCCGGGTTATTAAATTTCGAAATATAATTCAGCAGACGTTCATACAAAGTAGACATATCACACTCAATACTGCGCTTTATTTTTCCACCCGTCATGAACGTCTCGGTATCTAAAAAATCTGCATCTACCAGACATGAAAACAGCATTCGTATAAAAAAGGAAATTGAGAAGCCGTGACCTTCCAACATCCGTATAGGCGGAGGCCGTTTGGGTAAAACTGACTTTATATCAATGTCATTTTGAAAAGCCGAGTATTCAGGAATATTATTTCGTTTTAACCGACTATGAAGAGTTGATTCAGCGCTTGTATCAACAGGACTTCCTCCATCCGGAAGCCCTGCATGATGTCCCGCAATACAATAGGATAAAAGCCAACCTATATTCTTTAATAAGTTATTGCTTTCTATTGAACCCGCCGTAGAATGATCTACGTGTTGATTGCTACCTCTGATACGTTTTTGAAACTGCTTTGAATATTTACCAATGTCATGCAAAATCCCACAAAG
>JAAYNC010000223.1:0-2914 GCA_012521055.1 Eubacteriales Family XIII. Incertae Sedis bacterium
AGATTGACTCTGGGGGATGAGCTCACCATCGACATATCCGAAGAAGAGCAAAGGGCTTACCTGGCAAGGGAAAAGCCTCGCGCATTCAAGAGGCAGTTTCAGGTGGTATATGAAGATGAGAATCTTCTCATAGTGGAAAAACCCTTTGGTTTGCTCGTGCACGGTACCGCAGAAGAAGGGAATGAAACGCTCTCCAACCAGGTCATGACCTATCTCATCGATTCGGGAGCATACAGCCCGGATCGGGAGAAGACTTTTGTTCCTTCACCGGTGAACCGGCTCGATCGCAATACTACAGGGCTTGTGATTTTCGGCAAGAATGCGGAGGCGCTTCGAAGTCTCTCCAGGATGATGGGTGAAAAGGGTTTTATTCGCAAGTATTACCTTGCCATCGTGCACGGAGAGATGAAGGAGGAGATCCTTCTTCGTGACAGGATGGAAAAGGATCGAGAAGCGAACAAGGTCCGAATTTTAGATGCCGGGGCGGAAAAGGGCAAGCTCATGGTAACCAGGGCGAAGCCGCTGAAAAGGACAAATGGTTTTACTTTAGTGGAAGTAGAGCTGGTTACGGGCAGAACGCATCAGATACGCGTCCATCTGGCTGAGGCAGGCTATCCGATTGTAGGAGACCGTAAATACGGCGACAGGCAGAGGGATGCAGAATTGTTGCGGAAGTTTCCGCTTAAGGCCCAGTTCCTGCACGCCTACCGGTTGGTCTTCGAAAACTGTCTTCCGCCGCTGGACTATATGCGGGGCAGAGAGTTTAAATGTGAGCTGCCGGCGGGGATGAAGAGGGTTTCAGAGGAATTGTTTCGCGGCTCAAAACATGAAGATAAACGACGGATTTGAAGAAATGAAGGATCTGTTTCTGAATGGAGTATTATAAACTAGTCAAGAATAGGAGCGAACAAGGAAAGAGATGAAGCTTTGGATCAGAGATATAGCAATTGCTCTAATAATAGGATTGTTGCTTACGCAGCTAATAAAGCCCACCATAGTCAGAGAGCATTCCATGGAAGCCACGCTGCAAGAATACGATTACATAATCCTCAATAGACAGGCATACCTGTTCAGTGAACCTAAGGTGGGAGATATCATTGTATTTCACACGGACCTGGTTCAATCAAACGGAAAAGAAAAACTGCTGATTAAACGGGTTATCGGCTTGCCGGGTGATCGGATATTCATATCCGACGGAAAGGTGTACCGGAATGGGGAACCCTTGGATGAACCTTATATCCTGGACGGCTATACGGCTTCCGAGATGGAAGAGGTCGTGGTACCGGAGGACAGTCTTTTTGTAATGGGCGACAATCGGCAGAACAGCATCGACAGCAGGGACAGTTCAGTAGGCTTCGTCAGCTATGACAGCATTTTAGGAAAAGCGATAATCCGGCTATATCCCTTTAACAAAATCGGATTGATACGCTAAAAGCATCAGAGGCAGGCGGAAGGAAGAAAATGAAGCGAATCATAAGTGAATATGGCAAACCTATTCTTTTCGCTTTGTTGATAGCCATATTAGTTACAAGTATGATACGTCCTACTTTGGTCCGGGAGTATTCCATGTACCCGACCATTGTCCCCTATAGCTATATCATCGTAAATAAGCTTCCGTATATTTTTGACACACCGGCTTACGATGATATAATCGTGTTCAACACGGATATCGATACGGAACACGGGGAAGGCAGAAGATTGATCAAGCGGGTCATCGGAGTTGCCGGAGATACTATCGAAATTAAGAACGGAAAGGTATATCGGAACGGAGAAGTTTTGGAAGAAGACTACGTTTATGGTGGAGTAACACCCGGTGAGATGGGGCCTGTGGTGGTTTCCGAAAACCATGTCTTCGTCATGGGAGACAATCGGCCCGTGAGCCTTGACAGCAGAGATGCTGCGGTGGGTGAGGTTGCATTGGAAGACATCTTCGGCCGGGCGGACTTCAGACTGTTTCCGTTCAATCAGTTCGGAGTTATAAAATGAGGCAGAAGAAAATCATTGCAACGAACAAAAAAGCAAGACACGATTTTTTTATAGATGAAATATATGAAGCAGGGATCGTATTGACCGGCACGGAGATCAAATCCATTCGCCAGGGAAAGATCAACCTGAAGGAGAGCTTTGCTAAAGTTCAGAATGGAGAGGTCTTCGTTCATCAGATGCACATCAGTCTCTATGAGCAAGGCAACCGTTACAATGTGGATCCGGTGCGTCCGAGAAAGCTGCTCCTGCATAAGCAGGAGATTCGAAAGCTCATCGGATATACGACTCAGAAGGGGATGACGCTGGTTCCCCTGTCGGTTTACATAGACGAGCATGGCAGGGCCAAAATGGAGTTGGCTTTGGCAAGGGGCAAGAAGCTCTATGATAAGCGCGAAGATATTGCAAAGCGCGATTCCGACCGCAGGATGCAGCAGGCTATGAAAAAAGCCCGGAAATAGTATGTTTTTTGAATTAAGCCGATAAAAACGTCATTGAAATTACAAAATTTAACTGTTACAAAAATTGAATTTTGCGGTATAATGATAGTGCGAAATGCATTCTAAGATTATGGGGGTGAACCTGGTTTCGACGGGGGTGCGGAATCAAGATAAGCGAGCCGTAGTTTGCCAATCTACGTTAAAAATGGCACGTTAAATATAAACGCAAAGAACAGAACAAACTTCGCACTGGCAGCTTAAGCCGTTGCGCGTCAGCTCCGATTTACCTGTAGGTCGGAAGACCTGACGTCAAACATACAGGAAAACCCTATGTGAGCTCCTAGTAGCATAGGGGAACAATAGGATAGCCGGATTCGAAGCCTGCTGATGGGCGTCGGATGAGGCGAAACAACAAAACATCAGCTGCGCTCGGAGAAATTCTTGAGGAAGCGCTTTCGGACGTGAGTTCGACTCTCACCACCTCCACCAGA
>JAAYNC010000061.1:0-2706 GCA_012521055.1 Eubacteriales Family XIII. Incertae Sedis bacterium
AAAAAAGCTTTTTTCAGACTCTGGGTCCGGAAAGAAGCATACGTGAAATATAAAGGGTTAAAACTCATACAGGAGATTTCAAATGTTAATATGGTGGCCGGCGAAGACCTGATTTCGGAACTGCCGGATGCCTATGTAGAGGAAATAAATCTGGGCCAAAAGTTAATCGGAGCATATTGCGCAGCCGAAAAAAAGAACATCAGAGGAATTAAGGATCATCGAAAAACTTCCGATTTCTGAAATACTGCAGATTATCGCGACATTATATAAAATTGCAACACAAAAACAAGGGACACGACCAAGATAACAAATAGTAAATAGGAATAGTAAACAACCATAATACTATGATAAATAACGATAACAAATGGCAGTTGAAATATTAATAACAATATAGTAAGAGGATGTATTAACTGTTATGGAGAAAAAGATTGAACCGGAGAAGGCTTCGAAAAACCGCCAAAGTAAAAATATGAAGCTGGTGTATACGGCGGCGGGGCTTTTCTCCTTTATAGTCGGCTTTTCTTTTTTAGCAATAAAGATTTCCATGAGCATGTCCACGCCTCTGGAAATCCTGACATATAGATACAACTTTGCCGCCGTGGCTGCTTTAGTTCCTTTAATTATCTGGCGCAGCAAAATTGATCTGTCAAATAAGGCTAAGAAAAGGTTAATATTGACGGCTGCATTTTATTTGGGATTTATGGCTTTTCAGGCATACGGACTGATCTATGCTACGTCTATTGAAAGCGGGATAATATTTGCAGTCGTCCCCATCTTTGCCAAGATCATAGCCTATTTCTATTTGGGCGAAAAAGGAACATGGAAACAAAACTTTTTCATCATAATGTCTATCAGTGCAGTGGTGGCCATGTTTGTTTTCAGCGTTCAAGATTTTCAGGGTGTGAATGCGGTAGGATTAATACTGTTGTTCATATCAAGTGTACTCATGGCGTTGAGCAATGTATTGATGCGTGGAGTACGAAGTGAATACAACCCGTATACAATCGCGTTTTGCATCGCATTGAGCGGATGTTTACTGTTCAACATTATGACCTTTATCAAAGGGGCGGTGAGCGGCGAACCGCTGCAATATTTTACGCCGTTGTTCCACTGGGAATTTGTACTGGCTACAGCTTTTCTTGGAGTGTTATCCACTATGGTCTCGTCTCTGCTGGCCGCGTATATGCTTGCCAACATGGAGGCTGTGAAGGCGACTATCTTTGGAAATCTCTCCACCGCTATATCCATTATAGCGGGAGTCGTGTTTTTAAGAGAACCCTTATACATCTACCAAATTATTTGCACGGTCTTAATCGTGATAGGCGTAGTCGGGACCACTTTGAGCGGTATGGCGAAGGAAGAGATTGAGGAGGAGTAGGAAATGGGTCTTGATGCTCGAGATCTTGCGCTGAAATATCTGAGCAAACGCGATCGGACCGCACTGGAAGTCAAAAAATATTTAGAACTAAAAGGCATTTCAAACTTGGAGATCAAGGACTGTTTGGACTATTTGTCAGAATGCGGTGTAATCAATGATGTAGGGTATTGTGACAAATATATTCTCTATGGAATGGAGAAAGGCAGGGGTCCTCTTCGCCTTGAAAGAGAGCTGCTTGAGAAAGGGATTTCTCCGGAGACGATTAAACTTGCGCTGGAAAAGCATTTCGGCGACGGCGGTGAGAAAAAGGCTGCCCTGGCCTATGTGAACAAGTTCCTTCAACAGACGGGGCAGGATCTGCGAGCCGACACGGCCTATTTTGACCGCCGCGAGCAAGGTAAACTTTCGGAGGAAGATGCAGTGCCTCCCCTCAGCGAAAAAGAGATTGCAAGAATCGGACGAAGACTGGCCTACCAGGGCTATCACAGCAACGTTATATATGAGCTGTTGGAAAGACTGCGCAGGTGAAGAGGCCCATCAAACTCACGGTTGACAGAAGACAAGTATATAAGTAGAATAATGTAGTACATAATAAGGAAAAAGCTGTGATGGAGAGAGTAGCTGGTTCTTGATCCTACAGAGAGGCGGTGGTCGGTGAAAACCGTCGGAGAGGGACCAAGTGTACTATCATATAAAAAGTACCTTTAGCGAAGATCACTCCGGAGCTTGTCCGCCGAAATGACAGTAAGCGGACACTTCACCGCGAGTTAAGCGGAAATGAGAGGCGGGCCTTAGCAAAAAATGGTTCCGCTATTAGGGTGGTACCGCGGAGTAATTTCGTCCCTGAATTCGAGCAAGAACGGATTCAGGGATTTTTAAATTTGATCCAGATTAAACAAATAATCTGAAGAAAAGAAGGAGATCACATATGGTGTTTGAAAATTTGTCAGAAAGACCGATAGCAGAAGTCCAAAGCGAGCAGGCAGATAGGTGGGATAGGGAAAACCTGCTGGAAAAATGCGTGACAACGAGAGAAGGAAAACCTTCCTTCCTGTTTTATGAAGGGCCTCCGACGGCCAACGGCAGTCCGGGCATTCATCACGTCATGGCAAGGACGCTGAAAGACTCCGTGCTGCGTCACAAGACCATGCAGGGTTATGTGGTGAAGCGGAAGGCCGGTTGGGATACCCACGGACTTCCTGTGGAGATCGAGGTAGAAAAACAGCTGAATATGAACGGAAAGAAGGATATTGAGAAATACGGAATTCGTGAATTCAATAAGAAGTGCAGGGAGTCCGTATTCACCTATGAAAAGCAATGGCGTGAGA
>JAAYNC010000052.1:0-3300 GCA_012521055.1 Eubacteriales Family XIII. Incertae Sedis bacterium
CCCAGAGCGGTTGCGGTACCTTATGATAAGGGCAGCAGATAATGTGTGCAGGAAAACCACATATGTGAAAGGGTCTCTTTATCTGCCGGCTCTATGATTTGGCAAAGGTCCTTCGCAGGAAGGGAGAGATACATCTTTGGCATTTTTACCGGTTACAAGAGAAGATATGGAAGCCCTGGGTTGGGAGAGGCCGGATTTTGTCCTCGTAACCGGAGATGCTTACGTGGATCATCCATCTTTCGGGCACGCGATTATCAGTCGCGTTTTGGAAAGAAGAGGGTATAAAGTGGCTATTCTGCCTCAGCCCGGGTGGCGTAATCCTGAGGATTTTAGGCGTTTCGGAAAACCCAGGCTGGGCTTTCTAATAACTTCCGGCAACGTAGATTCCATGGTGAATCACTATTCGGTATTCAAGCGCAGAAGACGTACAGATGTTTATTCGCCGGGAGGTAAGACGGGCCGCCGGCCCGACAGAGCTGTCATAGTCTATAGCCAGCGGGCAAGGGAAGCATATAAGGACGTGCCCATTATCCTGGGAGGTCTGGAAGCGAGTCTGCGAAGGCATGCTCATTACGATTATTGGGAAGACAGAATTCGCAGATCTATTCTCCTGGATTCCAAAGCGGATCTTTTGGTTTACGGAATGGGAGAAAGGGCTGTTGTTGAGATAGCCGAAGCCTTGGACGGCGGCATCGATGTAAAACATATCAGTTGGATTCCCGGAACCGTTTATCGCAAAACCGTTTCAATGGAGGAGCTTGATGCCGAATTCCCGGGGCAGGCGCCGGTCCTTCTGCCTTCCTTCGAAGAGGTGTCCCGTTCAAAAAAAGCCTACGCCGATAGTTTTAAAATTCAATATAGGAATAACGATCCGGTCAACGGAAAAATCTTGGTGGAGCCCTATGGCAACAACAATGTGGTGGTGACAAATCCTCCCATGCCGCCTCTTGAGAGCCTGGACCTGGACGATATATGTGAGCTTCCTTATGAAAGGAACTGGCATCCCATGTATAAAGTCGCGGGAGGAGTTCCCGCCATCGAGGAAGTCAAGTTCAGCATTACGGCAAATCGAGGGTGCTTCGGAGGCTGCGCTTTTTGCGCTCTGACTTATCATCAGGGACGGGAAGTGAGAGGGCGGAGCAAAGAGTCCGTCCTCAGGGAGGCGAAGGCTCTGACCAGGATGCCGGATTTTAAAGGGTATATTCACGATATCGGAGGCCCCACTGCAAACTTTCGGAGTCCTGCCTGTGAAAAGCAGCTGAAATACGGCGTATGTAAGAAAAAGGACTGCCTTTATCCGAAACCTTGCAGGCAACTTGTGGTGGACCACAAAGAATATCTTGATATTTTGCGAAGCGTGAGGGGCCTGCCGGGCGTGAAAAAAGTGTTTATCCGTTCCGGTATCCGCTATGATTACGTGATGGCAGACGAAAGCGGTGAATTTCTTGAAGAGATCTGCAGGCATCATGTAAGCGGCACCCTTAAAGTGGCTCCGGAACACATATCGCTCCGGGTTCTGGCAAGGATGAGAAAACCGCCGAAAGAAGTCTTCGAGGCGTTTAGCAAGAGGTACAGGGAGATAAACGAAAGAATCGGGAAAAAACAATACCTGATTCCCTATTTAATTTCCTCCCACCCGGGGTCAACATTGGAAGATGCTGTGGAGTTAGCGCTTTATCTTAAAAAGAACGGATTCGTCCCGGATCAGGTGCAGGATTTCTATCCCACACCGGGAACTCTGGCCACCTGCATGTATTATACGGAAATGGACCCCTTGACGGGGGAAAAAGTATATGTAGCCAAAGATGTTAAGGAAAAGAGATTGCAGCGGGCATTATTGCATTTTCATAAGAAGGAAAACAGGCCTCTTGTAAAAGAAGCCCTTGAAAGGATTGGCAGAAAGGATCTCATCGATGTATTGAGATAACAGCCCATGTCTATGGCGGAAAAAGGAAGGAATGAACATGAGTCTGATTATGAAGCTTCCTCAGATTATGGATGAAAGCAGGAATGCTTTTGAGGAAATCATGGCTGCATCCGGTGCCGGAAGGTACGTCTTAAAAGAATATGCCGGAAAAGGAAAAAAGAAAGACGGGTTTTCCGAAAACATGTTGGCAAGAGGCGACAACCTGCATTTCATGAAATTTCTGATCGATGAAAAGGATCTTTTAGGCAAGATCAATTTGATTTACATTGATCCCCCCTTTTTCTCGAAAACCCATTACGGGGCAGAAATCAAGCTGCGTTCCGATAAGGTAAAGAACATTCCCATCATGAAGCAGAAGGCTTATAAAGATACCTGGGAGGAGGGAATGGAAGAATACCTGAGGATGCTTGCCCTTCGAATGATGATCATGCGGGAGCTTCTTTCGGATGAAGGTTGCATTTGGGTGCATTTGGACTGGCACGCCGTTCATTATGTAAAAGTATTAATGGATGAAATATTCGGAGAAAAGAACTTCGTAAACGAAGTTATATGGCATTATAAATCGGGAGGGGCGAGCAAAAGGCGCTTTGCAAGGAAGCACGATACACTGCTGTTTTACGGGAAAACCGAGAAATATTACTTTGAGCCCCGGAAGGAAAAGTCATATAATCGGGAATACAAGCCTTACCGTTTCAAAGGTGTTAAAGAATATCGCGACGAATTGGGCTGGTACACCATGGTCAATCGGAAAGATGTATGGCAGTTGGACATGGTAGGAAGAACTTCCGCAGAACGTACCGGATACGTAACGCAGAAACCCGAAACATTGATGGAACGCATACTGGAAAGCTGCACCAGGGAAGGAGATTTGTGCGCCGATTTCTTCGGAGGGTCCGGCACAATGGCAGCTGTTGCCGAAAGGATGGGGAGGAAATGGATTTCGTGTGACATCGGCAGGCTGGCCACAATCAGTTCACATAAGCGCTTGATTACGGCAGGCGCTTCCTATTGCGTATATGACGAAAAGGGCAGCGAATCGGATGATGAGGAGAAAGGAACAATAGAAGCGGATATTTCCCTACAGCCGGCTCTCGCTTCAGATAAGTTGCTTTTAAGAGTGGAGCTTACCGGCTATCGACCTTATTCCTTAAAACAGTTGCCAGTGGAAGATAAGTATCTGCCCGTAGTCGAAAGGATCCTCGAGGAAGATCCCTTGCAATTTGTCGCATACTGGAGCGTTGACTGCCGTTATGAAAACGGAATTAATAAACCCGATGCCTACATTTGCAAAAGCAATGAAGGTATTGAAACAATTTATGAGACTATAGGGTCGGATTTCGGCCCCGTCTGCATCAAGGTCATGGATATTTTCG
>JAAYNC010000154.1:0-6764 GCA_012521055.1 Eubacteriales Family XIII. Incertae Sedis bacterium
CTTCTTAAAGATGCCCTTGGCTCCGACTTCACTCGAAAGCTTTTTGTCTACAATGGCACACATCACGCCGGTCACATAGTCAATGGCCACAAAAGCGATGAGCGCATATAAAAATCCATCCAGCCCACCGAGAAACCAGCCTAAAAATGCGCCGATGGCAGCAAAGGCCGCCTGCACCCAAGTCCAAATTTCCTTCATGGTAGTTGCCTCCTTTATAATTTTTTCATATAAAAAAAGAGCATCTGCCGTTATGACAGACACTCTTGTAACTTTTAGTTCTTTGCTTTTACTCTGGGGTGGTATCCTCCTCAGGTTTTATCAGACTGAAATAAGTACCATGAGTCAGTACCTGCGGGAAAAGTACACCCGGGTTGTTAATAACAAGATAGAGCCAGGCGCTGGAAGCCACGCTTTCCCATACATGAAACTCCCATGGCAGCATTGCGTAGGTCGCTGTTGCATACAATACCCCGCCGGTTCCATTGGTGCAGTTCTGAAGCTTTATCATTTCATCAACATATACTTTGGCTTCAGAATAACGGCCTAACGCAAGGCAAAGAGCCGCATATCCTAACGTTCCTTCCGACCATACGATTCTCGGCGCTCCTTCATAGTCAGCAGTTCGGTCGCTATACGGCATAAATCCGGAAAATGTATCCTGGGAACTATATCTTTGATTGTAGTAGTCCTTTTCCGAGCTTTGGACTATAGAAACTCCATTAAGCAAGTACACCTCATTGGCAGTAATCCGGCATGCATCGGCTGTTGCAACGCTTAATATTGAGAGGGAAGTACTTCCTGCCCAGGTTGTGCAATCAAGAGCCCATGCTGTATCAATACCATCCTTGCTTATGCCTTGATAAAATCTTTTATTCTCCTTATCGTACAACTTGGTATACAGTGAATTCTTCAGTAGGTTTGCCGCATTTGTATACTTTACTTCCCCGGTTACCAGCGCCAAACCATGAAGCGCCTGCAACGCGCTGCAGTTATGCTCCGTTGAGCACCACTCAATTTCTCCTTCGATGTAGGAATAGTCGCTCATGTTATAGTTCCCGTAACCGCCTGTCAGCAATCCATACCGCAAATCCCTGTAACTTGTCACCTGTCTTGTAAGCAGCCATCCTCCCGCTTTTGAAATCATGCCAATAAACGATGTATCCCCGGATTTTAATGTGTAGTAGCACATCCCCCAGACCAGCCACCCTATTGCGCCTGTTCTGACGTATCCTTCCATCAGTTGCCCGATATATAAGTCGTAGCTGAAATTGAAGCTGCCGTCCGGATTCTGTTCATATTGCATTCTGGTAAGCATTTCCCTGCATATGTCGTAATCGCCGCTTGTGGTGAATACCAACAGAGCCAGGCCTACATCATAGATAAAACAGCGGGAATTCAGCATGTACCCATATATATTATTTGCATTTGATCCGTCTTTGTTGTACTGTGGGTCATCGGAAGGCACCAGAAAAGATGCCGGTATCCGGCCGGTTGTAGCGTTGGTAAGCGCGCCCGCTATGCCCACCGTATTATATACAAACGCGCCGTTGCTCCAAACTCTCTGTATAACCTTTGCTATTTTCTTTCCGGTGTAAACCTTATGTGTATAGAATAAATACCTTCCCTGCCCGACATCCCATATTTTCACTTCATCGGATAGGTACTCCGTATCGGAATAAGAATAGAGCCTGACTTTAAAGTTTGTGAAATAGCTGTATGCATAGTCAACAACAACTCCATCCTTCATAAGTCTTGCTTCCTTGATTCCCTGCTGCACATTCACATCGACTTCTTCTTCATAGGTATAAGTGTATGGTTCTCCAGTTTCCTCATCAATTTCAGTGACTGTGACTGTCACAGTTTTCTTAGTGCGCCATGTCCCGTTGCTTTCGAGTTCACAGGAACAAACCAGATATTCTATATCCCTGATGACATAAACATCAACCGTATATTCACTCGGATTGTCCAGTCCGAACCAAACCCCGACCACCTGTCCGGTATAATAATAATCGTAGTATTCGGCCATATTGATATGCTGCGGATGCACTTTTTCATCTTCCGCCGGCAATCCTGATACTGTACCCCATATGACATCGCCGGCATAAGAATCTGAATAAGCCTCTCCAAAGGAGATCGGGTATATAAAGTTTGAAACATTAAGTTGTGACTTCATAAAAGCCAGGCATTTATTACTGGCTTCGGTATAAACAGCATCATCAAACATTGTTGCTCACATCCTTATTCCACAGGCAGCGTGCAATAAAAAACGACAAGCGTTTTTGTGGCAGTCTGAGCACCGCTTATCGTTCCGCCAATATAGGTGTCTCCGTTTTTCAGCAGTGTTACCGCAACTGCAGAGCCATCGTCCGCTTCAACCATATAGTAAGGTTCGTCAGTATACGCTTTGGAAAAATAAAAGGTGCCGTTGCCAATTATTTTGCCAAACTCGATTGTATATCTTGTACCTATTTCGCTTATTTCCGCAACTGTATCTTCAAGGTCCGACATGGTTTTTTCTATAATGTAGAAGGTATTTGACACACTTGGCTTATACTGGCCGACTTCAACTTTTATATTATACCGGTAAAAAGGGTTATACTCCACCGCAATTATTCTTGTGCGGACATTTATATTCAGCGGATGAAATATAATTTGAATGTTATCGCCCACTGAGATATCCAAAAGCTTAAAGAAAGACAAGGTATATGAAGCTGTGTTTTCCCTGTAGTCATAGCTCACACTGACGTCAGTGACGTTTTTTCCGTCCATGACCATTTTATACTCTGCGCTCCCCCTGTGGGCTCTTATGTTTATTGAATAACCGCTGTATTCAATTTCCCCGTTCACAATGGCAACAAACTGCATCAATGCCGCCCTTCTTGATACACTCTGATTGATTTTCATCGTACAGACATCCGACATTTCCACCACACCGGCAGAAAACGGCGTGCCTTCCAATATCTTTGCAAGGCCAGCGGCAGGTGTTCCGGTAAAGTAGAATTCCGTAATATCATAAGCGCTGTCGTTTAAAATGTAAGATATATGTTCACAGCTTACGTTACAGACAGCTATTCCGTTTTGCATGGACTTTGAAACCTGAGCAATGCTGAAATACTGCCCGCTATATTCTGCCAGGCGGCCTGCCTGAATCAGAATCGAGCTGCTCATCGTGGTGCTAAACGAAAGAAGCATCTCGCCGTCTATCGTTTCCCTGAAATTTGCGTTTAGCACTTTTCGAATAGTGTACAGCAATGTATTTTCAGAATCATAAATCCGAATCATCCCGGAAGCACCCCCAGATTGCGTACCGTTAATGTATTCTGATTCCATTGCAGCTGCGCGATAATTTTTGTAAGCACTGTTCCGTCTATTGTCAGCGGGATCGTAACATTGCAGGCAGTATTGGGCATGCCTTTCGAAATAGTATCAAGGCCGTTTATGCTGGAATTCAAATTTAAATCAAAGCTGGTTGGAATTGCGTTTGCCATATCCTTTTCAACATCTTTCATTGCATTAACAAAGCCTGATCCAAGCCCTTCTCCCATCTGTCCGCCAATTCCTGCAAATACAGTTGAGGGAGAGTGAATGCCAAGGAAATTCTTAACGCCGTCAACAATGCCGGAGAAGAAACTGCTGACCTTATCCCACAGCCAGCCTCCCAGGCTCTTGATGCCTTCCCAGATACCCATGACAATGTTCTTGCCGATCTCGACCACCGAAACGGCCGCTTTGCCCAAACCTTCAATAATGGCCGCAATAATCTGCGGCAAGCTTGCTACAAGCTGAGGAATAGCTCTGACGAGGCCGGCAGCAAGCTGGACGATTAACGTAATCCCCAGTTCTATAATCTTCGGTAGGTTGTTTGTCACAAAATCAACGATTGACGCAATAATCCTTGGCAGCGCCTCGATAAGCTTTGGCAGGGCGTTTAAAAGGCCCTGCGCCAGCCCTTCAATAATGGCAAAGGCCGCTTCGAGGATTTGATCCATGTTGTTAATAAGTGTCTCGCAGATAAGGATGATGGCTTCGACAACAGCCGGGATCAGCTCCGGAAGCGCCTCTCCGATGCCAGCCGCCAGCGTAACAATCATCTGGACGGCTGCTTCCACTAGAGCAGGCAGGTTATCGATTATGCCCTTCACAAGCGCCATTACAAGCTGCAGCGCGCCTTCGGTGATCTGTGGCAGAGCGTCAATCAAAGCCTGCAAAAGAGTCATGACAATCTGTACCGCCGCGTCGATAATGACGGGAAGGTTCTCCACAATAGCCCCGCCGATGGAGGTGACAATATCCAATCCCACCTGAATGAGGTTCGGCAGGTTTTCCATCAGCATACTCACAAGGCTTCCCACCGTATTGCCGATGACCCCGCTTATCTTCGTCCAGTCGCCGTTAGTCTCAGATAATCCACGAGTAAAATCTCCAAGAAGCGCAACTCCGTCGTCGGCCAATATCTGAAGCTGGGGGATCAGTACGGTGCCCAGCATGTTCTTGGCCGCTTCACCGCCCGCTTTGAGACGCTGGATGCTGTCGTCAAATTTCCCGAGAGCGTTCAATGAATCCTCGCTCATAACCGCTCCCATGCGCCTGGCTTCTTCGGTAAGCTCCGCAATACCTGCTGAACCCTGTGCAATCAACGGATTGAGTTCCTGTGCGGACTTTCCGAAAATCTGCATGGCAAGAGCGTCCCGCTCGGTTTCGTTGGAAATTTTGCCAAGGGCGTCTATGGTTTCCCAATAGACGGTTTCGCTGTCACGCAGGTTGCCGTTGGAATCGGTTACCGACACACCGAGCCGTTCATACGCTCTGGCAAATTTCTCAGAGCCGTCTCTGGCATTTGCCATTGATCTTACCTGTTTTGCCATACTGCCAGTCAAGGTATCTAAGGACACGTCTACAAGCTCTGCGGCATACTTATATGCCTGCAGGCTCTCTGTAGACATACCGGTTACGGTTGATGCTGTAAGGATTTCATCGGCATAAGCTGCCGAATTTACCGACATATCCAGAAGAGCCTTTCCTGCGCCGACCGCCGCCGTACCAATGGCGGCCATAGCAGCTCCCATGGCCATGCCGATCCCTTTCAAAACGCCGCCTAGTTTTTCAAAGCGACCGCCCGCGTCATCCGCCTGATCCGCGGCCTTTTTGATCTCATCGCCGAATTCATCCGCTTGTTTTTCCGCTTCATCAAACTCTTTTTCTGCATTATCCAGTGCTTTGTTGTTTGCCTCCAGCTCGCGCTCCATTTTGTTCAGCTCAGCTTTGGCGTTGTTAAGCTGTATCTGCCAGGACTGAGTGCGCCGGTCGGTCTCCCCGAAAGAGGAGGCGGCATTGGCAAGCGCTTTCTCCAAGGTGGCAATTTTTTCTTTCTGCGCGTCGATCTCTTTGCTAAGCACCCTGTTTCGCGCAGCAACGGCTTCAACTGACTTATCCTGCTTATCAAACTGGGATGCGACCAGGTTCATTTCACTGCCCAGCACCTTGAAGCTCTGGTTGATCTCACGAATGGCGTTTTTAAATTCCTTTTCGCCTTAAATCCCGATCTTCAAGCCAAAATTGTCTGCCACATAACCGCCTCCTTTCCTGAAAAATTTTTAAATTCCATAAGGTATCACGTCATCAATGGTCAACATACGCTTTGGTTTGGCCAGCCCTAAAAACTGCTTATGGCACTCCCACAAGTCCAGCAGGTGCCCAATAGGCATAAGCCATACTTCATCCTCAGTACGGTTTAGCTGGACGGTACCATAATATATGAGCCGGGTAAACAATTCCTCGTCGTTCACCCGGCCGGTTTGTTTTTTAAGTCATCCTCACTTTCAACGTTTCTTTTGGTTCCTTTGAACATCGCTTCCATGATAGCGTCTTTGTATGCCGCCAGCTCCAGCGGGGATGTGAGAAGCTCCACCGCCTCCTCGGTCAGAAGCTCCCGCTTATCCTTATTTTTCAGGTTGTGTATCAGAATGCTCTGGTTGGCCAGAAGAGTAATCAGCCATACCACTTCATCCAGCGCCATCTCGAAGTTCTCGTTTTTCATCAGCTTGGCGCCGAGATTTTCAAGTCCGCCGTACCTTTTAGCGATTTCCTTTGTCGCTCTGGTGGTTAGAATAAGCTGGTACTCCTCGCCGCCGATGCTGATGCTTGCGCTTCTGTCCGTATCCTGCATTATTCGCCGCCTCCTCCCACAGCAAAGACAGGCTCATACACCTGCGTATACCAGCCGGTAATCGTGGCGGGCAATACGCCGGGATCGTCCTCGCTGACCTCTGCCTTCCACGGATGCTTTCCTTGGCCATCTGGTTTGTTACGTCTCATGACTGTCCCTTCAATGGTGGGTGTCGAAAAGGTGATGCTGTCGCCTTTCGTTTGCAGGTTTGCCGCCGGGATGCCGAATTTTACCCTGTATAGCCAGAAGTACCTGTACTTGCCGTTAGCTTTTTTGGCCCTAAAGCCAATAGCCACAGGAGCGCCCCCGTCCTCGCTGGCGGAAATCAGCACCTTGTTGTCGTCAAGGGTAGCTCCCGTCAAAACCTCGGCTGCGGCAGCGCCGATGTCCGCAACTCCGAGAGATAAGGTACCGCTTTGAAATTCCTTGACCACTTCTGCCGCTCCGTCATCGGCATAAAGCGTCGCCTCGGCCAGCTCCACCGAAAGCTCTGCTGTTATCGCCTTAGCCAGAGGAACAGGGGTATCGTAGGTTTCTTCTCCGTTTTCATTCTCGGTTATTTTGGCGTAATATAACCTGTCCAGTCCGATTGTGGCCA
>JAAYNC010000112.1:0-3874 GCA_012521055.1 Eubacteriales Family XIII. Incertae Sedis bacterium
CAACCCGCCTTTGACGACGGGTTGAGGGTATAACGTTCCGATGTTGGTTCTCATATAGCCCGGCCGGTCAGGCTGAAAGTTGAACTCTCCGTAATTAGAACCTTGACCATCCTGCCGGTAACATCTTCATCCGTTTTGAAGTTGACCAACTTGTGCCCGCCGGTCCTGCCGGAATAAAGGGCCTTGTTGGTCTTGCTTTTTCCTTCCGCAAGCACTTCCACTACCTGCCCCACCAGAGCCTTGTTCTTTTCCGCGAATATGCGGTTCATTTCTTCCACCAACCGGTTGAACCTTTCATGTTTCACTTCTTCCGCTACCTGATCGGGGAAGTTTTCAGCAGTGGTTCCCTTTCGGATCGAATAAAGGAAGGTGAATGCGGAATCGAAGCCCACCTTGCGCACAATATCCAGAGTCTCTTCAAAATCTTCTTCCGTCTCCCCGGGGAAGCCTACTATGATATCCGTCGTTATGGCGATATCCGGTGTCTTTCTGCGCAGCTTTTCCACCAGTTCGAGATACTCTTCTTTTGTGTATTTACGATTCATCTTCTCCAGAATCCGCGTGCTCCCCGACTGGACGGGAAGATGAATGTGGGGACACAGCTTTTCGCATGAAGCGAAAGCGTCGATGAGTTCGTCGGAAAGATCTTTCGGGTGAGAAGTGGTAAATCGGATTCTCTTTAAACCCTCCACTTCATTCAGCATATGGATCAGCCCGGCAAAGCTTACATATTCTCCGGATGAATCCATCACTTTCCCTCCATCGGCCTCTTCTTTATCCTGATTCCCGATCTGGCCCCTATAAGAATTAACGTTTTGGCCGAGCAGGGTAATCTCCAGCACGCCGTCGGCCACCAAAGCTTTGACTTCTTCCAGGATGGCTTCCGGATCCCGGCTGCGCTCTCTTCCCCTTGTGTAAGGCACGATGCAATAGGAGCAGAAGTTGTCGCAACCGTACATGATATTGACAAAGGCTTTATATGGATGCTTTCTCTGGGCAGGAAGCCCTTCCACGATTTCATCTGCCTGATCCCATACATCGACTACTTTTTTCCTTTCATCGAGCACATTCCCGAGCAACTTGGGAAATTCATGGATGTTGTAGGTCCCAAAGACCAGGTCCACCCACGTATATTTGGATTTCAACGTATCGATTATGTGCTGTTGTTGCATCATGCAGCCGCAGACGGCAATAATCACATCCGGTCTCTCTTCCTTTATCCTTTTCAATTGGCCCAAATTGCCGAAAAAGCGCCTGTCCGCGTTTTCCCTGACGCTGCAGGTATTCATAATAATCACATCGGCCTTATTTCGATCCATAGTTTCCCGGTAGCCGAGATCGCTGAGCATTCCTGCCAAAGTCTCCGAGTCCCGTTCATTCATCTGACAACCAAAGGTTCTTATATAAAAACTCTTACCCTTCAACTAAAATCCTCCTAAACATAACTCTATTTATATTTTACAACCCTTTATACTTTTCTAACATCATTTCTGCGCCTGCAGGAATGTTTCCTGCTAAATCCATCCCATGGGGATTAGTATAACATAAAAAATCACGAAAGCATTGTACCATTCTTTCTTGACGATTACAAAGAAAAGATATAAACTAATTTTTATATTTATACAATAATAATTAATAATATAGATAACGGAGACAATTATGGATGCCAACCAAGTAAAAACCTTCCTGGAAGAGGATCATCCGAAGAATATCGAGCGGGCAGCAGAAAATTTAAAACCCATTTTGCTGAACACGCCGCTAATTCGAAGCGATTTTTTCAGCGAGGAATACTCCTGCAATGTCTATTTGAAACCTGAAAACTTACAGAGGACCGGATCTTTCAAAATTCGCGGCGCATACAACAAGATTGCTAACTTGACAAAGGAAGAAAGAAATCACGGCGTTATATCCTCCTCTGCAGGCAACCATGCCCAGGGCGTGGCTTATTCCGCAAAAGAAAAGGGAATTCCGGCCACCATCGTCATGCCCAACGTAACACCATTGCTCAAAGTGGATGCTACGAAAGCTTTTGGCGCAAAGGTAATTCTTCACGGAGATGTCTATGACGAAGCCTATCGACATGCAATGGAACTGTCTGAAAGGGAAGGCTATACCTTTATTCACCCCTTCGATGATTATGATGTGATCTGCGGACAGGGAACCATCGGCCTGGAAATCATGAAAGAATTGCCGGACATCGACGAAATCCTGGTCCCCATCGGAGGAGGCGGGCTGATAGCGGGAATCGCTCTGGCAATTAAAACACTGAAACCTTCTGTTAAGATAATAGGTGTGGTGCCCATGGGTGCCATGGCTATGAAAATTTCGGTTGAAGAAGGCCAGGTGACGCGGCTGGCATCGCTTAAAACCGTAGCGGAAGGCGTTGCCGTAAAACAGCCGGGAAATCTTACCTTTGCCATTACAAAAAAATATGTGGACGACATTATAGCAGTTTCAGAAAAAGAAATCATGGAAGCAGTGCTCCTGGTCATCGAAAAGCACAAGATGGTGGCGGAAACCGCCGGGGCTATACCTTTGGCAGGATTGAGAAAACGCGCGAAAAAAGGAAAAAACATAGTATGCCTGATTACCGGCGGCAACATCGACGTGCTTACCATTTCAGAGATTATCAACCAGGGACTCATTACCCGGGGACGGATCATGTGCTTTTCAGTGGAACTGCCGGATAAACCGGGACAATTGGTAAGGGTTGCCCAGGTTCTGGCGGACCACGGAGCAAATGTCATCGAACTTCAACACAATCAGTTTAAAGCCATTGACCGTTATTCAAACAAGGTGCTCTTGGAGGTGACGGTTGAGACCAACGGTCACGAACACATTATCGAGATATTGGACGCATTGGAAGACAACAATTTCTCGGTGACAAGAGTCTATTAGCCTCGTACAAGTTTCATTGACATCCTTATAACATCGAGCGGCCTTTAGGGAAATTGCTTTTCGCACCATCTTCCCGTAAGGCCGCTTTTATACTTTATTTCATATTTTTAATTATCTATTTGCAGCTGTTATTGCCCCTTCTACTCGGTTATTTTACAGGTGCGGAAACGGCCGTCAAAGCACTCCTCTATCTCATGCTTCTTCTGCCGCGTCATAAGAGCGGTCACCGCGGCCCTGGCATCGATCTTTTCGTTGATTACTTCATAGATATGTTCTGTAATGGGCATCTCTACATCACAGCGTTTTGCCAACTCATAAGCTGCCTGAGTGGTATATATTCCCTCAACCACCATCCCTACTTTTTTCATGGCCTCGGAGGGTTTCATTCCCTGGCCGATCATTATTCCACAGCGCCGGTTACGGCTATGCATGCTCGTGCAGGTTACTATAAGATCACCGATGCCCGTAAGACCGGTAAATGTTTCGGCCTTAGCTCCAAGCCGTACGCCAAGCCGGGCAATTTCCGTAATTCCACGGGTCATCAGCGCCGCCTTGGCGTTGTCTCCAAACCCCATTCCGTCGGAGATTCCGGCTCCGAGGGCTATGGTATTTTTCAAAGCTCCGCCAAATTCCACTCCGGCAACATCTGTGTTTGTGTAAACCCGAAATCGTTCGCTCATAAAAATATCCTGTACGAATTCTGCCAGCTTGATATCTTCCGATGCGGATACCACCGTGGTAGGCATCCCTCTCCCCACTTCCTCCGCATGAGACGGACCGGAAAGCATTACATACCTGGCACCTGGAAGTATTTCGGAGGCAATTTCAGACATGCGCTTGAGGCTTTTCTGTTCTATGCCCTTTGCCACATTTACAAGAACCATTTCATCGGTGAGAAAGGGCAATGCGTTTGTCAAGGCGCTCCTGAAATGCTGCGCCGGCGCGGCGAAAACTACCATTTCCGATCCTGCGATGG
>JAAYNC010000189.1:0-5466 GCA_012521055.1 Eubacteriales Family XIII. Incertae Sedis bacterium
GCCGCGCTTCGGACTATTGCGCAGCCGTGAGTTCATCATGAAGGATGCCTATTCCTTTGACAAGGACTGGGAGAGCCTGGATGAAAGCTATCGTCAGATGTATGACGCTTATGAAAAAATCTTTACCAGATGCGGGCTCACCTTCAGAGCGGTGGAAGCTGATACTGGCGCCATGGGAGGAAGCGACTCTCATGAGTTCTGCGCTCTGTCCGAACACGGAGAAAGCGAAATCGCATACTGCGAACAGTGTGACATGGCCGCTACCACAGAAAAAGCTGATTGTGTGGATGCAGAGCCTGATGACAGCGAGATGCTGCCAATAGAACTCGTTCATACTCCGGGAATGAAGACTATTGATGAGGTGGCTTCTTTCCTGAAACTCGACCAGGCAAAGACCATTAAAGCGTTGCTTTTCCGTGTCCACGATCAGGAATACCGCTATGTAGCCGCATTCCTCAGAGGAGACAGGGAAATGAACATGACAAAGTTGATCAACGCCCTGGGAATCCCTGAACATGCCATTGAGTTTGCCGATGAGGACGCCATGGGAGCGGAGACCGGAGCCGTAGGAGGTTTTACCGGCCCTGTAGGGCTTCATAACTGCAAAATAGTGGTGGATAGCGAATTGGTCGGGGCTAAGAACCTCTGTGCCGGCGCATGTAAAGTGGATTATCACATGCTCAATGTGAATTACGGAAGGGATTATACCACCGACATCATCACGGACATCAAGCTCATAAAGGAAGGCTATCCATGTCCTAAATGCGGCGGGCCTATCAAAATTACAAGAGGAATCGAAGTAGGACAGATCTTTAAATTAGGAACGAAATACAGCGAGGCCATGCACGCATATTACAAAGATGAAAACATGCAGGAAAAAGTCATCGTTATGGGTTGTTACGGCATCGGTGTCAGCAGAACCCTTGCGGCGATTGTGGAGCAGAATCATGATAAAGACGGCATCATATGGCCCCTGGCCGTGGCGCCTTACCATGCTATCGTGACCGTAATCAACGGGGAAGACACCCGGCAGGTACAACTGGCGGAGCAGATCTATGAAGAACTGCTGGAGAAGGGAGTGGAGGTTCTGCTTGACGACCGTGATGAACGGCCGGGAGTGAAGTTCAAAGACGCGGACCTCATCGGAATTCCCATCCGCATCACCGTGGGGAAAAAAGCGTCCGACGGGATTGTGGAATATAAATTGCGGCGTGAAGAAAAAGCCGTGGATAAGACTGCCGGGGAAGCGGTGGCTGCCGTCATGGAGCTTGTCAAGCCATACGTAAAGAAATAATATGTTTAGCAGCATTTGGTGAAATGTCGGGAAGGCAAAAATGAAAGAACTTTGGCAGCTTTTTATCACTTTTTTTAAAATAGGGACGGCGACTTTCGGCGGCGGCTATGCCATGATTCCTGCCATTCGACGGGAAACGGTGGCCAAGCGTCATTGGGTCGATGAGGAAGAGATTGCAGACTGTATCTCCATCAGTCAATCTCTTCCCGGAGCTTTTGCGGTAAATGTAGCTATTTTCATCGGTAATAAAGTTAAAGGGATAGTGGGAGGTGCAGTAGCTTGCTTTGCTCTCGTGTTTCCTGCCTATTTTGCTATTCTTTTGATTTTAATTTTCCTGGGAACGGTGGAAGACAACGTTTATGTAGACGGCGCGTTCAAGGGAATCATTGCCGCCTCTGTGGCGCTGATCCTTGTTACCGCCATTCAGATGGGCAGGCGCATCCTCAGAAACGTGACGTCCTGGGTGATTGCAGTACTTTCCTTCGTTGCTATAGTACTGCTTTCTGTCAACGCGATTTACGCTATTTTAGGCGGGGGATTAATAGGATACTTTCAATATCTGTACAGGAAGAACAAGGAGGCGACGGGATCATGATTCTCATTCATTTGTTCCTCCTGTTTTTTCGTATCGGTTTGTTCAGCTTCGGCGGCGGCTATGCCATGCTTCCTCTCATTTACCAGGGTGCCGGCGAGCTGACAGGCATGGCCGCAGAGGAATTCTCCAAGCTCGTAGCCCTTTCTCAGGTAACCCCGGGACCCATCGCAGTCAATGCGGCTACCTACGTAGGTTATCAGTGTGCCGGGATTCCCGGAGCCACAGCGGCTACCCTGGGAGTGGTGATGCCTTCCGTCATTCTCGTTTACATCGTCACCTTTTTTCTTGTCAGGTTCAAACAGAGCGAGGTACTGCAAGGCGCCCTTTCGGGTATCAGGCCGGCAACCATTGGGCTATTGCTTTCGGCAGTTGTTTTTCTTGCTCAGGGATCGATTATCACCGGGATGGAAATCGATTTAATGCCGATGATTTTTTTCGCCGTGATCCTGTTTGTAGCTGCGAGGTTTAAAGCGGATCCCATTCTCTTAACAGTAGCTGCAGGAGTGGCCGGCGCCGTCTTCATTCGTTAGGAGGCAAGTGTTATGTGGGTTGGAGGCGTCAGAGTAATTGTGAGGGACAAAGAAGACAGGTTGCTTTTGGTCTGCCAGCGCCATGAGGACAGGGATATATGGATGCTGCCCGGCGGAGCCATTGAGGAAGGCGAAAATGCCATGGAAGCGGCCAGGCGGGAGGTACTGGAGGAGACGGGCCTCCATGTCCGTGTGATAGACCTTGTATGGCATGTGGAGGAAGTTTCGCCGAGGCGGGGACAGCGATTTGTTAATTATTTTATAGCGGATATCGTGGACGGCCGGTGTGAGTTGGGGCGGGATCCCGAGCTCTTGCCGGAACAACAAGTGCTTAAAGAAATCCGGTTTATGGATCGAAGGGAAGTAGAGAAGATTCCTCACCTCTACCCCCCTTTTTTGCGGGATGAGGTTTGGGATGTGATTGAAGGATATGAAAAAGGCATGTACGTACGTTGCCCCGTGTATAGGAATAGAGAACAATATTAGAGCATAAAGCTGTAAGTGAGGAAGGGAAGTGAGCAAGAAGTGAGCAAAATGAAAAAAATCGTAACCATCGAAATGGAAGACGGAGGTGTGATGAAAGCGGAGCTCTTTCCGGATGTGGCGCCGCTTACAGTGGCCAATTTCATTGAATTGGCGGAGAAAGGTTTTTACGACGGATTGACTTTTCATCGCGTGATTCCCGGGTTTATGATTCAGGGAGGATGTCCGGAAGGTACGGGTACCGGCGGCCCCGGTTATACAATTAAAGGAGAGTTTTCCGCCAACGGTGTTCCTAATAACCTTCCTCACGAAAGAGGCGTGCTTTCCATGGCCAGGGCCATGAATCCCAATTCCGCAGGCTCTCAGTTTTTTATTGTAGTTGAGGATGCCCCCTACCTGGATGGACAGTATGCGGCTTTTGGAAAAGTCTTTGAAGGTATGGAAGTGGCCGATCGTATTGCCAACACGAAGAGAGATATGAGAGACAAACCTCTTAAGGCGCAGGTCATGAAAAAAGTCTCTGTTTTTGAAGCGGAAGAACAAGAGAAATAAACAATAATCCTTTTTGCATTGACATTGCTGTAACATTATTGTAATATTGCGTTATACTATTCTGCCGTACAGGGGGTTACGAAATGCTCCCGGCGGAATCAGGACATGAATCCAGAGTATACTTTTTTTGAAAGTTTCATATTCTAATAGAAGAAGAAGTTTTATCACCGCAAGAAGCCACAACGACGGCTTAATAACGATCGGAACGCTTTAAGAGGTAGATGATGAATGGTACATTTACGGACAAGGTTGTTAGATTTCTAAATAATGCAAAGCAGACTGTTGAAAAAGCATTAATCAAGGGACAAGAGATAGTAACTGACATAAGAATAGAAAAGTTGAGCAAGCTCAGCAAAAAAACAATCGTAAGTATAGGCGCCATAGCTCTGACAGCGATTGTAATTTGCGGAGCTTTCGCTTTATCGGGGGAACAAAAATCAAAAGGACCAGAAGACGCTCTGTTAAATGCACAGTTAAGCGCCGCTCCGGAAGAGGAAACCGTTGAAGATCCTGCTACGGTGTATTATGCCATAGAAATTGACGGCGTTCCCGTTGCGGCCTTGCCCACGGAAGCAGAAGCCGAGGCCGTTCTCGATGGCGTGATTGCGCATTACACCGCCGAAGGGGCTGAAATAATCAACGTGGAGTACAACGAGACGGTGGAAATTGTTCAAAAGGAGGGCAAGGACCCGGAATTCATGTCCGTGGAAGATGCCTGCAGCTTGATTGTCACCGGAACCAAAGAGCCTAAAGTATATACCGTAGCCAAAGGCGACTGCCTATGGGATATTGCCGTCAAAAACGGTATGAGCGTAGATGAGCTTATTGTCATGAATCCCCATGCGGATGTGGATCATTTAAGGATTGGATCAACGCTTAATCTCTACGAGTTAAAACCTTTTATCAACGTCACCACCACAGAACGGCTAACCGCTACGGAGAGGATCGATTACAATATCGTTTATGAAGAAACCAGCACACTTTATAAAGGAGAGATTAAAGTCAAAACACCCGGCGTATACGGACAACGCCAGGTTACAAAAGAGATTGTTCGGGAAAACGGGATGGTGGTCGCCACCACGGATATCGAATCCACTGTAATCAGCGAACCTTCTACCCAGGTAAACCTGAAAGGCACTAAATCCCTTTCTACGCTTGTTGGCACCGGTTCTTTCTCCAGCCCCATGGGACACCTGGAGATCTCTTCCGGCTTCGGTTCCCGGGGAGGCGGCAGGCATACCGGTGTAGATTTAAGAAACCCAAAAGGAACACCTATCTATGTTGTGGATGACGGCGTGGTAACCTTTGCGGGATATCGGGGCTCTTACGGAAATATCGTCAAGGTATCCCATGGCAACGGAATAGAGACATGGTATGGCCACTGCGATACTATGAGCGTATCCATCGGCGATGTGGTGAAGAAAGGACAGCAGATCGCTACTGTTGGCAGGACGGGCAGAGCTACCGGCTATCATCTGCATTTTGAAGTGAGGAAGAATGGAGTGCCCCAAAATCCTATGAATTATCTATGATGGGCGAAAACCTTTGATTTCGGGTTCAGTATACGTTATACTTTTATGGCGAGCAACTGCTCGCCATATTTTGCCTTATGTACACGGCGATTCAAAGAGGTGAAACATGGGTCTTATTAAAGATATACGTGAAGATATCCAGGCGGTACTGGCCAGAGACCCTGCTGCCAGAACGAGTTTGGAAGTTCTGTTATGCTACCCGGGTGTCTGGGCTCTGATCTTTCACAGGCCGGCCCACTGGCTGTATAAGCATAATATGAAGCTCATAGCTAGGATCATTTCCCAGCTTGCCAGGTTTTTAACCGGAATTGAAATTCATCCCGGCGCCACCATCGGCAGGCGATGTTTTATAGACCACGGCATGGCTGTCGTCATCGGAGAGACCACCGAAATAGGAGACGACGTTACCATATATCAGGGTGTTACCCTTGGCGGCACGGGGAAAGAAACGGGCAAACGCCACCCCACCATCGGCAACAA
>JAAYNC010000208.1:0-1732 GCA_012521055.1 Eubacteriales Family XIII. Incertae Sedis bacterium
ATTGTTCCGATCTGTAGTACATCGTCCATATAGTTGCGAATGCAGTCAAGCTGGGTCATATCGGTCAGGCCGCTGATACCCTGCGTCGTTTCCCCGCCAAGCTGACCGGATAGTACCATTGGAAGTACCACCTTGAGCATCACGGGGGTAAGCAACGCAAAAAATAGAAAACTCGCAAATAGAATCAAAGCTCGACCACTTCTTATGGCGTAACGCAGTTCCTTGATAATCTCAGTTTTCATTTCGTGTTCACCCCCTGCAAAAACAAATCCTCTAAGCGAGCCTTGCGTAGGGAAAAGGATTCTATCAAGATTCCACTATCTGCCAAGAATCGCATCACTGACACGGAAGCCTCATTATCAGCCACTTTGATAGTGAAGGACTTTCCCGATTTTGCTAAGGATACTAAACCGGTCAGCTGCTCCAATGCGTCCAATATACTCGATTCGACTGGATGAACAGGAGTGATGTCAAAAATCGGCTGCGTGCTCTCTTTTTGAAGCTGCGTAAGTGGCTTTTCAAATAGCATCTGTCCTGCATCTATCATGCCGACCGTATCGCAGATGCGCTCCACATCGTCTAAAATATGCGTGGAAAACAGAATGGTTTTACCCATGCCTTTCAGGTCCTTGATAAGGCGCAGTACCTCGCTTCTTCCCTCAGGGTCAAGGGCAGAGGATGGCTCATCAAGAATAAGCAACTCCGGGTTGCGTATGAGAGCGGCACCAATGCCCAGGCGCTGCTTCATGCCACGAGAGAATCCGCCCACGCGGCGATTCCGCGCATCCAATAATCCCGTCCACCTCAGTATCTCTCCAGTATGTCCAGTGTTCCGCCCACCGGACAAGTAGTCAAGGGTTTCATGCGCGGTCATCCATGGATAGAATTTAGGATCCTCGGGGAGGTAACCGATTTTGAGATCACCGGGATGAGTAAGCTTTGTGACATCCAATCCGTTCACGGTACATTCGCCCTGCGCGGGGCGGGAGAGACCAGCGAGAATGTTCATCGTCGAGGTTTTGCCCGAGCCGTTTGGGCCTATAAAGCCGTATATTTCGCCTTTTTTTACGTGCATATCCACGTTCTTGAGGGCATAAAAATTTTTAAACTTCTTTTGAAGTCCCTTTACAGTTATCATTGATATCCCTTCTTCTCCTTTACCATAAATAACCCCTATGTTAATTTTCAATTTCCACAATGACATTGCGCTCATATTCATCGATATAATACTGAAACTTAATGGTCTCGCTTGTGCTAAGGTGAATATTTTTCGAATTCACCCTTAAGCTCATCAGACAACACAAATGCCCGCGTCGCTTTTTTTCAGGAACGCCCGAAATAGTTAATCTCTATTATGTTACTGTCGATTTGCCCCTGATAAGCTCCTGTATCGACCTTAAGGTCTCTTTCTAATTCCGTCCCGCTCTCTGCCATGTCTGATAGCGTATCAGTCGGCGATGCATGTTCGTCTTTATTTTGAGATGGCTGTATCTCTTCCTGTTGCTTTAATCATCCTCAATATGTTTGAGTGCAAGAAAAAACTGCTTTGTCCAATAAACAAAATTAAAATTACCAAAGCTATAAGGGAAAAAATCAAAATAATATAATCTTTTTCATATAGTGCCTCTACAATTTAAATATTTTCAACAATATTACAAACCCTTTTACCGTGATCATTTAAACTCCTTCTTTCTTCCCACTAAGAGGAACAAAACAGGGCCTATCACATTGA
>JAAYNC010000187.1:0-3438 GCA_012521055.1 Eubacteriales Family XIII. Incertae Sedis bacterium
GACGGCTACCATGATGTTTCCATGGTGTTGCAGCAGATCGATTTGCATGATGCAGTGACGGTGAGTTGCTGTGAAGATCCAAGCGAGGGCGCAATCGAGCTAAGCGCAAATATACAGACTGTACCCATGGGGCAGGATAATATTGCCTGGAAAGCTTCCGGTCTTATGAAGCAGCTGTTTCCGCATAAAAGCCGTGAGACCATAAGAATTCATATTGAAAAAAGAATCCCCATGGCTGCGGGACTCGCGGGAGGCAGCGCCGATGCCGCAGCGGTGCTTCATGCGCTAAATGCCCTCTGGCAATGCAATTTGTCCGTGGCTGAACTGATGGAAATAGGAGTCAAGCTGGGCGCAGATGTACCTTTTTGCATCATGGGCCAGGCGGTAAAAAATGCAGTATTAAACTTTGATAAAGGCAGTATATCCACTTGCGCTTTTGCAGAGGGGATCGGAGAAAAATTGACACCTCTTCCTCCTCTGAAGGCCTTTGCGGTGCTTTTTACACCCCCCGTTTTCGTTTCTACAGCAGAAATCTATAAAAGTCTCGATTTAAATAAGGTTAGAACGCGACCGGATACCCATTCCCTGATTCTGGGTCTTCGGGAACAGGATTTTGAGAAGATTAAGGCGTCCATGTATAATGTTCTTGAGGAAGTCAGCGTAGAGAAATATCCCGTGATCGGGGAAAACAGAGCCTGGCTTCAGTCCATCTCATCTCCTGCCAAAACCATGATGAGCGGCAGCGGCCCCACTCTCTTTGCCCTTACTCAGGACAAGAATTTAGCGAATGCTATCTTTAAAAAAATACAAGAAGATGAGGGAAAAAAGGAAGGGAACGCATTTCTTACGGAAACTTCTTATTGATCCATTCATAATCGGCCAAAGCCGGTACTTCCTTGTCATAATGAAACTTCCACCTGAATAGACTATTACAGCGGAGGCGGGACTGTCCAAAGCCTCTTGACGGTGATTTAAAGGGGGAGAGAACCATGGAATACAAGAAGGATTTCCTTGACGAGGAAAATATACCGGATTTTGCCTTGCGACCCGCAAAACCGGCATCTACATTTGATCCCACAATATATGATAAACTGTTTGAAAACATGAGAAAGTCAGCGGAGGCGGCGACTAAGGAAGAGGAAGAACCGGCGGCGGCAGAAGAGCCGGAGGCTGTTGCTGTACCGGTGGAGCCGGCGGCAGTGGATGAACCGGTAGTTGCGGAGATCGCCGGGGAACCGGAGACAGTGGGTGAACCGTCAGCGGCGGAGATCACCGAGGAACCGGCGGCAGTAGATGAGACAATAGCATTAGAGGTGCCGGCGGAACTTGAAATCATCGATGAACATGAACAGGAGACCATACCGGTGGCGGCGGAACCTGCGGCGGTTGAACCGGAAGAGCCGGAGGCCGTACCTGTCCACCTGCCTAAAAAACCTTTACCCGTTGAAACAGATGGGGCATTAGACGATCAAAATGTGAGGAAAATCAAGTACACGGATTTCCGCAACCTCAGCCCTGTGGTCATTTACGTTGAAGAAGATGTATTGATTACAGACGCTAAGCCGGATATGTTGCGCATGCTAAGCGTAGAAGGCAGTTGCCAGCTGGCGGAACGCAGCGTTCCTACTGGAGCTCACGGCATTCAATCCATGCGAATAACGGGAGATTTAAAAATTCAGGCATTGTATACGGCGGAAGATGATGCGGATGAACCTATCGTGGTTTCCTTGGATACGAAGATACTGTTCAGAGAAGACTGCATGGTAAAGAGCGAACCCAA
Source organism: Eubacteriales Family XIII. Incertae Sedis bacterium (assembly GCA_012521055.1). GTDB lineage: Bacteria > Bacillota > Clostridia > Peptostreptococcales > Anaerovoracaceae > UBA1426. The sequence continues at coordinate 1,781 of JAAYNC010000187.1, forward strand.
TTCTATCATCGCCTTCAGCGCAGATGTTCGTTCTCTTGAGTGGGAGCGGATCAACGAGAGAAAGTTCAGGGTGCGGGCGGCAATAGAAGTAAATATGAGGGAGTATTGTGACAAGGAGCTGAATCTCTTTGACGATGTTAAAAAGGATGAAATGCAATTCCTGGAGGATGAGATCCGGTTTACCGATATTGCAATGCGCAAAACGGAAATCATGGAAGTGGCTGAAGAAATTAAGCTTCGCGAAGGAGACCCGGAGATCGATAAGATTCTCTGCTTCAATGTAAATCTGGTGGAAAACCACAAGCAGATAACCAACGAAAAAGCCATGATAAATGTGACTGCTTATCTGAACGTGCTGTATAAAAGCGACGGATGTCCTGTATTCTACAAGTGCAGTACGGACTTTACGCAATTTATCAGGATCGATGAGAAATTTGATTATCCTCTAATTGCGGGGCGAACCTTCTTCGATATTTTGGACTGCTCCCTCACAGCAAAGAGAGACGAAGACGGTCGATACACAATATTCTATCTTAGTATGGATGTGGAGACTACTCTTGAATACTATCGTCACATACATGAACCTTGCGTCGTGGATATGTATCATTATACCAAGGATGTGGAATACGGCACGATCCGCAAAGAACTGAACCTTTTCTGCGGAAACGGAGTTGCGGATATTCCGGTAAGAGAAATCGTTGACGTCCCGGAAAGGTACGTCAAGGCGGAGCAGGTGATCTTTGTTTCCGGATCACCCAAGATCAAGAACCGGCAAGGTCTTCCGGGCAAGATCATGGTGGAGGGCGTGCTTCCCGTCAGGTTGGTTTGTCTAGGCGGCGAGAGCGGAAAACTCCCCTTTACAATTGACCGGGAACTGGACTTTCGAGCCATGTTGGATGTGCCGGAATGCAACGAAGGCATGGAGCCGGATGTCAGTGCAGTCATGAAGGAGCTCTCCTTCGATCAGATCAATAACAAGCAAATTGCCGTAAACTCGGAAATTGCAATTTTCGGATATGCATTTAAAAAGACGGCTCCCCAATTGATACATACGGTGCGCTTTCTTGACAGAAGCGAAGACAAAGCTGGTATTCCTGACATCGTCGTATATGCGGCAAAGGAAGGAGATACGGTTTGGAAAGTGGCGAAAAAGTATCATACTCCGGTAGTCAGGGTAAGGTCGGTTAATGATTTGGCAGACCATGAGGAAATACGTCCGGGCTCAAAGATCCTGATTGTAAGATAGATGAACGAAATATAGCGAAAGTATAAGATGACCCCTTCGTGGAAAGAATAATGAGGACTCGATCTTGCTTCAAACTTGAAAAATGAGGACTCGTCCTTCCATGAAAGGGGTTATCTTATGGGACTAAAGAAGAAACAGATTGGATTTATGTTTCTGATATTGCTGTCTCTCATAATTTATACTTGTTGCATGACTGCAAGCAACGCCGAGACGCTTTCCAACGAAGATTTTATCCGCTTTCACGTGGTGGCCAACAGCGATTCGGAAGCGGACCAGCAACTTAAACACATGGTGAGAGAAGGGCTTCTTCGCCGCATCAATGAAGGATTGACGGCGGAAGCCGTTGCTATGGCCGATTCCAACGGGAGCAAGGTTATTTTGAATATTGACCGCACGAAAGAATTTATAGAGA
>JAAYNC010000214.1:0-2998 GCA_012521055.1 Eubacteriales Family XIII. Incertae Sedis bacterium
AAGATCTGAGAGACCGCTTCCGGCGGGATGCCGATGCCTTCGTCCTGAACCGTCAACTGTGCCGAAGCGCCCTCCTGTGATACCGACAGGGTAATCCTCCCTCCGGTATTTGTGTATTTAATCGCATTGTCCATCAGGATCCGCAGAGCCTGTTTGATCAGTCCTTTGTCTGCATAAATCCAGACGCTTTCAATGCGTGAGTCGTATTCGTGGCCGCCGTTGATCATTTGGGATTCTCTAAGTACTTCTTCGGCCAGTTTGCCTAGATCAAAGTGTTCCAGCTGCAGGTTCATGGTGTTGTTATCTCCCCGAGCAAGGAACAGAAGCTGTTCCACCAGGTCTTTCATATTTGCAGCTTCGTCCTTAATGGCTTTGATCCCTTCATCCAAGGTTTTTTCGTCCTTTTTACCCCAGCGATCCAAAAGGTTTGCATAGCCTTCAATGACGGAGATAGGAGTTCTCAGTTCGTGAGACGCGTCTGAAACAAAGCGGATCTGGGAGCGATAGCTTTCGTTGATTCGATCCAGCAAGTCGTTGATAGCTTCGGCAAGGTTTTTCAGTTCTGCCTCGGTTTCATCTACCGGAATGCGGGTGTCCAGTTTTGCAGCGTTAATGGAATCCAAGGTATCCGTTAGATTTTCAACTTTTTTCGATGTGTATCCGGAGGGCTCCATGTTAAGGTTCTGGGCAGCTTCTGTGAGAATGGTAATGGGGTGCAGAGTGGATCGAATAAGACGGGCGCCGGGTAAAATGCTGCCAATAAGCAAGATCAACTCCACCAGTAGCATAACGAACAAAGTGCGCTTAAGCAGCAGCACTTCATCTCCTACTTCCACGGAAACCGAATATGTTTGTCGGTTTAAGGTAAACTCGTAGCGATAGAGCAAACCGTTCAAACGCTTCAAGAAGCTCTGACCTTCTTCTTTAGGCACCTGTAAGCTTCTTGCGCCTTCCAGTTCCATATTATTAAAAAGGCCGCCGTCCGGCTTGACGGGCAGTCGAAAACCCCGCGGGTCCGTCGAACTTATGGTGATATGAAAACCTGCGGATTCAAGCCATTGGAAAGCATCGGATTCCGGCGAGCCGGAACTCCTAATGGCCGAAACCACAGAAGTCAATTCTTTTTCCGTACGGATAACAGTTTGAATTCCCAGAGCGCAGAAAACAAAGAGATCTAATATCAAAAATACCGTGAGCATGCGAAGGAGAAGCTTGGAATTCAGCTTATAGACGATGGAGGCGTTGACCTTTTTGGTTTTAGATTGTTGCGTCGTTTTACTTGTTTCCTTACTATTCATCCTTGATCACATATCCCACTCCACGAACGGTGTGAATCAGTTTGATGCCGAAAGCCTCATCGATCTTGCTTCTGAGAAAGCGTATGTAGACATCTACCGCATTGGTTTCTCCGTCAAAATCGTAATCCCATACATGATCCATCAGCGTGTCACGTGACAAGACAATGCCCTTATTTTTCAGCAAACAATGAAGCAGATCGAATTCTCGTTTGGTAAGCTCCACCGGAACGTCATCCACTGTGACGGTGCGCCGGGCAACGTCCAAGCGAACACGAGAAGCGGACAGAACGGAAGATTCTGTACCGATGGTTTTCTTCCGCAATGCAGTGCGGATTCTGGCCAACAGCTCTTCTATGGCAAAGGGTTTCGTCAGATAATCGTCCGCTCCGCGATCCAGGCCCGCCACCTTATCCTCAATGCTGTCACGGGCTGTGAGCATGATAACGGGAATAGAGGATTTGCGGCGAATTCGCCGCAGCACCTCCATTCCGCTGAGTTCAGGAAGCATGATATCCAAAAGTACCAGATCGAATTCACCGCTTTCGGCCAGTTCTAAACCCCTTCGGCCGTCAAAGGCTTTCGTTACCCGGTAGCCCTCGTAGCTGAGTTCCAACTCAACAAATCGTGCCAGCTTTTCCTCGTCTTCAATTAACAATATTTTCGCGCCCATTTACACGTCCTCGGATGGTTTATTGTTTTGGATTTTGCCCTTCCGTAAAAGACTTCTTCAGGTTTTCCGCTGCTGTCGCCGCTGTATCCATGGCGCTGTTAACGGAATCCTTTCCCAAGTCCGGACCGTTAAACCGATAACGGAAGCCCATGAATAGGCCGATAATTAAAAGCGGAATCGTAATCCAGAAGAAACACAATGCTAACACTACCAAAACCGTGATGGAAAATGCCGTCTTTACTTCTCCGTCTTTAATAACCTCGATGCTGTTTATGTTTCCTTTGTGAATGAGCTTACAGCAAAATCTGACGAACTTACGAACCAAATCGGCCAGACTTTCTCTATTGCTGTAGTTGTTTGAAGCCTTTGCATTTTCTTTTGAATCAGTTTTTCCACCTGCGCTGCGGTAAAAGCCGCCGCCTTCCGGAGGCGAAACTTTACCTTGCTTTTCCAAATTAATTAAAGCCTCCAGCATATCTCCGTTTGCCGCCTCAAGAGCAGCCTTGGCTTCGTCGTAGCTTACGTTGGCTTTTTCGCGAAGCTTATCTACCTGTTCCAAAGTAATCATATCACAAATACCTCCTTGATTGATTGTGATATCATCTTATCAATCAAGTCTTAAACTGCAATTTGCGCAGGATTAAAATTCGATTAAAATTCGTTCTAAAAATACTATAATGGGCAATTCATTATTTGCCAATGAATTTTTATGAAAGGTTTGGTTTGGCCTGTGGTTCCAAAGAGGGCTACTTTTTATTGGACAGCATTTGAACCGTTTTGTAGATATGCTCCTGTTCTTTTGCCGTCAATGTGGAAAGATAGGAAAGGGTCTTTGAGATGATCGGGTTTTCCACCGGAGTTGCTTCCTTTTCAAAATCGAAAAGATCCACATAAGATATCTCTAGGGCCTTAACGATTTTGTCCAGGCTCTGTATGGTGAAGTTGCGCTCTCCACGCTCAATCTTGCCTAAATGGGCAGGATTGAGACCGGCCTTGTGAGCCAGCTCTTCAATACTGTATTGGTGAAGAA
>JAAYNC010000119.1:0-1711 GCA_012521055.1 Eubacteriales Family XIII. Incertae Sedis bacterium
AAGTTGTAAAAAGTGTCAGACACCAAATACAAGACACCAAATACAAAGCTAAGTGAAAGTTGTAAAAAGTGTCAGGCACCAAATGCAAGACACCAAATACAAAAAAGGAAAGAGGAAAGGAAGAGAGAAAAATGAAGGCGAAATTTGGAATAAGTAGATTGATTGTGAGCCTGGTTCTGATGGCTGCAATGATTGCCACGATAACCGGCTGCGGCGGAGAAGGCGAGGAATTTGATCCTTTGACGGAGATCACAGTCATATCCAGAGAAGACGGATCCGGGACCAGGGGGGCTTTCGTTGAGTTGATGGGCATCGAGAAGAAGGGCCCGGACGGGACAAGAAAAGACCGCACGACGGTAGAGGCTATTATCGCAAATAAGACGGACGTGATGCTGGCCAACGTGGCGGGAGATCCTTATGCCATCGGATATGTATCGATGGGATCCTTGAACAGCTACGTAAAGGCGGTAAAAATAGACGGAGTTGAAGCCACTCCTGAGAACATTAAAAACGGCTCATATCCCGTGGCCAGACCTTTCAACATCGCTACGAAGGGCACGCCCTCAGAATTAGCACAAGACTTTATCGATTATATTCTGAGCGCGGAAGGGCAGGCTATCGTTTCCGAAAACTATATTGAAATCAATGGTAATGCCGACGGTTACAGCGGTTTCAAACCGGAAGGAAGATTGGTAATCGTCGGTTCCTCCTCCGTTTCACCGCTGATGGAAAAACTTGCGGAAGCATACATGCAGGTCAACACGGGGGCAGACATTGAGATTCAGTCCAGCGATTCCACCTCCGGCATGACGGGAGCCATGGACGGGACCTGCGACATCGGTATGGCCAGCAGAGAACTAAAGGACAGCGAGCTTGCAGAACTGACACCCATCGTTATAGCCATGGACGGGATTGCAGTAATCGTGAACCCTGAAAACCCCATAGACAACATGACAAGGGACCAGGTAAAAACCGTGTTCACAAGCGAGAGTATTACTTGGGACGAAGTGGAATAAATGATAGGTTGGAAATTGGCAGCGTAACGCTCTATGCAAACCAAATGTAGTTTCGGAAACGGGCAACAACAGCGGGCAACAATAATGGCCAACAATAATGGCCAACAACAGACGTAGTCTCGGTAACGGATAAATAAGGACAAACAACAAGATCCCCGAATGTCGACGGAAAGGAAGCGAATGCACATGAAAGCACAGATGAAAGAAATCATAATGAAATACGTTTTTTTAGCGGCGGCGATGACAACCATCATTGCAGTGCTGCTGATTTGCATATTTCTGTTTGCGAACGGGGTTCCGGCCATGAAAGAAATCGGACTGATGGATTTTCTCACGAGTAAGCAATGGTCCCCGGCCGATGTTCCTCCTTCCTTCGGAATTCTTCCCATGATTGTAGGAAGCATCAGCGTCACTATGGGCGCCATCCTCTTCGGAGTGCCCATCGGTGTACTCACCGCAATCTTTTTAGCCTACTATTGTCCGCGCGGATTATATCGCTACATTAAACCTGCTGTAGAACTGCTGGCGGGAATCCCGTCGGTCATATACGGATTTTTCGGGCTTGTGGTGTTGGTTCCGCTCGTACGGGACCTGTTCGGCGGAAACGGAAACAGCATACTCACGGCCTCGTTTCTGCTTGGGATCATGATTCTACCTACGGTCATAGGCGTCAGCGAATCGGCGCTGCGCGCCGT
>JAAYNC010000176.1:0-12782 GCA_012521055.1 Eubacteriales Family XIII. Incertae Sedis bacterium
ATCGGTGAACGAAGCGATTAAGTTTATATTATCATTTGTGCCGGCTAATTTCTTAAGTTGATTTAATGATGATTTTTCGTTGTCTATGACAATAGCTCTCAACAATGTTCTGTCCCCCTTTCTGTTCAACTTGCTTTCCAATAGGCCATATCTCGGGACTTAGAACGCATCCGTATTGCAGGTTAATAATACGTTGAATAATCCTCATTTAATTAATACAATCATTTACATCTCAAGGTGGAGCAGTAGAGCAACATGGGGGAGGAACCCTTTACTTTTACGGTATTGCTGTTATAATGTAACAGTTAAGGTATTAGTGCTAAGAGGATCGATGAACCCATGAGCAGAAGCATGTTGACCATAAAAAAGCTCATAACTCTGGCTGTATGTCTTGCATTCGTTCTTGTCACGGTTAGCGGATGTTCCACTTATGCCAGCTTTGCGGAAGAGTTTCTGAGTGAAGAAAAGGAAGAAGACGTGGTGCGTATCGGCGTTTTTGAACCGCTTTCGGGAAGCGACGAAGAGGCCGCAAGATTTGAAATTATGGGAATCGAGCTCGCTCACAAACTCCATCCTACTGTGTTGGGTAAGCGGGTGGAATTGGTCTATGCAGATAATAAATCCGAAATCACAGTAGCAGAATCTGCGGCGCAAATGCTGGTAGAAAAAGAAGTAGATGTAGTGCTGGGAAGCTACGGCAATGCTCTGAGCATGGCTGGAGGGCAGTTTTTTCATAAAGCTCGAATTCCGGCCATTGCAATCACCTGTACAAATCCCCTTGTGACCAAAGGAAACCCCTACTATTTCCGCATCAGTATCGTGGACTCCTTCCAAGGGATTATGGCGGCAAAATACGTTTTCAATGAACTAGGCTTGTCCAAAGCCACCATATTAAAACAGGCAAACGACGATTACGGCGCAGCTCTGTCACAGGAGTTTTCGGACAAGCTGGCCTCCCTGGTTCAGGCTGAAGTGGAAGATGTGATATTAGCTACGGTAGAGTACAAAAAAGACACAGAAGACTACGAAAAACAACTCCTTCGGATTAAGGCCTCCGGCGCGGAGGTGGTATATCTGCCATGTTCCGCTAAAGAAGGGGCTGAAATTATAAAGCAGGCAAGGAAACATGGTGTGAATGCGCTGTTCATAGGTACGGATCTCTGGTACGATGAATCCTTTATTGATGCAGGCGGACGTGCGGTTGAAGGAACGGTATTTACAACATATTTTGACGCCGAATCTTCCGTAACGGAAAAGACGGAGGAGTTTCTTGCAGCCTATCGGGCAGAATATGGGGAAGAGAATACGCCTCATAGCGCCGTTGCCTTGGGATCTGATGCCTATTTACTGGCCTTGGATGCCATAGAAAGGCATGCGGAGATGCAGAAGATGGCGGAAAGTGATCCGGAAGGCGTTAAAAGTCTCATGCTTCGGGATGTGCTTGCCAGGACCAGAGAATATTTAGGCGCTACGGGAAGCATAAGCTTTGACGAGAACGGGGATCCCATTAAATCCGTGGTAATGATAACCGTCGAAAACGGAGATTTCAAACATAAAATCACAATTCATCCCGAATGGGAAGAATCAGAAAGCTCATGAGACTAAGAAAGGAAAAAACAAATGGAAGAAAAACTAAAAGCAGCGATCGAAACAATCAGACCTTTTTTGCAGAGGGATGGCGGTGACGTGGAATTTGTTGCGTATACCGAGGATAAAATCGTGCAGGTTAAGCTCAAGGGTGCCTGCCAGGGATGCCCTCATTCGCAGATGACCATTAAAGGCGGGATTGAAAGAATTCTCAAAGAACAGTATCCCGAAATTGCAGGAGTTGAAGCCGTATAAACGGTAATAAAAATATGACACCGACAACACGAACAAGGCGAAATCGGAGAGGAGCAGCGAAGCATATGAAAAAACGGAACCGCATCCTCCCTGTTTTATTGCTTGCAACAGCTGTGGCTTTAGGAGCTTTTCTTATTCTGTCTACGCTGGAAGCCGGAGACTTGGTCGGAGACAACGAAGTTCCTATTGAGCCTGAGGATCGCGTTCCCGTGACGCCATCCTCCCCTATAGAGCTTTCCATTGTCTGCGTAGGCGACGTTATGGTGCATAGATCTCAGATTGCAAGCCAATATGACAGCGATAGCAAGACTTACAATTACGACAACAATTTTCAATACGTAAAAAAGTATATCGAGGCTGCGGATCTGGCCCTTTGCAATGTGGAAACCACCTTTGCCGGGGGTACACCCACGGGATATCCTTCTTTCAATGCTCCCGACGCCTTAGCGGATGCTCTCGCCAACGCGGGTTTTGACGTGGGCATCACCAGCAACAACCATCTCTACGATAAAGGGCTTTCCGGCATGAAGCGAACTTTGCGGATTCTCCGGCAAGCGGGGCTTGCCACGGCGGGAACCAGGTTGCCCTGGGAGAGGAACTACGCTTTGATGGATGTAAAGGGAGTAAAGGTGGCCATCATAGCATATACATACGAGACGCCGAGCAACGGTGGACGCTCTACTATTAACGGAGTCATACTTTCCGACGAAGCCAAAGAGTTGACTAACAGTTTCAATTATGAAGTTCTGGATGAAGACCTGGAGAAGGTCAAGGCTACCATTGACGCCGCCCGGGAAAAGGGAGCGGATATTGTGGTATGCTATTACCATTGGGGGGAGGAATACCAGCGCAGCCCCAATCCATGGCAAGTGTATATTGCGGAACAAACTGTAGCTATGGGGGCGGACGTTATCTTCGGATCCCATCCTCATGTGCTCCAGCGAGTTGACGTGTTGGGAAATGAGGAGACAGGAAAGAAAGTCCCTGTTTTCTACTCCATGGGGAATTTCCTGTCCAATCAGAGAGCGGAGACTTTGAACAATCGCTATACGGAGCAGGGCATGATTGCGAGAGCAATTCTGAGCTACGACCCAGTGACAAAAGATGTTGAGTTAGTAGGCGCGGATGCCATGCGAACCTGGCTAGATAAATACAAGTCAGGCGGGAAGGATATCTATGCCATCATTCCTTTGGACAGCGAGCTAGAAGAAAACGAAGCACTGAAAGCGTCGGGTCACTTGCATAGAGCTATTCAGGCCTCTGGAGATGTGGAGGCTGTGTTAGGCAGAGATTACATTTGGATTGAATGAACCATCGATCAGATGATATAGATAAACAGGAGGGAGCGATATGGCCAATTCGGTACAGCCGGTAAGGGGCACCCGGGATTATCTTCCTCATGAAGTGAAAGTCAGGGATGCCATCAAGTCAATTATTCTAAGGAGTTACGAAAACAACGGTTTCTCCAAAATACAGACTCCGATATTGGAGGACATCGACCGTTTAGATAAGAGCGAAGGCGGCGAAAACCTCAACATGGTCTTTCGCATCCTTAAAAGGGGCCAAAAACTGGACCTGGACAAAGAAGGCCTCACAGAGAAAGATCTTGCGGACCTGGGGCTTCGCTTCGATTTGACACTGCCCCTGTGCAGGTATTTTGCCAACAACAGGGCAAGCTTGAGGGTGCCCTTTAAAGTGATCCAAATCGGACAGGTGTTTCGTGCGGAGAGACCACAAAAAGGACGGTTGCGGCAGTTCTATCAATGCGACATTGATATCATCGGGGACCCGTCGCCGGAGGCGGAAATCGAGCTGATCCACACCACTGCCAAGACACTGATGGAGCTGGGTTTCGACGATTTCACCGTCCGGATCAACGATCGCCGGATTCTCTTTGACATGATTGCCTTCATCGGATTCCCGTCTGAGGACGTACTTTCCGTATGCATCAGTTTCGATAAACTGGATAAGGTCGGCATAGAGGGCGTAAAAGAAGAATTGATCGAGAAAGGCTTTGCCCTTGCGGCCATAGATCGTTTTATCGAGGCTATCGAAACCAGCAATTCCCGCGGCGTTTCAGCCATGGCGGACTACTGCACAGACCAGGGTGTTGTAGAGCAGTTGGAATACATTATCGACAGTGTCCGGGAGCTGGGGCAGGATAAATACAAAATAGAGTATGATAAATCGCTGGTTAGGGGTATGGGTTACTATACCGGCACCATATTCGAGATAGTTAGTCCCCGATTTAACAGCTCCATCGCAGGAGGCGGCAGATATGACAAGATGATCGGCAAGATGATCGGCGAAGACTATCCTGCCGTGGGCTTTTCCATCGGGTTTGAAAGGATTGCGGAAATCCTGCTCAACAGCGAGGATATGAAGTTTATATTCGATGAAAAGAGGCTGGCGCTCCTGTACGAAAAAGAAGACAGCTTCGTAAGAGTTGTTCAAAAGGCCGATGAGCTTCGGGAAAAAGGCTACGATGTGTGCACCATGGTGAAGGCAAAGAAGCTCGGGAAGCAGTTTGCTTCTCTTGAGGCGGAAGGTTATGGGTATGCTCTGATTTTCGGACAGGATGAAATCAAAACCTTGTCAGCGCATAAAGAAGAATAGTATAACGGATTTTATTTAGTAGACACGATAATGGTTTGTGGTTTTATATACGCATGACAGGAGTATCTCCGTAGAAACCGTCAACCGCTACGGCATTTTCGTGCTGATTTAGTTGAAAGCGCATAAAAATGCTGCCGGTTTCCGAGGAGATATTCGTGTGTGCGAATGATAATTGTTTGTGGTTTTATATACGCATGATAGGATGTATCTCCGTAGAAACCGTCAACCGCTACGGCATTTTCGCGCTGATTTAGTTGAAAGCGCATAAAAATGCCGCCGGTTTCCGAGGAGATACTCCTATCATGCGTATAAATGATAGAAATATAATAATAATCAGCGGAGAACAGGAGTAGAAGATGGGATATTTAGATCGGATTGATGGTTACAGGGATGATATAATACGTGATCTGCAAGGACTGATCGCAATTCCCGGTGTAGCCGGCGATCCCGAAGGCGATATGCCTTTCGGAAAAGAAGTCCACAGAGCCTTTGAATACATGCTGGACCTCGGAAGAAAGGCCGGTTTTGAGACCCTCAACGTGGACAACTACGGCGGCCATATCGAATTCGGCGGCTATCTGACCGACGAAGAAGGCAATCCCGCCGGACGTACGGACGAAGCCATGGGAATCCTGACCCATCTGGATGTGGTTCCTGCAGGATCGGATTGGGATTATCCGCCCTTTTCAGGTCAAGTGGTGGACGGACGGCTATACGGCCGGGGAGCCATAGATAATAAAGGCCCTACCATCGCTGCCTTATATGCCATGAAAGCCCTAAAAGAAGAAGGCTTTATGCCTAAGAAGCGGGTGAGACTTATACTCGGCATGGATGAAGAAGCCGGAACCGGATGGAAGGGCATGGAAGCGTATTTCTCCAAAGTGGAAAAACCCCTCTTCGGTTTTACCCCCGATGCGGAATTCCCAGCAATACACGGCGAAAAGGGCATATTGATCTTTGAGCTGGTGAAAAAGCTGGGCAAGAGCACGGGTAAGCGGGCCGGTGTGGAATTAAGGAGCATCACAGGCGGAAACGCCGCCAACATGGTGGCAGACCATGCAAGAGCTGTTTTGCGGGCTGACTCTTATGAGGATATCAGAGAGTGCTTAGAGGAATATAAAAAACAAACAGGTTACATGTTGAATGCGAAAGGCATCGGCAAAAGCCTTGAAATAACCGCTTCCGGAATTTCATCCCACGGGGCCAGACCGGAAAAAGGTCTCAATGCCATTTCCGTGATTATGGGTTTTCTTGGCAAGCTGAACATTATAAACGAAGATATGTCCGATTTCATCGATTTTTATAACAACCATATTGGCTTCGATCTTCACGGAGAGCGAATCGGATGCGATCTGTCAGATGAGGTGTCAGGCAAGCTTATCTTCAATGTGGGCATGATCCATTTAGATCAGGAGGTAGCCAGGCTGACGGTGAATATTCGCTATCCCTTAACCTTGGGTGAAGAGACAGTATATAGCAGCATGATGCCGGATTTGGACAAATACGATTTGGGGGTGGTGAAGCTGAACCACCAGCCGCCCATTTATGTTCCCGAGGACGATCCGCTCATCGTAACGCTGATGAATGTCTATAAAAAACATACCGGAGACAGTGAAAGCCGTCCTCTCGTAATTGGAGGAGGAACTTATGCCCGCGCCATGGAAAACGCGGTAGCTTTCGGCATGACTTTTCCTGGAGAACCGGAGGTGGCCCATCAGAAAAACGAATATGTTGTCATAGAAAATCTGATAAAGGCGACGAAAATATTTGCAGACAGTATTTATGAGTTGACAAAGTAGGTAGAGCAACGTATAATACATGAACGTGAGAAGATCTGTTTCAGGGCAAGGTGAAATTCCTGACCGGCGGTAAAGAGCGCAAAGCTACGAGTCCGCGAGCCGCAAGGCCGAACCGGTTAGATCCCGGTACCGACGGTTCTGCAGCAATGCAGAGACAGTCCGGATGGAAGAAACACGGATCGTTTACATATTAATGATGCGTGCAAAGCCCTGGGAGACTTCCCAGGGCTCTTTTTTCTCCTGACAGATTCCCAAGCCCGGTGACCCCGGCCGGCAGAGAAATCGATTATGGTTTCTTTGCCTTCTCGCCGATAACTTATTCTATCTCGCAAAAGCATAATCAGGTGAGCAAGTAAGGAGGAATTGAAATGAATCGTATCGAAAAAACCAACAGACTGACAAAGATGGCCATGTTGGCCGCCATTTCAGTAGCACTAATGCTGCTGCTCCGGATCCCCTTTCCGCCGGCTCCTTTTTTGGTCTATGATCCGGCAGACGTTCCCATTCTCATCAGCAGCTTTGCCTTTGGCCCCATGTCGGGAATTTTGATAACCGTTGTGGTGAGCTTTATTCAGGCTTTTGCTCTGAGCGGAGACGGCATTATCGGATTTTTTATGCACGTGATGGCAACAGGTTCTTTCGTATTAGTTGCAGGCTTGATGTATAAATTCAACAAGACAAAGAAGAGAGCCGTAGCGGCGCTGGTGGCAGGTTCTTTGGCCATGTCGGCAATCATGGTAGGCTGGAACATAATCGTTACGCCTATTTATATGGGAGTGCCGAGGGAAGCGGTGCTGGCCATGATTCTGCCGGTCATATTGCCCTTCAATCTTCTGAAGGCGGCTGTTAACAGCGTAGTCATATTTTTAATCTACAAACCTATCGGCAGATTCCTCAAGTAAAGAGTAATAATTAACTCGCCATCTCAAATGGCAGGCGAAGAGCCGGTTTCAGACTGCGCGTATAAAAAATTTGCGTGCTTGGCGATTAGGTGTAAAATAAAGAGTAAATAACATGAATAGGATTATGGGACGATGGGCGGATTCATGGAGCATCGTCCCATAAAAGAGGAGACCTTGAAAAAGGTGGTACCGGACACCGATACAACCGGATACCAATACCAGAGGTAAAGATGTTAAGAGTTTGTGTAAAAAACGAGAAGGAAGCGGAACAGCTTGGAATACAGCTTGCGGTAAAACTTGCCCCGGGATCTGTCATCGCTCTCTACGGAGATCTGGGAGTAGGAAAGACTACTTTTACAAAAGCTGTGGCAAAGGGGCTGGGCATAACGGATTTGATCACCAGCCCTACTTTCACTATAATTCAGGAATACAGAAGCGGAAGGCTCCCCCTGTATCATTTTGATGTTTATAGACTCGAGGATGAGGAAGAGCTGTATGAGCTTGGCTATGAAGAATATTTTTTCGGAGACGGCGTCTGCGTAATCGAGTGGGCCGACCGCATTGAGAATTTTCTTCCCGGGGATACGATCCATATTCATATCGATTACGGTGCGGAAGAAAACGAAAGGATTTTTCAAATAGATGAAGATATTAGCGATTGAGACAACGGGTCCCAATGCTTCCGTCGCTCTCACCGATGAAAGCGGGGAAGTTAGAGAAGAGATCTCGGACAAAAGGCTGTCACATTTGCAGACCTTGATTCCTATGGTCGATATCCTTCTCAAAAATTGTGCATTGGGAATAAACGATGTGACCCATATTGCAGTGTCCGAAGGCCCCGGATCATTTACCGGGATCCGCATCGGTATGGCAACGGCAAAAGGGCTGGCCCAGGCGTTGAACCTGCCTGCCATTAGCGTGCCGACACTGCGGTCTTTTGCTTGGCATGTTCCGGACTACAAGGGTTTGATCTGCCCTGTTTTCAATGCCCGGAGGGAGCAAGTTTACGCCGGTGCATATTATTGGAACAACGGCCGCTGCTTTCAGGCAGTAAAAGATGATGCCTGGAACCTGGGAGATTATCTTTCCGCGATTGATGAATTCGATGCGGCAAAAGAGAGGGAAGTGCTCTTTTTTGGAGACGGGATAAGTGTCTTCGAGGAGGATTTGTTGCAGTGGGCGATTTCGACAAAACGCTTATCGTCAAAAGACGATGGGGCCCGGATTTTGGCAGCCCCGGAGCTGAGATTGCAGAGAGCTGCTTCTGTGGCAAGAGCGGCTCTGGAAATGGCTCAGGAGGGCGGAGCTGTTGATTTTGAGCTTCTGCGACCCGTATATTTAAGAAAATCCGAAGCCGAGCGAAAGTTGGAACAAAAGCAGAAGTTGACAGGGAATACGTCCTGGTAAATGTTTTCGGAAGGTGATTTATGAACTGTATTGTTCGCAAAGCGGTACTGGCGGATGCGGAAACTATGGCGGAATTGGACCGCTTGTGTTTCACAGTTCCTTGGACCAGACAGGCATTTGAACATGAGTTGTCGGCTAATGAGGCCGCATTTTATTTGGTTGGGTTCATTGAAGGAGAAATCATCGGATACGCCGGGCTGTGGCAAATCGTAGATGAAGGGCACATTACGAATATCGCCGTTCATCCGGCATACAGGAGAAAAGGTTTAGGTAAATTGTTGCTGGCCGAGTTGATTCGCGCCTCCGAAGCCCGGGGCATCAATAAACACACATTGGAAGTAAGGGCCTCCAATGAGGCTGCCATTGAGCTTTACAAAAAATTCGGTTTTAAAATTGCGGGAATAAGAAAAGGATATTATCCTGACAACTTTGAAGACGCATTGATTTTATGGCGCATGGGAGAAGAACGGCAGGATCTGTCCCGGCGCTTTGAATAGAAGCTGACTCGCTGCGCAATACTAAGTTATGCAAGGAAAGTGTCTGATAAACCGGTAAAACAGCATAACGAGGAGGACGCAGATGAGGAACAGTTTCAACGATGACAGGGATTACGATTACAGTGACGATATGCTGAATGTTGTAACGGATTGCAGGAAGTTTTCAAGGAGGAGGGACGTGAATTCCTTTAACATGACCAATTACCTTTCCTGCGAAAACTGCCGGCATATGACAGCGGATTACCGCTGTTCCCTGGGGATGGATACGGTAATCCCCAGACAGAGGTAAAAAGTAAGAGGAGAATATGAAAGACGGGAAATTTATTACATTAGCTTTTGAAACCAGCTGCGACGAAACATCGGTGGCTTTAGTAGCGGATGGAAGAGAAGCGCTCTCTAATGTGGTATCATCGCAAATAGAGGTTCATAAAGCCTTCGGAGGGGTAGTGCCGGAGATCGCGTCCCGCCATCATCTTGACAATATGAGCAGCGTTTATAATAAAGCTATGGAGGATGCGGGAGTTTCTTTACAAGAAGTAGACCTCATCGGGGTAACCTGCGGACCGGGACTGGTGGGAGCTCTTCTCATCGGTCTGGCCACTGCAAAAGCTTTCGCTTACGCTACAAAGAAACCTTTGGTAGGGGTCCATCATATTCAAGGGCACATATGTGCAAATTACATTGAACATGAGGATCTGGAGCCGCCTTTTCTTGCCTTGGTGGTTTCCGGAGGACACACTCATTTAATCAACGTAAAAGGTTATAACGAACATACGGTGCTGGGGAAGACCAGGGACGACGCGGCAGGCGAGGCTTTTGATAAAGTTGCCAGGGTGCTTGGATTGGGATATCCGGGAGGACCGGCAATCGATTCGGTGGCGAGAGAAGGCAATCCTCACAGCGTGGAATTCAAGAGAGCGATGCTAGAAAAGGACAGCCTCGATTTCAGCTTCAGCGGTCTTAAGACAGGTGTGTTGAACTATCTGAACACCCAGAAACTTAAAGGACAGAAAATCAATGTTCCCGACGTAGCCGCGGCTTTTCAACTGGCTGTGGTAGATGTTTTGGTAGCCAAGGCTATGATGGCCGCTGAAAGAACCGGCCACAACAAACTGGTTCTGGCAGGAGGAGTTGCCGCAAACAGTCTGCTTCGATCAATGCTTTCAGAGGCTTGTGAGAAGGCAGGCATCACTCTCTATTACCCGTCCCTTAAGCTGTGCGCAGATAACGCAGCTATGATCGCATGCGCCGCTTACTACAAATATCTTGACGGACTTACTGACGATATGACTCTGGATGCCTATCCGGCTTTGTCATTATAAAATCTGCCGGATGGGAAGCCGGTGAAAGACATACTGTGACATGAAAATACAAGAGACTTTTATATATAGTATTTACCAAACTGCCGCAGACTAAATTCTGCGGCAGTTTGATTGTTAAGAATTGGTCAAGTTGATTCATGTGTACTTTTATATAATAATAATAATACTTGTTGATTGTATAGCATAAAGGCGAGAGGAGGAATAAAATGAGTACTTATAGCTGGCAGAATTTTGTGTTGGTTGAGTGGCAGCAGTTGCAGGAAAAGATAGAAATAGCTGATAATTTAATAGTGGCATCGATACGAATAGACGATATAAAAAAACCCGAGAAGCTTTGCTTTTCAGGTTTTTCGTGATCATTGCTGCCTGAGCAGGCAGTCTTTTCTGAGTATGATTTAGTCGTTAGGCAGTTTTTTCTTCGATATACTTGACGATATCGCCGATGCTTTGGAACTTTTCTGCATCCTCATCGGGAATCTCAATATCAAATTCGTCTTCGATTGCCATTATGATTTCTACGGCATCGAGGGAATCGGCTTCCAGATCCTTCATCAAATGTGTATTGTTTGTGATCGACGATTCATCAACGCCTAACTGCTCCACGATGATTTCTTTGATCTTATCAAATACCATTTTCTACCTCCATTGGCACAGCAATCTCTAGACTGCTTCCTGATTTTCAAAGCCTATTATAAGTGAAGGGTATGAATACTGCAACATTTATTTTGGAAAACTTTCGTGTAATTCCGCCCATTGTTCATACGCAGCATCTAAATCCACTTTTGCTTCTTCCAGTTTCAGCGAGTAGGAAGCGGACAACTGATGGTCGGAATAAACTTTTTCCGTGCACATCTCTTCTTCCAACCGGCGAATCTCTTCCTCCAGACTGGTAATGCGGGCTTCGATTTCCGCCAGCTCTCGCTGTCTTCTCCTTTTCTTGGCTTCTTCCTCCTTGGCTTTTTTGCGGGCCTCAATTCGGGCTTCCTTGGAAGATTGTGCAGAAGCGCCGGAGCCGTTTGCTTGGTTGCCGTCGACAGCAGTGATTTTCCCCAGCTCTTCCAGGTAGCTCCTGCCGGAAGAAATAGATTGTTTCTTCTCTATATAATAGTCATAACCACCCAGATAGCTTTCTATTCCTTCCCCTGTCATTTCAAGTATTCGCGTGGGAATCTTGTTCAGCAAATAACGATCGTGGGATACGATAAGGACGGTGCCGGGGAAGTCCAGCAGAGCATCTTCGAAGACTTCTTTTGCCGAAATATCCAGGTGGTTTGTGGGCTCGTCCAGCAACAGCACCCCCGGCTTTTTCAGCAAAAGGGATGCCAGTGCCAGCCTGGTTCTTTCGCCGCCGGAAAGGGTGGATATTTTCTTTTCGAAATACTCCTCCGGGAAAGCCATGCTGGACAAAATGCCACGTATCTCACTCTGATAGCTGAAACCACCCTTTCTTTCGAAGGCTTCCATGAGCGCGTCATACTCCAAAAGAAGCTCCTTAATATCTGCTCTTTCGGACGATTTGTGTGAGATAAGGGACGACAGCCGGTGCATCTCTTTTTCCATAGCGATGGTTTCGGAAAAAATAGAGAGCATTTCCTGGTACACTGTGTTTTCCGATGAGAAATTGTCATTCTGCTTCAGATATCCCAATTCCACCTGGGAGGATATGAAGAGCCCCCCGGCATCGGGGGAAAGCTGACCTGCTATTATTGAAAGCAGGGTGGACTTGCCCGCACCGTTGTCACCGATGATGCCGATGCGATCGCCTTCGTTGATATGGAAGGATACTTGCTCCAGTATTTTTTCGATTCCAAATGATTTATTTATGCCGGAAGCGGATATAATTACCATAAAAAAACCTACTCCTGCTTGTGCTGTAAAAAATAAGAAACTAGTTACAATTATGAAATATTATTTGTTGAAATGTTGATTTACTGATGTTATACTAGGGAACATAGTAAAAAACTAGGTTATTTTTTTGGCTATCAATTCCGGAAAATTATCAATTTACGGAATAGGCCGTTCAGATCTCAAAAAGATAGTATAATATATAATAAGAGATATAACAATGCAAGATTTTTAGAAAAGAGTGGTAAAAGATGAAAGATAACAGCAAGATTTCCAATGCAGTAATCAGAAGGCTTCCTCGGTACAGGCGGATACTGGAGGAACTGCTTGCGAAAAATGTTGAACGCATTTCTTCAAACGAACTGAGTGCATTGACCGGTTATACGGCATCTCAGATCCGTCAAGATTTCAACAATTTTGGAGGTTTCGGCCAGCAGGGTTACGGCTACAACGTCAGGAGCCTGTTTTCGCAGATAGGGCTGATCCTCGGGCTGGACAGGGAGTACAGGATGGTTATTGTGGGCTGCGGCAACCTGGGACAAGCCATTGCCA
>JAAYNC010000044.1:0-16594 GCA_012521055.1 Eubacteriales Family XIII. Incertae Sedis bacterium
CGGGGGCAGCATTTTGTCTTCTTCTTCCTCGCTTGCGTTGTTGTAAATTTTCAAATATCCTTCAAATTTCGTCCGGCTTCCCGACGCTTTAAAGGTGTAACCATTGCTTTCAATCTCTGCCGTTGCCACATCGAATACAGCGGAGGCCATGCGGCTGGCCAGGAAACGTGACCATATAAGTTTATACAGCAAATATTGATCTCTCGTCAACGAATCTTTAATATCGTCCGGATGGATGTTGATATTGGCCGGCCTTATGCCTTCGTGAGCATCCTGAACATCCTTCTTTTTGTTTGCAAAAACGTGATTACCTACATATTCTTCGGAAAAATTGTTGCGTATATACTGGATTGCCGCCTCGTGGGCATCTTCATTGATCCTCACGGAATCGGTTCTGATATAGGATACTAAACCGATAGTGCCGTAACCCTTCACTTCAACGCCTTCATACAGTTGTTGTGCGATCAGCATGGTCTTTCTAGTATAAAAGCCCAGTTTGCTTGAGGCTTCCTGTTGAAGGGTGCTGGTTATAAAAGGCGGCAACGGATTCTTAACCCGTTCTTTTAATTCAACATTTTTCACTATGAAATTTTCTCTGTCGACGGCGACTATAGCCGCATCCGACTGTTCCTTATTGTCGATGGTAAACTTTTTCCCTTTGTATTCCACCAACTTTGCAGTAAACTGCTTTTTCTTTGAATCGGCATCGCCGTTATCGCCCGTCTTTTCCAAAGTAGCTGATATAGTCCAATATTCCTTAGGAATAAAATCTCGAATGATTTTTTCCCTGTCACAAATAAGCTTAAGTGCTGCGGATTGTACTCTACCTGCAGACAGCCCTCTCCTAATTTTCCTCCATAACAAAGGGCTGATTTTATAGCCTACCAGGCGGTCTAGCACACGTCTGGCCTGCTGGGCATCCACAAGCCTTCTATCGATAGGTCTGGGATTTTTTACCGCATTTTGAATGGTCTGTTTTGTTATTTCATTGAACTCTATCCTGCAGGCTTCCGATTCGTCGATACCGAGCAAATATGCTATATGCCATGATATAGCCTCTCCCTCGCGGTCAGGGTCGGTTCCGAGATAGACGCGAGAGGCATTTTTCGCTTCTTTTTTCAGTTCTTTTATGATTTCTCCCTTTCCGCGAATGGGAATATATTGAGGCTCAAAGTTGTTTTCGATATCGATACCGAGTTTACTCTTTGGCAAATCCCGTACGTGTCCCACCGAAGCAATCACTTTATATTTACTCCCCAAAAACTTTCCAATCGTCTTAGCTTTCGAGGGAGACTCAACGATAACCAAAGATTTATTGCTCATTAATAACCTCCTAAATAATATCCGATACACCGGAAACTACTATATATTTATATATATAGTAGAAATAATCACCACATTGAATGATTATATTGCTAATATTATTATTTTGCAATATAAATTTTACCCATTGATGTTTGTACCCTTCCTTTCATTTCCAAAACCGTCACCAGTGAACTAACCGTTGCCGGCGATTTTCCGGATAATAAGCACAGCCTGTCCATGGTCAACATACCGTGATCGGCTATGAATTGCAGGAGTGCTCTTTCGTCTTGTCCCAAAAGCACATCGTCCTTTATTGAAGATCGTATCTCTCTTATCCCCAAAAGGTCTAATATATCGTCGACAGACGTCACTGGCGTTGCGCCGTCAGCTATGAGTTTGTTGGTCCCGGCGCTGTACATGCTGTTGATGTTTCCCGGCACCGCAAAGACTTCCCTGCCTTGATCCAATGCCTGTCCGGCAGTTATGAGAGAACCGCTCTCTAAACCGGCTTCAACCACAAGCACGGCATAAGACAGCCCGCTGATTATGCGATTTCGTACCGGGAATTGTCCGGCCAAAGGACCTTTCCCGGGCGGATATTCGGAAAGTATCAAGCCGAGCCGTACAATGCGGTCCATCAGGTCCCGGTTTGTTCTCGGATAACAAATATCCGGGCCGCAGCCCAAAACAGCGATAGTCTTTCCTTCTGCGTCCAACGCTCCCATATGAGCGTAGGAATCTATCCCTGAAGCCATACCGCTTACGATGGTCACGCCGTGTTCGGCAGCCAGTTTAGAAATATTGTAAGCAGCCCATTTCCCATAGGGAGTAGCCTTCCTTGAGCCTACCACCGCAAGGCACGGAGTATGGCATAAATTGAAATTTCCTCTATAATACAGCTCCTCAGGAGGCTTTTTGATCTGGTTTAACAGTTCCGGGTAGTTGGGGTCATTGATAGTAACGGATCGAATCTGCTCTTTGTTAACCATTGGCTTTCTCCCCGCATTTTGCAGCATAAAAGCGATTATAACTAATGGCTTCGGCCACGTGGACCGCAGAAATATTTTCCTCTTGCTCAAGGTCTGCGATCGTCCTTGCAAGTTTGATTATCTTTAAACCTGAACGGGCAGTCAGGCTATAAGTTTCAAAGGCCATTTTCAATAACTGTTCCGACTCCCTGTCTAAAGGGCAATATTTTTTGATCAGCGGAGGGGTTAGCTGCGAATTGTAGGAAATCCTTTCTCTTCGATAGCGATCGATCTGTACGGATCTGGCTATCTCTACCGCATTGCGCATTTGCTCAGAATTTACTTTTTTTATGTTCCTTCCTGCCGAATCAATCAATTCTTCGTATGGAACCGGAAAGATTTCTATATGAATGTCGATCCTATCCGCTAAAGGTCCCGATATTTTGGACCGGTACTGACTCACCTGGTATTCGCTGCAAGTACATTTTCGCGTGCTGTGACCCAGGTTGCCGCAAGGACAGGGGTTCATAGCCGCCACCAACATGATCTTTGCCGGATAGGTTACGGTAGCGGAAGCCCGGGCAATGGTTATCTTTTCGTCCTCTAAAGGCTGTCTCAGAACCTCCAGAGCTTTTCTGCAAAACTCGGGAAATTCATCAAGGAATAGAACGCCAAAATGCGCTAACGACACCTCTCCGGGTCTCGGTTTAGAACCGCCGCCTGCTAATGCCGTGGGAGAAATGGTGTGATGGGGGGCCCTAAAGGGCCTTTGGGTAATCAGCCCGCCTTCAGCCGGCAGCTGTCCCGCAAGACTATATATTCGTGTAACTTCAAGGCATTCTTCATATGTCATAGTGGGCAATATTCCCGGAAGTCGACGCGCCATCATTGTCTTTCCGGCTCCCGGAGGCCCCACCATAAGGATATTATGGGCCGCTGCCGCTGCCACTTGCAAGGCCCTCTTTACGCTTTCCTGTCCCGCAACATCGGCAAAGTCCTCTCCCGATTCACATACTTCCCGAGAGGATTTCCGAGGGCGGCCTCTAAAGGGCATCAACGGATTCATACCGGATAAATGAGCTTCCACATCGGATATATGCTCCACCGGATATATTTCCATGTCCGTAAGAATGGATACTTCATGCCTGTTTCCCGCGGGAAGGATCAACTTCCGCACCCCTTTGTTTCTGAGGCCGATGGCTAGAGCTATAGCTCCCTGCACTGCATTCACTTTACCGTCAAGAGAAAGTTCCCCGAAAAAAGCATATTGAGCAGCTTCCCCCGCGCTTATTTCTCCCGAGGCCACCATGACGCCTACTGCGATGGGAAGGTCAAAATGAGTTCCCTCCTTCTTGCTATCAGCAGGCGAAAGGTTAACCGTAATCCGTTTCGGGGGAAATTGATATCCTGCATTTCGCAGGGCCGACCGTATCCGCTCCTTTGCTTCACGCACTGAAGTGTCCGGCAAGCCTACGATGGTCATATTCGGCAGTCCCGAAGAAATATCCGTTTCTACGGTGACTGTCTCCGCATCAATTCCCACAATGGAACCGGTCAGAATTTTAGAATACATTTTTATCCCTCAAATTACATTCTTGATGTGATGCAAATAGATGCCGTTCCCCGTTGATAACACCTCAATCACATCGATGCGCAGATCCAGATCTTCAAGACCATGGATTGAAACATAGTAACGCAGAGCACGGAGCAAATGCTGCTTCTTAGCGGCCGTAATCGATTCACAGGGCAACCCGTAAGACAGGCTGCTTCGAGTTTTCACTTCAATGACCACAAGTGTCTTTCCTTCCATGGCGATGATATCCAGTTCTCCGGTCTTGCACTTATAATTACGGTCTATAATTCTATATCCTTTGCCCGTCAGGTAATGAACCGCCTTATTTTCTCCCAGCTTGCCCAATCGTTTTCTCTCACCCATATCTGATCACTCCGCTCTACGATATATACATATATTTACAATATAGTAACATGTTTACATATTGTTTGCAACCTATTTTTTTCCATTCCTCCTTTTTAAAATACATACAAAGCATGAAAAAAGCACCATGCCGAAAAGCAGGTGCCATAAGGAAAAGCAAGCCGCTAAAAATATTGACTACAATTGCTTGCAGTTCCGTATGTAGTAAAACATGTACTGTTGAACGATGCCCGCCTGGTCTCCATACGGCTCCCAGGAGAAGTTTCCTTCGTAAATTTCATCGAGAACGCGGGCGATCCAGACATCCACGGGAATGGAGTGAAGCCGGTGAAATGCGAAAAGAGCGACGCAGTTTGCCACTTTTTTGCCCACGCCCCGGAGAGTCATTAGCTCCTCTATGATCTGCTCATAGTCCATGCGCTTCAGTTCATGAAGATCCAATCTGCCTTCCGCAACCGCCCGTGCCGCTTGCAGAACATACTCGTCCCTGTATCCTAATCCCAAAGCCCGCAAGTCATCTTTTTCCGCTGTGGCCAGACGCTCCGGCGCGGGGAAAGTATAATAAACCACGTTAGGATCTTCGGACCAGCGTTTTTCCTCGCCAAATTTCTTGCATAATTTTTCTACGGCCGACTTAATGGCGGGAATATTTTTGTTCTGAGAAATGATGAAGCTGATAAGCATCTCAAAAGGTTCCTGGCGCAGGATTCGCAATCCGCTTCCGAAAGCCGCAGCTCGACGAAGAAACTCGTCCTCACATTCCAAAAGTTTGTTTACCAGGGCGTTGTAATCGTGTTGCAGATCAAAGTATTCCTCCCATTGTTTCCTCCGGTCCCGGGACGCTCCCAGGATACGGATCCGGTTCTCGTCTACCTGCAACAATTCTACATATTCGCCCAAAGCGATCAGGCTATACCTACCCTTAGATATCTCATTCATTCGGAAACACTGTCCCGAATCCGCAATCTGCTTTAGATTTAAATTGGTAGATTTAATGTACAATCCGATGTCCGCCTTTGATCAGTCTTGATGCTTAATATCGTTTTCTTCGTAAAGCTCCATGATTCGTTTGACCATTTCCTCACTTTGAGCAGTACTTTTACCTAAGAAATGGGCCATTTCCTGAGAGAAACGAATCTGATGATACAGAAGCTCCTTGGCCTGCTCCAGAGTCTGGGTCTTGATGAGATCAATTTGATCGCCGTCAAACCGGAACTTTGTCAAATTTGAGTAGACTCCTACATATTGGTTTTCGTCACGCAGCGCATAAGTCCTCTCATGGTATTTGACGCCATATTTTGTCCTTATGCTCTCAAACTGCTCCCCTGCGCCTGAGGCGAGTTTCTCATAATTGTCACTGTCGAGCAAGTATGAAATATGCTTTCCGATGATGCTGTTGTTGCACATGAACATCTTCTGGAATGCGGGGTTCATGCTTAAAATGTGAAGCTTCTTGTCCAGAATCACAATGCCGTTGGGTGTTGTTTCAATGATGCGGTCTGCCCGCTGCTGCGCCAGGCGACGCATATAAGAAACGCACATCTCCGTTTCGGCCATTCCACGCGCTACAGCGATGGCGTTGTCCCTGCAAGTTTTATAACCGCATGCCCCGCAGTTTAGCTGCATTTCCGGATTGCTCTTACCCGTACGTTCGAGAATTTCCTGAATTACGCTCTCGCTGATCTCTTCCTGATGCGCTACATTTTCATGAACACGAAAAACCGCATCGAAATCGATCTGTGCAGGCTCTCCTTCTACCATCTTATTGGCTGCTTCCTTCGCATAGGCGATCACATCTTGTTTCCGTCTGAAAAGGTTCCTCTCCTTTGGAAAGCCAGGCCCATTAATGCAGCCTCCCGCACAGAACAGGGGCTCCACCACCCGGTAGCTCCACTCTGCGGGGGCAAGGTCCAAAATATCCCGCACATCCTCAGCGCCGCTGATATGAATAATGTCGGGATTTGTCCCGTCACACTCGATGCCTCCTGTTTTGAGCATACCTCCTTGAAGCGGGAAAAGACGAGCCTCGTCAAGAACTCCGAAACTCTCAAACTCAGATTCCGGGCATTGCTCCAAGTAGATGCCCTCTTCTTCCATCCATTCAATCAGTTCCGTAAATGTAAGTACGCAATCAATGGCATCCAGGTTTTCTGGCCTTGCTGCCTCCTGCTTTTTCGCAGCGCAGGGACCGATAAAGACCACCGCCCAGTCTTCTCCCAACCGTTGCTTCAGTAAGCGGCCGTGGGCAACCATAGGGGACACGATAGGAATCATCACACCGATATGCTCAGGCCTGTATTTCTCTACGTATTCAACAACAGCAGGGCAGGCAGTGCACAGATGCCCTCCGGTGGTGCTTTTAAAAGATTCTTCCGTAATTCGCTTTGCGCCTTCTGCGGTTTCCGATACATATTGAAATCCCAACTGTCGCAGAGCAGAGGGTAACTTGTTGCAGTTTTCAAAATGGAAGGCCGCCGCAAAGGAAGGGGCCACGCTGGCTGCAACCTTGCGTCCCGATGCAATGAGCTCCTTTACCTGTTCCACGCTTGAGCGAATGGTTTTTGCGCCCTGCGGGCATTCCCGAACACAAGTGCCGCACTTGATGCAAAGCTCATCTTCTATGTAAGCCTGTCCCTCCGCTACGCTGATCGCTTTTACGGGACACACCCGAACACACCGGTAGCAGTCCTGACAGTTTGCTGTTACTGTATAAACTACGTTTTTATTTTCTTTTTTCATACGATCCTCTTTCGCTTGTTAATTATTTGCCAAATTAATTATACCCTTTTTATGCGATCGGAATCAAGCTGTTCTGCTTTGCACTTTCCTTCCTTTATTTAGTTGCACTTTTTTTGAATTTCTTGCTTGTTTGTTTCATTTATGTACTGCCGGTAAAATCCACTATGAACCATTATGAACGATTTGCACCATTTAGTCAAAAATTACTTTACTTTATCACTACGTATGTTGTATAATAAATTTCGCGCCGTAATGGCATTAATATGCGCCAGTAGCTCAGCTGGATAGAGTGCCTGACTACGAATCAGTAGGTCGGGGGTTCGAATCCCTCCTGGCGTGCCAGAAGACTCATCGCAAGATGAGTCTTTTTGTTTCGGAGGGAGGGATTCGAACCCGAAAGGGGGTGCATCTCCATACCGAGCGCACGAAAAACAGAGCAGAGACGAAAAATGCCTCTGCCCTGAAAACTGCTTTTCTTTTATTTCTATCGATCTGTTACTTTGTAACAAGCAATACAGTATTCTCTTCTTCTTCATAATTCACATCAAAATTCAGGTACTCTGCTATATCACGCAATTTGAAATAATTATAGCCGTCAATATTATATCCTTCGACAGCGAGATCCTCACCGGCAAGGTTTACTTTCTGACTGCTGACCTTTATTGTTTTAACATCTACACTCAGCGGGAAGAGATCATCGCCGGACTTGATATAAGTTCCACCGACTCCGATTTCAATTTTCCCTATGTTTTCCTTGTACTCTACATTAAACCTGCCTTCCGTGGCGGCCAGTATCGCGGCCAGATCCCTCAGTTTATAGTAATTGTAGCCGTCAATCAGATATCCCTGTAAGGTTGTTACGGCGCCATCTAACATAACCTTTTGAGAGGATAATCAGGGTTACTAAAATTGTAACAAACTTTCTCATTCTCTAATCCCCCTTTTTAAGTAACAAACGGTTTATCAGCGGTTAGTCCTAAAGAAATAAACAAAACAAGAAGAAACTACCATTTATATACATTATATTATATAATATAGGGCACTCTTTCATTGTCAAGCCATATCACCAAGACAAAAAACTCGTCATTTCGAGGTTTTTTATTATTTAATTTATGATTCAGAACAAATGTTTACATTTTGTTCGCATTATGCTATACTTATGCAAAGTATTTATAAAACATTGGGGGAGGATGAAAGGATGAAACCGTTAAAGGAGCGCGAAAAGAGAATTCTCGAGTACATTGTGGCCGAAATTAAGAAAAAGGGTTACCCGCCCACAGTCCGGGAAATGTGCAGCTCTCTCGGGATAAAATCCACATCTACTGCCCATAAAGACATCGCAAACCTGGAAAAGAAAGGTTATATCCGCAAGGATCCCGCCAAACCCAGGGCCATTGAAATTCTCGATCCTAACCACGAAAAGCAGTACACCAGCGCAGGTGTTTCAAAGAAATCCTACACCGCCTCTGTTTACCATAACAGCGAAAGAACAGATGTGGTGGACGTTCCCCTTGTAGGACGAATTGCTGCCGGCACCCCCATTCTTGCCGAAGAAAACATAGAAGACAGCTTCCCCATACCGGCTCGTTACGTAGGAAAAGGCAATTATTTCATGCTGATGGTCAAAGGAGACAGCATGATTGAAGCGGGAATTTTCGACAGCGATTATATTTTAGTCAAACAACAGCAGACCGCAAACAACGGCGAAATAGTAGTAGCTATGGTAGATGGTTTCGAAAGCGAAGCTACCGTCAAAACTTATTACAGGGAAGAGGGCCACATCCGCCTGCAGCCGGAAAATGAAAACATGAGTCCGATTATCGTAAAAGATGTGAAGATTCTAGGATTGGTTAAAGGCGTATTTCGCTACCTTTCATAAGCGTAAAAAGGATCTGGACCTTTACCTGTTTACAAGTAATTTTTTGATACCCTTCTCCAGTCCGTCCAGGCTCAGTTCAAACATGGGAAACATTTCGCGAATGGCATTGATTGTAACATGTCCATATGCATGATCCCAAGCCGACTCTTCAATGGGATTGAGCCAGATATGGTGTGGGTACTTGTCTCTTATTCTCTGAAGCCAATATATCCCGGGTAATTCATTATAGAGCCCGATCCTGCAATTCCCTCCGGGCTTGAAAAGCTCCGTAGGAGCCATGGCTCCATCTCCTATGAAAATAACCCTATATTCGCTTCCCAGTGTATTCAATACCTTTTCAGTATCCTCCCACTCGCCTCTAATGCAATGAGGCGAGGTATAGAGGTGTTCATATATGCAATTGTGGAAATAGTAAACCTTCAGGTCGCTGAAATGATTGGCCTTGTGAACTGCTTGAAACAGCCCGCTGCAGAGCTTGCTATATCTGAGCATGGACCCGTCGGAATCGAAGAGCAGCAATAATTTGACCGTGTTTTTCCTCGGCTTTTCAAAAACCAGCTTTAAAAATCCGCCGTTTTCTGTTGTTTCTTTAATTGTACCGTCTATATCCAATTCTGTCTTTGGAGCGTCCACCGTAGAAGAATAATGCCTCAGCTTACGCAGAGCCACCTGAAACTGCCGGGTGTCGATGATATTATCCTGACGAAAGTCGCGAAACGCTCTCTCGTTGGCAATCTGCAGCGCAGAACGATACCTGCTTTCCCCTCCTATGCGTATACCCTGCTCCGCAAAACCGCCGTGTCCCAAGACTGAAATACCTTCGGTTCCGATCCAGTAGTTGCCGCCCCTGTGGCAGGATCGCTGTTCTTTAAGCCTCTGCTCCAGCATCTGCTTCAGCTCCTCCAGCTGATACTTCGGAGCATTGGGATCGATTTTGTCATACAGCTCTTCTTTGCTCTTCATGCCGCCGTTCAACCACTTCCATACTTCCTCCGGAATTTCAAAAGGAGAGCTGAAGTCTTTGAAATACTCGGCAAAGGCCAAATCGAATTTATCGTAATCCGCCTCGCTTTTCACCAAAACGCTGCGGCATAAATGATAAAAATCAAGTAGACTGGGTCCTGCCAGGCCTTTATCAAGAGCCTCCATAAGATCCAGCCACTCTTTAATGGACACGTTTAACTTATATTCTCTTAACAGAAAGAAAAACTCTATGAACAACTGCTCACTCCCATGCTGATATCAGCCCGGTAAAACGCCCCAGCCTTTTCTCGTATAACCCTTTTCTCTGATTTCCCAAACCACATCGATATCCTGGTTCTTTTTCAACAATACGCCCAGAAAGGGGAGATCGTCATGGATCTTCTCCACTTTAACGCCGCTCATTTGAAGAGCTCTGACCCAATCCAGCAATTCGGAAGTACTTGGTTTTTTTTGAAGCTCTTTAATGTCTCTAAGCCAATAAAATGTCTCAATCACCTGGTTCAAAAGCTTTTCTTCTACGTCTTTATAATGAACCTTGATGATCTTCCGCATGGTTGCCTTGTCAGGAAAAGCGATGTAATGGAAAATGCACCTGCGAAGAAATGCATCGGGTAGTTCCTTTTCCGCGTTGGAGGTTATGATGACAATAGGCCGGTGTCTGGCCCTGATCGTCTCTTTTGTCTCGTGAATGTAAAACTCCATCCGATCCAGTTCCCAAAGCAAATCGTTGGGAAACTCCAAGTCTGCCTTATCTATCTCATCTATAAGCAGAACAGGCTGCTCTTCTGCTGTAAATGCCTCCCCCAGTTTTCCCAAATGGATGTATTTCCTGATGTCGGATACATCTCCCTCATGGAATTGGCTGTCGTAAAGTCGTTGAACCGTGTCGTAAATGTAGAGACCGTCCTTTGCCTTCGTAGTGGATTTTATGCTCCATGTGATCAACTCTTTTCCCAGGGAATCTGCAATCGCCTCTGCAAGCATGGTCTTTCCTGTCCCCGGTTCTCCTTTTATCAGCAAGGGTTTTTCCAATGCGATAGATACGTTCACCGCATACATCAGCTCCGGCGCAGCAACGTATTCATCGCTTCCCGTAAAACAATTAAACTTTTGATCCATGTATTTGATTCTCCTTCTCCGCAAATGTTACCGTTCTGCCCAAGCATTCAGCGCATGGATGATTCCTCTGGCTGCAGCCACTGCATAAGCTTCTCTGTATTCCTCAGTTAGCATGACCTGAAGATCATTGGAGTTGGAAAGGAAACCTCCTTCGATAATGACTGCAGGCATCAGACTCTTGTTCAGCACAGCTAAATGAGGAGCGCTGATAATCCCCCTGTCCCGCAATCCGGTTTTCCGCACCAGTTCCTTTTGAATGAAAGCAGCCACTTCTCCGCTGGTAATGCCGTAGGCTTCAATCCCTACCTTGTCATAGTATAGCACTTCTACGCCATTAGGGGCGGATGTTTCTGCGGAATTATTATGTATGCTTACCAATAAATCGGCATTCATGGCATTTGCCGCTTCCGGCCTGGAATAAAGACTCATGGTAATATCTCTGTCCCGAAGCAGGACTACGTTGGCTCCGGCTTCTTCAAGCATTTTATACACGCGCAAAGCAATATCCAGATTTAAATCCTTTTCCATGATCACTACCTTGCCGTTTATCTTGCCTGTAGCGCCTGAATCACTTCCTCCATGTCCCGCATCGATGGCTACCAGCTTTCCTCTTGCTCTCCAGTCCAGCTCAGGAAGGATGCCTGAAATGTCTTCGTCTTCATCCTCTGAGACATCCTGTCCAGGGCCGTCCTGTCCTCCCCGGCTTACATCACCGCCTGCAAAGATAGGCTTATCAAAATCTATGAAAACTGAGCTTCTGTCATCGGACAAACTCACCTTACCTGCCACTTTTTCGTTGAGATCGGCAACGATCCTAACCGTATCTGAATCAAATTGTGAAAAACGGACAAACTTAAATATCTCATTATCTGCATCTATGGATCCCACTCCTTCAGGGAACGCAGCATTGAGAATGTCAATTCCGTACCTTTCAGGATCTTCATAGGCAAAGGTTCGTATGTTCTTAACCACATCGTTTCCCCGGGCGACAATTCTATAGCTGCTGTCGGTTTCTTCATATGAAATCGACTGGATCACCGTAGGTCCTTCCTTTTCCGGAGAGGTTATGATCACCGTTCGCGTGTCGGGATCCCAGCCCACGGCGCAGTTCAGGTTTTCAAGCACAAACCGCACGGGTATCAATGTTCTGCCGTTAATGATCCTGGGAGGGACATCCAAGGGCTTAGTAATTCCGTTCACAAAGGCCGTATTATTGTCAATAGTCACTTGAACACGGTGACTGCCCAGGATAGCTGTTGCCATCTTGGCATCCTGTTCCCAGAAAACCTCGGCTCCCATAGACTCAAGAAGGGCACGGTAAGGCACCAGGGTCCTTCCGTTTTCTATGATGGGCGGCACATCCGTCTCGACGAACCTGCCATCCAACTGCAGTTTAATAGGTTCACCGGCGAAGACCATCACGCTTCCCAGAATGACAATGATAATAGTTATTAGCGCTATTCTGATACTTGTTTTCATTTTGATATCCCTTCTTTGACTGGCATGTCAAATCATTGAAGTCGATTTTTGTCGAATCTATTATAATACATAAATTCGTTGAGAAGTAAGGATCCTGTACAATGTAACAGAAATTTAAATTATGAAGCATAAACCCTTTTCATAACATCATCTGAATAATTCAATGCGAAGAAATTATACTTACTTTTGAAAGGAATATACAGTTGATTTTTTTCTCGTCTTCGTTTATTATAAAAAGGCACGGGCATTTGGGCGGTTAGCTCAGTTGGCTAGAGCACCTGCTCGACAAGCAGGGGGCCGGTGGTTCGAGTCCACTACTGCCCACCATACCAGGTCGGAGTAAACTTTACTCCGACTTTTTTATTACAGCATAATAAATCCTTTCGTTGGCTTCCTTGCATCGCTTCGCTGCCTGACTAAATAAAAAGAGGTAGCTTTAAAAAAGAAAAAGTTTTCCCATAAATTTTCCCATAAAGTGAGTGAAAAACCGTGGTTTTCGGTGAGCATATCGCAAATTGTTCCAAATTTCCGCGCAAATTAAAAACCCTCAAGGCATGTGATTTCAACGCTTTGAGGGTTCATTTTTATGGTATACCCGACAGGAGTCGAACCTGCGGCCTTCAGAGTCGGAGTCTGACGCTCTATCCAACTGAGCTACGGGTACATAACCTGGGTCTCGTGGAACCCAGCGAAGTAAATAATACAGGAACCGGCGGGATTTGTCAATGTAATTCACGGAACATCAGATCATGTGATCGCCTATGAAACACCCGCCGGAGCAGTTATTTCGTCACATGCTCCGCAGCCTCTCAATCCGCTCCTCAACGGGCGGATGTGTGGAAAAGAGCCTGGACACCTTCTTTGTAAAAGGCCTGCTGATGCACAAGGCGTGGACGGATTCATTATTAAAGGCGGTGTCATGTTGGGCCAGGTAACGCCGGTTATGTTCATCGATCTTTTCCAAAGCAGAAGCAAGCCCTAAAGGATAGCCGATAATAGCGGCGCCCGAAGCATCGGCGAGAAATTCTCTTTGCTTTGAAACGGCGCTCTGCATGGCTCTCACGATGAGCGGTCCAAGCACTATGGCGATGATAGATGCCACCATGACAACCAAAACAATGATAGCATTTCCCCCGCCGCCCCGGGATCTGTTCGAGCTCGATCTTCTTCCTCTCCCCGAGAAGTACATGCCCCTGCTAAAAAAATGTAAAATCATCAGCAGCGTTGCGGCTAGCGCCGCTGCCAGCGAAACAAATTTAATATCCTCATTCTTTAAATGGGCTACTTCATGAGCTATGACTCCTTCCAGCTCCTCACGGTTCAGGCCGTCTAACAATCCCCTCGTTACTGCCACCATGGAGTTGCTCCCGCCGGACCCCGAGGCAAAAGCGTTCATCTCGCCGGATTCGATGATGTATACTTTAGGCGGCTTTATTTGAGCTCCTGCTGCAATGGCATCCATCGATTCGTAGAGGTACGGGTTATCCTCCCTTTTCACTTCCACGGCGTTAGCGGCTTTGGCCAGGATCTTCCCGCTTCTTCTGTAGGACACGATAGATATAATCAGAGAAATAGATATTCCGAGGCCGGCGCCTATGAGAACCGTGGAAATCAAGTCGTAGTAGTTACCGTAATAGACCGATTGTCCATAAAACAATCCGATCAGTGAAAATATTACAGCGAAGAA
Organism: Eubacteriales Family XIII. Incertae Sedis bacterium; assembly: GCA_012521055.1. Lineage (GTDB taxonomy): Bacteria > Bacillota > Clostridia > Peptostreptococcales > Anaerovoracaceae > UBA1426. Next base: position 14,097 of record JAAYNC010000044.1, read on the forward strand.
CAGGATAAATCCAATCACGACTATGATGGAGTTTCGTTTGCTGTGATTGACTCGCTCATAAACGCTGACATACTTTTTGGCCATGATATTTCCTCCGATTAATCAAATTTAACTTGCACCGCATCTCGCATTTCGCTATCCTCGACTTCGAAGAATTCTTTTGCGACAAAGCCGAAGGGCACTGCAATCAATATGCCCGGAAATGTCTGTATTGCCGTATTATAGCTCATCACCGCATGATTGTAGTTGTTCCTGCTGTATGCGATCCGATTCTCTGTACCCGCCAAGGATTCCTGAAGCATCAGGAAATTTTGGCTGGCCTTAAGGTCCGGATAGTTTTCTGCAATGGCGAACAAGCGCTTAACTGCCACGTTCATCTCCTGATCGATGGCCTCGATTTCTTTCGGAGAGGTGGCGTTTTGGAAGGAAGTTCTAAGAGCGGCGATCCTTTCAAAGATATCTTTTTCATGCTTCGCATAGGCTTTGACACTCTCAACCAAATTTGGTATCAGATCATATCGCCTCTGGAGCTGCACGTCAATGTTCGACCAGGCCGATTCTACAGTATTACGCTTTCGCACGAGACCGTTATAGACCAAAACCACGCAAACAATCAGCAGTACAATGATAGCAATAAGAGCAACGTGCCAGTTTTCCACTTTATAATCCCCCTTAAATCTTATAAACTCGGCTTATCGCCCTAAGGCCAAGTCTCTTACTTTATATGATATCACATTTGAACTGATTCAATCACTTTTTCCGAAGACGCAACGGACTTGTAAAAAGCGACCAGCCCTTTTTACAAGTCCGTTATCAAAATACCCTTTTGTAAATAAATTTACTTAAGTGCGAGTGATCCGATTTTCTCCAGGCTTTTGTAATCGAAAGCGTTGATTATGCCGTCCTGGATATAATACAAAGTGTTGCCGATGTATGCCACCCTGCGGCCGTATGGAATATATTTACCGTATACCTCCGGCTGTTCATATTTCAAAATCCCCTCTTGAACAATCTTATTGTCCCTATAACTGATTACTAAGGCTCCCTGTTGGGAGTTGCTCCAATCCTTTCTCTTGGCGATATAGGCATCAAAGGCGATCCGTTGGGAGGCTTCATCCACCATGACCGTTTTATGATTGTAAAGGGCCTCGCTGTAGCTGCCCGATTCTCCTATCACCAGATTGGTGATTTCTCTCGGTTTACCCATATCGGAAACATCGAAGAGGGATATTTTTAGTCCTCCTTGGCGGAATCCGACGGGTGTTTCATTGCCCTCTGCATCTCTTTCAATGAGTTCACGAGTCTCCATGCCGATACCAAGGATGAGACCGTCTCCGATGGGATGTAAATAATTGCTGAAGCCCGGCATCTTCAATTCCCCGGTTACCTTTGGCGCTCTTGGATCCGACAGGTCAAAGACGAAAAGCGGGTCCATGGTGCGGAAGGTCACTATATAGCCTTTATCGCCCATGAAGCGAACCGAATAAATCGTTTCACCTTTCGCCAGTCCGGTTACGGAACCGATCACGTTGAGCGAGCCATCCAGTACGAAGAGATTATTGCCTTCCTCCCAAACGGTGGTGGCAACTCTCAAATTGCCTTCATATTCATCCATGGAGAACTGGTTAAGCAAATGCCCTTTTACTCTACCTGAACCGGCATAGCCGATATTCATGCCGTCAATCCGGAATTTGGTAAAAAAGGTGGTTCCGTCGTATCCGCCGGAGGCCAGATAAAGCGCCGATTGGCTCATATAGACGGTGGAACCGTAGGCTGTAATGGCTTCCACTTCCGTTTTACTGTTATCCCTGATGTTGATGGCAGATAGGACCACATAACCGGGGTTGACAGGCTCGGGCATAACCATGATATCTTTCAAATCCATCGGCAGGGCTACCTCACCCTTTACCGTGTCCCGCATCAAAGGCACCACAATGCCGCCATACCAACCGGTGTTAGTGATGAGGTACAGGTGATCGCCTGTTTTTCTACTGGATTGATAATGGCCTTCCATCTCGTGGCTCTTCAGCAACACTGGATCGGCAGGATCCGAAACATCGTAGATGTCCGCAAAAGCGAAAGTCTTTGAATATCTCGGATAAATCCTGACAATATCCGGCTCGATAGCAATGGATTCTCCCGCCTCACCCGTACTTCCGGTCTCTCCTCCGCCTTCTACAGGAGCATCCGGCTCAATGCCCGCTGGCAGGTCGACCACGGAACTGCCGGAAGGTTGTGTCACCGATTCTGCGGGGCCATCCATCATGGGATAGTAAGGCTTTTTATCATATTCCGTGCGATTGCCCAATAAAACCAGCCTGCCTTCGTCCAGATAGATTTCCTGCACGTACTTTTCGTCCGGCAGCTTTATTATGGAGACCTCGGAAAGCTTTGGACCGTTAGCTTTTATGATGCGCACCGCGTTGCTTCCTGCATAATAAAGATATTTTCCGTCGGTTTTCACAATATCGGCCTCATCGATGCCTTTAACCTGGACA
>JAAYNC010000002.1:0-17359 GCA_012521055.1 Eubacteriales Family XIII. Incertae Sedis bacterium
CCTTCTGCGCTTCGGCTTTCTCTACTTTCTCTAGCTTCTCGCCCAAGTCCTGTATCACATTCCAGGCACCTCCGTGGCTAATTGCTTGCCCTGTCATGCTGCTCACTTTATCCGCTGTTTCCCGGTAAGAACAGACACTTACACTCTCGGCGATCCTTGTTGCGAGATTCCTTGTCACTTTCCCAAAGGTAGCCATTTTCAACACTTCATCCAACAGGTAAACGCAGGCTTTTTCACCCGTTTCAAGGGTTGTCTCATATACGGTTCTATCATAGGTAACCTCACCCATTAGTGTTTTTAATGTTGTAGCCCGGCTGCCCTTATGCCGATACGTCTTTTTATCCCTGCTTTCTGCAAGTTGTTTATCCATCTGCTTTAGCACTTCTTCCATCAGGCTTGCTGCATACTCGCATCCAATTCGGAAAATCTCTTTCTCTAAAGTATTGAAGTCTAGTTCCTTCTCTGATAATATAGTTTTCATCATACAAGCCTCCTGTTGGTTGTTGTCACAAACTTATCTTACAGGAATTCTTGTATGAGGGGAAGGGGGCTTTGCTCTCTTCCTTTTTTCTTTCTTTGCCAACTAAAATTATACTCTAAGGGACAGGGCAAATACGTTGCAAAAGCAAAACCAGTTATATCTAGTTGTATTTGGTACCTGGCGCCAAATACAGAATCCAACGCCAATTACAACTTGCATCTGTGCAAAAAATCAGATCGTACGTAAATATATATGAAAAACCCCGTAACCTGGTGTGCAAATTTTCAGATTGTACGGTCGATACGAAAGAGAAACCCGTACATACCTACGTAGTACTATCCGAAATTTTGCACAAACTATCATAATAAATTAAATAAATCTACGTACAACCTGATTTTTTGCACAGCTCACAATTTCAAATCATCATAAATTGGCGCCCGGGCAAACTCCGCAAAACTTTGACACCGGCAACCTCTAATTGGTAGTTGACACGATACGAAAAAGCGAGTAGAATTGTACCAATATTCATATATGTTAACGCGATGACGAGGAAAAGTAGCCTGCCTTCAAGGCACAGAGAGCTGTCGTCCGGTGAAAGACAGAGCTTGAAGACATGTGAAAGTCACCTCCGAGCAATCGGCTGAAGGGTCAGGCCTGTGTAAGTTTGATCGGTTGACGGCCGTTATCCCGTCCGGCATTGAATACCTCAGGATCTGCGGCCTGCGGACCTGTGCAAGGTTCTATGTATGGATTGTATTTATGCGTTGTATGGGTTTTCGATGCCAGTGAGTGGCCTCTTGCGGATATATCCTGACAGAGGCAATAAGAGTGGTACCGCAAAGTCGTCTGGCCTTTGTCTCTTAACTGAGATGAAGACCATTTTTTTATAAGACACAGATACAAAAACATCGACAACGTAAGAAACATATGAGCATGAAACAGGGGGAAGGACAATGCAAAAAAACGGTTCTGAAATCATAATGGAAGTTCTGCTGGAGCAGGGCGTCGATACGATTTTCGGTTATCCCGGAGGAGCCGTATTGAATATCTACGATGCGCTTATTAAATACGAAGGGCGACTTCGCCACATACTGACGGCTCACGAACAGGGCGCTTCTCATGCGGCCGACGGCTACGCCAGAGCCACCGGCAAACCTGGCGTTGTTATCGCCACCTCCGGTCCCGGCGCCACCAATTTAGTCACCGGCATCGCTACGGCCTTCATGGACTCCATTCCCATCGTCGCCATTACGGGCAACGTGAGCACCGATCTGCTCGGGAAGGACAGCTTCCAGGAAGTTTACATTACCGGCATAACCATGCCCATCACAAAGCACAACTTTGTAGTTCGCGATGTAACAAAACTGGCAGATACCCTGCATTATGCCTTTGAAATCGCCACCACCGGCCGTCCCGGACCCGTATTGGTGGACATTCCCAAGGATGTATCAGCCGCCGTCTGCGAATACGAGCCAAAACCTCGTACTGTAAAGCATGAAACTCCTTCCATAGATGAAGATCAACTAGCCGCTATCGCCGAGGTGCTCAACAAGAGCAAGCGCCCCGTCATGCTGTACGGAGGCGGTGTAGTGGCTTCCAACGCTGCTTCTTCCGTTAAGCAGTTCATCAAAAAAGCCAAAATTCCCAGCTGCCATACGGTAATGGGAACCGGCGTACTTCCTTTCGGCGATCCCTACAACCTGGGAATTATCGGCATGCACGGCAGCGTCTCCGCTTCCAAAGCAGTTCAAAAAGCCGATGTGCTTTTGGCGGTAGGCGCGCGCTTCTCCGACCGGGTAGCCACCAACGCGGGCAAATTCGCCGCCGGGTCCACAATCATACATATTGATATCGACCCCGCAGAAATCAACAAAAATGTTACTATAGATTACAGCATCATCGGCGATGTCCGCGCCGTTTTCGAAAAGCTGCTGCCCATGATCGAAGAGAGGCACGACGAAAGCTGGCTCAAGGAAATTCATGAGCTCAGATCCAAGCAGGAATACAAACCTATGGACAGCTGCGGCGAATTACGGCCCCACCTCATCATCCAGGATATCTACGATATCTTCGGAAAAAACATTGTAATGACCACAGATGTTGGCCAGCATCAGATGTGGGCAGCCCAGTATTCCCGGGCAGAAGAACCGCGGGATTTCCTCACTTCCGGAGGACTGGGAACCATGGGTTACGGTTACGGCGCTGCCATCGGAGCGGCCTGCGGCCGGCCGGACAAGAAAATAGTCCACGTTACAGGCGACGGCAGCTTCCATATGAACTTGAACGAGCTCTGCACCTCTGTAAGCAATCAGTTCCCCATTACAACGGTGCTTTTCAACAATAACGCCCTGGGAATGGTTTACCAGTGGCAAAGATCCTTCTATAACGGACGCTTCGCCTACACCAGACCCAACCGCAAGACGGATTATGTCAAGCTCGCAGAGGCTTTTGGAGCCAAAGGCATGCGCTGCGAAACCCGGGAAGAATTGCGAAATGCTTTAGAAGTTGCCGCCAACAGCCAGGGGCCTATGGTAATCGAATGCATCTTAAGCTGCGAGGAGCGAGTGCTTCCCATGATACCTGCCGGAATGACCGCTGATGATATCATTCTGGAATAATTCGACCTGCCGGTAGCCATGAATCAAATCATGGGGTTAATCACCGGGGCCATGCATCAAACCATGGAGTTAAATTAATCGGGAAAAACTATGGATTTAATCGGGAATTAAGTAAGGAGGAAATCCATGAAAAGGTATATATTGTCCATTATCGTTAAAAACAACCCGGGCGTACTGGCCAGAGTCTCCAGCCTTTTCGGCCGGCGGGGCTACAACATCGACTCCTTGACCGTGTCGGAAACCCACAACCCGGGAACCTCTAACATCACCCTGACGGTAACGGGTGACGAGCGTATCCTGGAACAGATCATCAAACAGCTCAACAAGCTGATAGAGGCGATTTCCGTAAAACACTTGGCTGACAACTATGCCCTGACCCGGGAGCTTTTACTTATCAAAGTGAAAATTGATTCGGCAATACGCACCGAGCTGCGTGAAATCTCGGATATCTATCAAGCTTCCATCGTGGATCTGTCTCCCGAATCCATGATGATCGAACTGACGGGAACCACCAAAAAAATCGATGCCTTCCTGCAAAACCTGCGGAATTATACTATACTTGAAATGTGCCGTACCGGCGTAACCGCACTGGAGCGAGACAGCGTAAAACCAGTTACTGAAAAAATCAATTGAATCGAAACGGAGGAAAGAAAAGATGGTAAAGATGTACTATGACAAAGATTGCAACCTGGAACTTCTGAAAGATAAAATCGTAGCTATCATCGGGTATGGAAGCCAGGGGCACGCCCATGCCCTCAACCTGAAGGAAAGCGGAGTAAATGTAGTTGTAGGCCTGAGAGAGAATTCTTCCAGCTGGGCAAAAGCTGAAGAAGCGGGCCTGAAGGTGCTCGAAGTAGACGAGGCTGCCAAAGCCGGCGACCTGATTATGATGCTGGTCCCCGACGAAAAAGCTCCCCAAGTCTACAGTACTAAAGTCGAGCCCAATTTAAAGCCCGGCAACGTCCTCATGTTTGCCCACGGCTTCAACATCCATTATAACCAGATCATCCCTCCTAACGACTGCGATGTAATCATGGTGGCCCCGAAAGGTCCAGGTCACACGGTCCGCAGCCAGTATCAGGAAGGAAAAGGCGTGCCCTCATTAATCGCCGTACACCAGGACGCTTCCAGCAAAGCGAAGGATTATGCCCTGGCCTACGCAAGCGGCATCGGTGCCGGTCGCGCAGGTGTTTTGGAAACTACATTCAAAGATGAAACGGAAACGGACCTCTTCGGCGAGCAGGCAGTGCTCTGCGGCGGTGTAACGGAGCTCATGAAAGCGGGCTTCGACACGCTGGTGGAAGCGGGTTATCCTCCCGAAATGGCATATTTCGAATGCGTCCATGAAATGAAGCTCATCATCGACATGGTCAACAAGGGCGGATTGTCCCTCATGCGCTACTCCATTTCCGATACCGCCGAATTCGGCGACTACGAGACCGGCCGCAGGATCATCACAGAAGAAACGAGAAAGGAAATGAAAAAAGTCCTGAGAGAGGTTCAAGACGGTACCTTCGCATCCAAATGGATCGCCGAAAACAACGCAGGAAAGAGGGCTCATTTCCTGGCTTGCCGCCGCATGGAAGCCGAACATCCCATCGAAAAAGTCGGCGCAAAACTCCGCGAAATGATGAGCTGGCTGCAGAAATAAGAAATAGAGCCGGTTGAAAGAATAAGGAATGATGGGACGTTGAAAAAAGAAACGATGAACCACCTCAGCTGAAAAATGTAAAATGAACCGGCTTGAAAAACAAGGAGTAAGCAAAATGGAATTGAAAAGTCGACAAGTAACCCAAGGGGTCGAGCGGGCGCCGCACCGCTCCCTCTTTTACGCCATGGGGTATACAAAAGAAGAATTAGACAGACCTCTCATCGGAGTGGTTTCCGCATATAGCGAAATCGTCCCCGGCCACAGCCATCTGGACAAAATCGCCGAAGCTGTAAAAACCGGAGTGAGGATGGCCGGAGGAACTCCCATACTCATCCCCTCCATCGGCGTCTGTGACGGCATCGCCATGGGGCATATAGGGATGAAGTATTCCCTCCCAAGCCGTGAACTCATCGCAGACAGCGTTGAAACCATGGCTCTCGCTCACTGCCTGGACGGGCTGGTCCTGGTTCCCAACTGCGACAAGATCGTTCCCGGCATGGTCATGGCGGCGGCGCGGCTCAACCTGCCGGCCATCGTCTGCAGCGGCGGTCCCATGCTGGCCGGTGCTAATAACGAAACCGAAATCAGCCTTTCCTCCCTGTTTGAAGCGGTGGGAGCGAGAAAGGCCGGACTCATTGACGACGAAGAACTCGACTACATGGAAAATCAGGCCTGTCCCGGCTGCGGCTCCTGCGCCGGCATGTTTACCGCCAACTCCATGAACTGCCTCTGCGAAGCCATCGGCATCGCTCTTCCCGGAAACGGCACCATTCCCGCCGTCCACGCCGATCGGCTCAAGCTGGCAAAACGTGCCGGAATGCAGATCATGGAACTGGTAAAGCGCGATATTAAAACCAGAGACATCATCACGGAAGCCGCTGTGGGAAATGCGCTGGCTGTGGACATGGCTCTCGGCTGCAGCACCAACAGCGTACTTCACCTGCTGGCCATCTGCTCGGAAGCCGGCATCGATCTGGACCTGGACCTGATCAACAAAGTCAGCGCAAGAACTCCCAATTTGTGTAAACTAGCCCCTGCGAGTAATACCCACATTCAGGACCTGGATGCAGCGGGAGGAATTCCGGCGGTAATGGCTCAGCTGGCAGAAGGAGGTTATATCGACACCTCTCCCATCACGGCCACGGGAAAAACCGTAGCGGAAAACATAAAAGGCCATGCCAATAAGAATCCCAATGTGATCCGTCCCCTGTCCAATCCATACAGCACCACAGGCGGCATCGCCGTGCTCTGGGGTAACATCGCAAAGGACGGCTGCGTGGTGAAGCGTTCCGCCGTGGCAGAGGAAATGCTGGTTCATAGCGGTCCGGCCCGTGTCTTCGACAACGAAGATGAGGCTATTACCACGATTTTCGCCGGAGAAATCAAGCCCGGTGATGTAGTGGTAATTCGCTATGAAGGGCCTAAGGGCGGTCCCGGTATGCGTGAAATGCTCGGCCCGACTGCCGCTTTAGCCGGCATGGAACTTGATAAAAGCGTCGCCCTCATCACGGACGGGCGGTTCAGCGGCGCTTCAAGAGGCGCTTCCATCGGGCACGTCTCTCCGGAGGCGGCGTCGGGAGGCGAAATCGGCCTTATTCAGGACGGGGATATCATCGATATTGACATTCCGGCAAATAAGATCAACCTTCGGGTTTCCGACGAAGAACTGGCGCAAAGAAAAGCGAATTGGACACCGAAAGAACCCAAACCCCTTTCGGGCTGGCTGGCTCGCTATGCCAGACTGGTGTCCTCGGCAAACACGGGAGCCGTGCTGCGCTAAAAGTAAAAAGAAATCAAAGAAATTAAAAGGGACGGTGCTTTTTTACTTACCGTCCCTTTTGATTTCTCTTCAATAGTCGATTTGGTCCAGGATGCCGGACAGTTTGGCCAACACCACGCCGTAATTCGTTATCGGCACCCCCTGCGCTTTTGCCTGCCTGACTCGTGTAAGCACATGCTTTCTGTTGAACATGCAGGCACCGCAGTGAATGATAAGATCGTAGTGCGAAAGGTCATCGGGAAAATCCGAACCTGCCACCACGTCTATCCGCAACCCTTCACCGATCCTTCTGCGAAGCAGTGCCGGAATCTTGACCCGGCCGATATCCTCTTCAAGAGGCGCATGGGTGCAGGCCTCTGCAATGAGCACTTTGGAGTTTTCGTTCAATTTATCGACGGCCTCTGCGCCAAGGATGAAATGCTGCAGGTCTCCCTTGTAATTGGCAAAAAGAATGGAGAAGGATGTCAGCTTGCTTTCCTCAGGCTTCTTGCTGTATACCAGGGGGAAAACCTGTGAATCCGTGATAATCAGTTGGGGAGGCTTTGCCAATGCGGCCAACGCTTCGTCTATTTTATCAGCGGTGGTGCAGAGAGCTACGCATTTTTTATCCAACAGTTCCCTTAGGGTCTGAACTTGCGGCAGGATCAGGCGGCCCTTGGGAGCCTGAATGTCCTGAGGCATCACCAGCAGCACGGTGTCCCCTTCCTTGGCCAAATCCCCGGTTATCTCCTTTGCCTCATAATTCTCAGGTTGCTTCCGGATAATTTCGGCGCGAAGCTCATCAATGCCGGTCTTATACTTCGCGCTGACCAAAACAGGATTCAGACCGCACTTTTCACGAATCGATCGACCGATATTTTCTGCGTCTTCAAGAATATCTATTTTATTTACCACGGGAATGACGGGAGTTTCAATTTCCTGAAGATCCTTGAGCCACTCCACTTCCAGGGAAATTTCATCGTCGGAAAAAACCACCAGGGCAAGGTCCGTCTTTCCTATGACCTTTTTCGTCTTATCCACCCGCATTTTGCCCAGCTCGCCCTCATCGTCAAATCCCGCCGTGTCGATGAAAACACAAGGGCCCAGCCCGGGGATTTCCATGGCTTTCTTAACGGGATCGGTGGTAGTCCCCGCAACGTCGAACACCAGGGCCACCTCCTGCCCTGTCAGCGCATTGATCAGAGAGGATTTCCCGCTGTTTCGCTTGCCGAATATTCCGATGTGAAGGCGATTGGCTTCGGGAGTTGCTTGTAGGCTCATTTCCCATTCCTTCCTATTTTTGCTCTTATTTTGTTTCTGTCTTCTGTTTCTATCCCCGGGACAACTAATCCGATTTCTTACCTCTGATAATGTGACCGTAAATTTCGCTTATTAGAACCGGAAATCCCGTCTCCCTTGTCTGATATCAGCCATTCGCTGCGTTGCCAGCGTGCGGACTTTATCGTTTGGGATAAAGTGTATCTGTTCTTCTATAACCTTATCTCCCCGTTGCCTGGTCACCGGTGAAGCGTAGTCTTCCAAGTATTCTTTTAAGGTCAGGAGAGCGTTGGGATGGCAGCAGTTGGCGATTTGTCCGTTCTTCGCAAGGCTCATAAACCTGTCTCCGGTGCGCCCTTCACGGTAACATGCGGTACAGAAACTGGGAACATAACCCAACCCCAACAGCCAATCCACTATTTCATCCAAAGTCCTGTTATCGCAGATGTCAAACTGCGCCGTTTCTTCATCTTCAGGCTCGGGATCCGCATAGCCTCCCACGCTGGTCTTTGAGCCGCCGCTGATTTGGGATACTCCAAGTTCCAATAGTTTCTCGCGAACTCTTTTTGACTCTCTCGTGGAGATGATCAGGCCCGTATATGGAACGGCAATCCGCAATATGGCAACGATCTTGGCAAATATATGATCAGGTACCGCATCTTTGTAATCTTCTACGTTGATGTCGTCGGCAGGGCGAATCCTCGGAACGCTGATGGTGTGGGGGCCGACGCCCATGCTTGCTTCCAGATGCTCCGCATGCATCAACAAACCCACGAAATCGTAACGGTACATGTTCAATCCAAACAGCACGCCGAGGCCTACGTCGTCGATTCCCGCTTCCATGGCCCGGTCCATGGCTTCCGTGTGGTATGCATAGTCATGCTTCGGGCCGGTGGGATGAAGCATCTCATAACGCTCTTTGTGATAGGTCTCCTGGAAAAGGATGTAGGTGCCGATTCCCGCCTCCTTCAGTTTGCGGTAATTTTCGACGGAGGTGGCTGCGATGTTTACATTCACCCTTCGTATGGCTCCATTCTTGTGCTTAATGCTGTATATCGTATCGATGCTCTCCAGGATGTATTCAATGGGGTTGTTCACCGGGTCTTCACCGGCTTCAAGCGCCAGGCGCTTGTGTCCCATGTCCTGCAACGCCATGACTTCCCGGGCTATTTCCTCTTGGGTGAGCTTTTTCCGGGGAATGTCTTTGTTCTGCCTGTGATACGGACAATAAACGCATCCGTTGACGCAGTAGTTGGACAAATAGAGAGGAGCGAACAATACGATTCGGTTGCCGTAAATCTTCTCCTTTATTCTCTTTGCCAGCTTCAGGATTTCTTCGTTTTGCTCGGGCAACTCGCATTCCAGCAGGACCGCGGCTTCCCTGTGGGAAAGGCCCTTGCACTCCTTAACCTTTTCGATGATACTGCCGATGAGTTGAGCGTTGCGCTTATTCTTTTGGGCGTATTCTATGGTTTCCAGGATTTCCTCATGATCGATGAACTCGGCGGCTTTCTTGGACAGAGGATTATACATTATTAAAACTCCTTTCTATAGGTGAACAAAGCAAGACAAAATACCGGATGTTTCCGCGCGGATCTCTCATTGAGATTGTCATACGGATTACGTCCGTGCTGAACGCAGTATTTAACTGCATTAACCGTATAATGCTGTATTAAACGGTCTTAAGTGGTGTTAAACGGCAGGTCTGTAGTCGCCCCGAGTCACAGGAATTTGATATCCGAGGGCATACATGCGACGCCGTAGATCAAGGACTCCTTCTACGGCCTCCTGTCCTGTGCTGATCTTGTTATCGTAAAGCAGATATTTTGTGCGGGCGTTAACCGGTGAAAGGTTAGGCATGATTACATTGGCGCCTGCCATTATTCCCTGTTCTCTTCCCGTGGGATGGATGGTTCCCAAGGCCGTGGTGGAAGGAATCAGCAGATTGGGAATCATGAGCCTCAGAATCGCGATGAGCACCAATGTAAGCTCCCTGCTGCCTTTCGGATGATGACCGAAGGGAGTGTCACTATGCGGAATGAAAGGTCCGATTCCCACCATATGCGGTTGGAATTCCTGAATGAACTGGAGATCACTCACAATGTTTTCCAAGGTCTGATAGGGCGAACCCACCATGAAGCCCGTTCCCACCTGATAACCGATGGATTTCAGGTCATACAAGCATTTCATCCTGTTCTCGAAAGTTTGATTTTTAGGATGAAGCATGGCGTAATGGTCCGGATCTGCCGTTTCATGGCGCAGCAAGTAGCGATCCGCTCCGACGTCGAAGTATTTTTGATAAGACTCCTTACTCTTCTCGCCGAGGGAAAGGGTGATTGCGCAATCCGGATAAGCGGATTTGATGGATTCTATCAAGGATACTAGGATATCGTCTGTAAAGTGACTGTCTTCTCCTCCCTGGAGCACAAAGGTGCGGAAGCCAAGTTTATGACCGATTTCGCAACATCTCAGCACCTCTTCAGGAGTGAGGCGATAGCGCTCTGTATTCTTGTTGCACCTGCGAATTCCGCAATATAAGCAATTACATTTGCAATAGTTTGTGAGCTCGATAAGTCCTCGAAGATAGATATTGCTTCCAAATTGGCGTCTTGCAACGCCTCTGGCTTTGGCAAAGAGATACCCTATGCTGTCTGCATCGTAATTTTCAAGGAAATACAGCAGTTCTTCTCTTTCCAGAGACTGCGTTTTTTCCAGCTTGTCAATTAACCCTTTCAAAGTTTCCATGATTATTCCCCGCAATAAAAAAATCCTTATGGGAAGGCATAAGGATAGATACTTTTTACGTATTACATAAAGAATTACGCAAACAACCGTATTCTATTCTCTCGCCTTCCTGCTCGGGACGAACCCTCACAACTCAGCACGATTTTCTTTGTTAATATAATAACATAATCGTTCGGCGCGTGCAATAGGATTTTGTGAAAAAATTGGCCAGATCTTTAGGGTTACTTTTCTTTTAAAACAAGCCATTTTATGCAAAATTCCCGGCGAATTAGTTGATTTTAAAGCCTTGCTCTCTTCCAAAAGTCCGCTTTTCCAATAAGAATAGTTAATTGGTTAACTCTTTTATCCTCCGCCACAACCAGTGTAAACTATTTTAGTAAAAAAATAGTGAAATGGTTAACACTACAATCTCCCGCCCCGGCCCAATTAACCATCCACGCCAAATTAACCATCTCCTGCCTCAACTAAATTAACCATCCCCGCAATTAACCATCCCCCGTCCCCGGCAAAATTAACCATTAAATAATATAATTTTCAAAATGGTTAACCTTGCGGCTCTATACCCTAGATCGTTTTTGAATATTGGTATTGCTACTATAGTATAACGTTCCGTATGTTCCGAACATATGCAAAAATATTTTACTTCTTGTTATATTTTTTGACTTGGAATTGTTGTTTTCCATTGCCCTTATTCTATAATGAAATCAGAGAATCATCATTAAGAGCGAACTACGCAGAATAGAATTCAAAAGAAAACATTTAACCGACCCACGCAGGACATATGGAGGGATATTATGGATCAGAAAAAAGTAGCCATCATCATGGGAAGCGACAGCGATTATCCAGTAGTAAAAAATGCAGAACTGGTTTTAAAAGATCTTGGCATCCCCTATGTAACAAGGATCATGTCGGCCCATAGGACACCCGAACAGGTCATCGCCTTCGCCACCTCCGCAAGGGACGAAGGGTTTTCAGCCATAATCGCCGCTGCGGGCAAAGCAGCCCACCTGGCCGGCGTCATTGCGGCCCACACCAACCTTCCCGTAATTGGGGTGCCGATCAAAAGCTCTGCTTTTGGCGGGTTAGACGCTCTCCTTTCCACGGTACAGATGCCAAGAGGCGTTCCTGTAGCTACCGTAGCTGTTGATAGGGCAGACAATGCTGCCCTCCTGGCTGCGCAAATCCTGGCTGTTCATGACGCTGACATTGAGAAAAAACTCTTAGAGCTGCGGGCACGGATGAAGGAAGAAGTCATGGCAAAGGACGAACAGTTCCGGGCCAACGAAGACTAACGAAATCTAACAAAAGCTATCGACGTCCAGCAAGGACAAATGACGATTAACGATAGGCAATAGTAATTGAAAATTAGCGGTAAACAATTAGCATAGACAATTAAGGTTATCGACATGCAACATCCTAATTGATAGGCAACATTCCAAAAGGAGATAAACCCAAATGAAAAAATTGGAACAAGTTTATGAAGGAAAAGCGAAAAAAGTATTCCGGACGGATGACGACAACTTATACATCGTATCTTACAAGGACGACGCCACCGCCTTCAACGGTCAAAAGAAAGGAACCATTGCCGGCAAAGGAGCCATCAATAACCAGGTCACCAATCACCTGATGAAGCTCTTGGAACGAGAAGGCATCCCCACCCATTTCGTTGAGGAGATCTCCGAAACGGAAACCGTCGTCAAAAAAGTCCACATCATACCCTTGGAGGTCATCGTCAGGAACATCGCCGCCGGCTCCTTGTCAAAAAGGCTTAGGCTTCCGGAAGGCACCGAACTGAAGCGCACCGTCCTGGAATACTGCTATAAAAATGATGAGTTGGGCGATCCCATGATCAACGAGTACCATATATTCGCTTTGGACCTGGCCACAAAGGAAGAACTGGATCTCATCGCTGATTACTCTCTGCGCATCAATGAAATCCTTTCTTCCTATCTGAAAGATCTCAACATTCAACTCATCGACTTCAAACTGGAATTCGGAAAGCTGGCCGACGGAACCATTGTGCTGGCCGATGAAATATCACCGGACACATGCCGCTTCTGGGACAGCGTATCCGGCGAAAAACTGGACAAGGACCGCTTCCGCAGAGATCTGGGCAACGTGGAAGGCGCATACAGAGAAGTGATGAAGCGCCTCATGGGCAAATAACCCTTTGTAAATAGCGGTGAACAAACACCAAAGCAACATGGTCGGCCCACGTGGGGTAAATTGGCGCAACAGCACGAACAACCCACGCGTGCAAATTGACAACCTACGAATGCGGCAAAGCCGTAAGAAGCTTTTGGAGGATACAAAATGTACCATCTTTTAGATGATAAACTTCACGAGGAATGCGGAGTTTTCGGTGTTCGCAGCACCGGCAGCGATGTGGCGAGCATCGTATATACCGGACTCTATGCCCTTCAGCATCGGGGGCAGGAGAGCTGCGGAATTGCCATCAACGACGACGGCGTTATCACCGGACATAAAGGGCTCGGATTGGTCAGTGAAGTGTTTTCAAAAGACGTGCTGGAAAAGCTGCCCGGCGGGAATATGGCCATCGGCCACTGCCGTTACAGTACAACCGGCGGACTATCGGTTGAAAATGCCCAACCACTGGTCATACGCCACATCAAAGGCACCATGGCCATTGCCCACAACGGTAACCTGACCAACGCAGCGAAGCTGAAAGAAGAACTGGAGCTGACAGGCGCCATCTTCCACACTACAAGCGATACGGAAGTAATCGCCCACACAATCATCCGCGAACGCCTTGCTTCCGACTCCATCGAAGAAGCTATAAGCCGGGCAATGACAAAGATACAAGGGGCCTATTCCCTTGTAATCATGTCGCCAAAGAAGCTCATTGCCGTCCGCGATCCCCTCGGCTTTCGCCCCCTTTGCATCGGCAAAGCCGGTGAAGATTATATCGTGGCTTCGGAGAGTTGCGCTTTGGACAGCGTAGGAGCCGCGTTCATCCGGGACGTTAAACCCGGCGAAATCGTGATTATTGACGAAGAAGGCATGCGCAGCATCGAAGACAACTGCAAACCCGGAAAGAAATCCTTCTGCGTCTTCGAGTTCATCTATTTTGCCCGCCCTGATTCCGTCATAGACGGCAGCTGCGTCCACACAGCCCGGCTGCGGGCAGGCGCCTTTCTTGCCCTTGAGCATCCCGTCCAGGCCGACGTGGTCATCGGCGTGCCCGATTCCGGCATCGATGCGGCGCTGGGCTATTCCAAGCAATCAGGAATCCCTTACGACGTGGGGTTCATTAAAAACAAATACATCGGAAGGACGTTTATCGAGCCCTTCCAGCCCCAGAGGGAGAGTACTCTGCGCATCAAGTTGAATACCATATCTTCCACAGTAAGGGGCAAGCGAGTCATACTCATCGACGACTCCATCGTCAGAGGCACCACCAGCAAGCGCATCGTTCGACTATTGCGTGAGGCAGGCGCCAAGGAAGTCCACATGAGGGTTTCATCACCCCCCTTCCTTTATCCTTGCTTTTTCGGAACGGATATCAGATCGAAGGAGCATCTCATCGCTGCCAACCATACGGTGGAAGAAATCGCGGAAATAATCGGCGTGGATTCCCTGGGATTTCTCGGAGTGGAAAACGTAACGAAGTTGGCAGACAATCCGTCTTTGGAATTCTGCACTTCCTGTTTCACCGGACGCTATCCCATTGAAGTTCCCGAAATCATGCCGAAAGAAAAGTACGAGTTTAAAATCGGAGAGAACCTGGACCTGTCACAGGAACCCGTTCGTATGGAGGACAAATAGAAGACCAACGAGGGATCCGCTTTAAACGGAAGATAAAAAAGATTAACGAGGGATCCTCATAATGGAATATAAGTAGAGGATGAGCGAGAACCCACTTTGAACGGAAGATAAAATAGAAGGTAAATAAGGTATCCGCTTTGGAGGATAAACAATGAAGAGTTTCAGCGAACTGTACAAGGAATCCGGTGTGGATATAACGGCGGGCTACGAAGCCGTTTCACTGATGAAAAAACATATCGCCAGGACCGTTACTAAAGGTGTTTTGGGCGGCATCGGAGGCTTCAGCGGGCTTTTGGAGCTGGACCTTACCGGTATAAAAGAGCCTGTCCTCGTGTCCGGCACCGACGGCGTGGGCACGAAACTGAAAATCGCATTTCTGATGGACAAGCACGACACCATCGGCATCGACTGCGTTGCCATGTGCGTAAACGACATCGTTTGCAGCGGGGCAAAGCCGCTGATCTTTCTTGATTACCTGGCGGTGGGTGTAAACCGCCCGGAGAAAGCGGCCGAAATTGTTTCGGGAATCGCTGAAGGTTGTGTACAGGCCGGTTGCGCCCTGGTGGGAGGCGAGACTGCGGAGATGCCCGGGTTCTACGGTCCCGACGAGTACGATTTGGCAGGCTTTGCCGTGGGCATAGTCGACAAGAGCAAAATCATCGATTCGGGGGATGTCAAACCGGGGGATCTAATCATCGGTCTTCCCTCTTCCGGTATTCATTCAAACGGATTTTCCCTGGTCCGAAAAGTTCTGGATGTGGAGAATCAACCTTTGGACCGCTACGTGGATGAGCTGTCATCCACTTTGGGAGAGGCATTGCTCACGCCGACACGAATCTATGTAAAACCCGTTCTCTCCCTCCTCTCCAAGGTCAAGGTTAAAGGGATCTGCCATATCACCGGTGGCGGTTTTTATGAGAATATCCCGCGCATTCTCCCGGCTGATCGCGCAGCAAAAATAGATTATAAAGCTTTGACCGTTCCACCTGTCTTTCACCTGTTGCAACGGGAAGGAAATATTCCAACCCGGGAAATGTTCAACGTGTTCAACATGGGTACAGGCATGTGCCTTATCATAGATCCTGCGGATGCAGACAAAGCCATACGACATCTTAATGAGTACTTTAGCGAGAAATCTGCCCCACCGGCAGAAAGCGACGAACAGTTCGACGAAAAAATCTCTTTACGGGCTGAGAGAAATTCATCTGCTTCAACAACTAATGAACAGAAAGAACAGTTCGAAACAATCTCCTCAATATCGGCAGCAAATGAACAAAATGAACAATTCGAAAAGAAATCAGCTGCATCCGCAGGCATCAAACAAATTGACAACGGATCTGCCGAATCCGGAGACGCCAAACACATTAACAACGGAGCTGCCCCATGGACAGGAACAGCGACCATAATCGGTGAAATCGTTCCCGGTGAGAAAGAGGTGATTTTGTGCTGAACATCGCCGTATTGATTTCCGGAAACGGCACAAACCTGCAGGCATTGATAGACGCCCAGAAAGAAGGTAAACTTGAGTCAGGCACCATCAAGCTGGTCATTTCCGATCGACCCGGCGCCTACGGATTGACGCGAGCCGCCGAAAACGGCATTCCGGCTCTGACGGTCAATCGCAAGGATTTCCAAACTTCAGAGCAGTTTGATCAAGCCATCGGCGAACTCCTGCGCAAGCACCGCATTCACCTGGTAGTCCTGGCAGGTTTCCTGTCCATTCTGGGAAAAGAACTCGTAAAAGAATATGATCACCGGATGATCAATATCCATCCTTCCCTCATCCCCGCTTTCTGCGGTCAGGGCTATTACGGACTGAAAGTCCACCGTGCCGTCCTGGAAAGCGGCGTCAAAGTTACAGGAGCCACCGTCCATTATGTGAGCGAGGTACCCGACGGAGGCGAAATCATCATGCAGCAGCCTGTTCTCGTTAAAGAAGATGATACACCGGAAAGTCTCCAACGGCGCGTCATGGAAGAAGCTGAATGGATTATGCTCCCCAAAGCGGTGGAACAGGTTTGCAGGGTTCTGAAGAACAGAGGAGATGCAATCTCAGAAGATACAATCTCAAAAGTTAATGAAAAGTGATTTCAAGAGTGAACGGTATAATCTCAAAGAACTAAGAAGAAAGGCAGGCGGTAAAATGAAAGTTTATGATCTCTATGAATATTTAAGCAATAAAAGTTATCCCGGGCGCGGAATTATCATCGGTACTAACGAAAAAGGCGACAAAGGCGTCGTCGCCTATTTTATCATGGGCAGGAGCGAAAACAGCCGCAACCGCATCATGGTGGAGGACGGGGACGGCATTCGGACGGAAGTCTACGACCCGGCCAAGCTAACGGACCCTTCCTTAATTGTCTATTCACCTGTGCGCGTGTTCTCACGGAGCACCATCGTAACCAACGGAGATCAGACGGATACCATTTACGATGCATTGGAGCGGTTTGACGCCAATAAACACGACTACAAGAACGCCCTTCTCACCGACCACCTGGAAAGCACGCTGGCCGGCCGCGCCTTTTGCGAAGCCCTGTCCACAAGAACCTTTGAGCCGGACGAACCTCATTACACGCCGCGCATCTCCGGTCTGCTCTTTGCCAACGGCGACTTCTCTTCTTATAGATTGTCTATTTTGAAATCCGCCGGAGGGAATCCGGCAACTTGCCTGAGGTTTTTCTATACTTACGAGAACAAGCTTCCCGGGATTGGCCATCTGATCCATACATACCAGGTCAACGAGGAGCCCCTACCTTCCTTTGAAGGAGATCCCCGGCCGGTGACCATTCGCGGAAACATCGATACCTTCACCGCTAATTTGTGGCGGAGTTTGAATACGGAAAACCGCGTGTCTCTCTTTGTCCGTTTCATCGATTTCAGTACCTTGGAATACGAGACTCGCATCATCAATGAAATTGAGCAAAAGGCCCAGAGCCAGTTATAGAATCAGCCAGGTTAAATACCTGACCCAGATCCAACACATCCGCTTATCCCTAAACCGTTTGTTGGAAACTATGGGAACTATGAAAGTTGTAAGAAAG
>JAAYNC010000087.1:0-5263 GCA_012521055.1 Eubacteriales Family XIII. Incertae Sedis bacterium
GCAAGAACAGCACTTCCAATGATCATTGCTCCTACCGCAATTGCTATTATATTGTTCACAATATTTGGTTTTATCATTTAAATGAAAAGAGAAAGGAGATGGCAATGAATAAAGGTAAAGTTAAGATCGGAATGACACAATTCCATTGTGTGCAGGACAGATCCGAAAACATGAAAAAAGCAGAAGAACAGATCAGGGAAATGGCAGCAAAAGGCGCAAAGATCATCTGCACGCAAGAACTTTTTAATGGTTTATATTTCCCTCAAACTATCGACTATACAAAGTACGATTGGGCAGAACCTGTAGACGGGCCAACCAATCAGAAGATGATTGACCTTGCAAAAGAACTTGATGTGGTAATCGTAAGCAGTTTCTACGAATATGCTATGGATGGCGTGTATTTCAACAGCGCCGCTGTTATCGATGCGGACGGCACCATTTTAGGCGTTTATAGAAAGCATCATATACCGGAGGGCCCTCAATATATTGAAAAATATTATTTTACTCCGGGAGATTCTCCTTACATAGTCTTTAAAAGCAAGTATGGAAATTTCGGCGTCTTAATCTGTTGGGATCAGTGGTTCCCTGAGGCTACACGTATTCTAGCCCTCAAGGGCGCGGATTTCGTGTTCTATCCCTCCGCAATCGGCTCTGAACCGGACAATCCGGAACTGGACACCTCTCAGACCTGGATCGACGGCATGCGGGGACACGCCATTCACAACAATTTCTATGTATGCGCATGTAACAGAGTAGGTCGGGAAGATGCTACGGACGGAAGCGGCTATATGGAGTTTTACGGGCGTGGCTTTGTAGCTGATCCTTGGGGGAAGATCATAGCGGAAGGCAAACGCAATGAAGAAGACACCATTGTAGCCGAACTGGATCTTGATGAGATTAAGAGAGCCAGAGACATCCTCCAGTTCCACAGAGACAGAAGAGTTGACAGTTACGGGGAACTCTTGCGGCTTCATATTCCGGAGTAATCAAAGAAAAGATCTCTTGAGGAGGAAACGACATTGAAAGCGGATATTCTGATTGAAAGCGATTCCATAGTTGACAGCGTGTCGGATGTCCCCTTTGAAGGTTTTGTGGCCATAAAAGGAAATAGGATCTTAGCGACAGGATTCCCGGACAAAGCGGCGGAATACAAGGGAGAAAATACCAGAGTCATTTGCTGTAAAAATAAACTGGTGATGCCCGGGTTTCACGACGCACACACCCATTTAATCCTGGCAGGCATGTATAAAGGATGTGTAAATCTGGGAGCCGCCCGTTCTGAGGAAGAAGCAGTCGAGATGGTTTATGAATTTGACCGGGCTCATCCTACCGAAGGCTGGATATACGGATTCAACTGGTACCATGTGTTCTGGGAGAATAAAACACTACCGACGAAATTTTCTTTGGACCGTGTTTTCCCGGACAGGCCGGTTTTCCTGGTTAACGCAGAGGCGCACGGAGCTTGGGTTAACAGCAAAGCTTTAGAGTTGGCGGGAGTGACAAAAGATACTCCGGACCCCTTCGGAGGTGAAATAGCGCGGCTGGAAGACAGGGAGCCTTCGGGCTTCCTGTACGAAAGCGCCGTTGCTCTTGTAGGATCTATAGCCCTCTCCTTCCGCCCCGAGCAGGAAAAGCATTACCTGAAAAGGTTTATGGAATCGGCGGCGCCCCTGGGGATTACTTCGGTAGTGGACGTACAACCCTATTTTGGAGCAAACATGGGCAGCGCCAGAACATATAAGTCAATGGAGGACAGTGGGGAACTAACTTTACGCATCCATGCCGCCTCTGACTTATTCGGAGATTTAGACGCAGCTGCAGAAGATGCCGCTTCCTGTAAAGGAGATAAGGTTCGGGCAAATCTTGTGAAACAATTTGTGGACGGTGTGTTCACCACTCATACGGCATTGTTGCTGGAAGACTATGCGGATGCTCCGGGAAACAGAGGTATCCAACTGTGCGAGTTGGATAAAATCGCTAACTCTATCAAAGAGGCGCATAAAAGAGAATTGTCCATCAAGATCCACTGCCTGGGCGACCGCGCGGCGCAGTTTACCTTGGACTGTTTTGAGAATGCCATTGCCATGTACGGAAAAAATTCCGCCCGTCATGCCATTGAACACATGGAGCTTATTCATGACGAGGATATTAAGAGACTCCGCCCACTTGGAATTGTTCCCTCCGTCCAACCGGAGCATCTGGGTCTCATGCCCACCTGGGAAGGAGAGGAATACAGATTTGTGCTGGGAGAAGAGAGGGCGGCAAGAACGTGGCGCTTCAAAACCTTGTTAGATGCTGCGGGTGTATTGGCGCTTGGCAGCGACTGCCCGGTCGTGGATAACAATCCGTTTTATGCGATCCACCGGGGATGTACAAGAGTCCATGATGACGGTCTGCCTGAAGGAGGCTGGAACCCGTCTGAAAAGCTCACGGTTGCCGAACTTCTCAAAGGCTATACCATAGGTTCCTCATACAGCGTCAGCCGAGAGGAAGAATTAGGTACTCTGGAAGCAGGCAAGTTAGCGGATATAGTTATAGTAGACCGTAATCTGTTTGCTGTCTCCCCGGAAGAAATACGAAATGCCAAAGTGGAAATGACCATCATGGATGGGGAAATTATTTACGAGGAGGGGAAGAAATGAAAAGTTCACCCTTTTGTCCCTGTGAAGACTATACTTGTGAATTTAATCCTATAAACCACAATCAAGGTTGCAACCTCTGTGTGGAAGATAGTGTTAAATGTAGGGAAATACCTAAATGCTTCTTTCTCAAGGTCACGGATAATATTGACGACATAGAAGATTGGTCTTTTGAGGCTTTTGCTAAGCTAGTTTTAAAAAAATAGGACACAAATAAAAAATGCCTGTTGCCAGGCAAGAGACATTTACTTTAAATTTATCATAATACTTTCCCCCTGCTATAGAAAATCTCTCTCACAAAATATACCCGATATACCCGCAGGGGGAAAAATGTTTCTATTTTATACAAACCACTCCGGTTCGGCTCTTCGGGTCAGCCCCTCTTCCAATTCCCGTTTATGATAGAGATATCCTTCGTCTACATAATATTTCGCCTGGGTCGGACATTTTTTTATGCATGCCCCACATTTGATGCAAATGCCGGCAACTTCTCTGACGTTATCCCGGCTTATAGAACCCATGGGACATACATCGGCACAGATCAGACAGTTGATGCAGTCATCGCCGGTTAAAGGTTTCACCTTTCTTATATCGATTGGATTACCGTCACGATCCCTGGGCTGGTAATATCCTCGATAAGGATAGGGTATCCCGTTCACTTCCACAGGCTGCAAAGCGACCATATCGGAGATGCCCTTTATTTTTTCCGCCACTTTCGCCGCAAATTCATTCGCTTTCTGCATATCCTCTTCATCCGGCCTGCCCTTTGCCAGTACATATGAAAATGAATGTTCACCGACAAACGCTGCTGCGGCAACAGTATGCAATCCACCTTTTTCGAGGATATCCCTCAGCTCTATCAAAGCGTCATCGTAATCCCGGTTGCCGTACAGCACTACCGGCACTGCTATGGCATCGTTTCCTTCGATGAAGTTAAGATATTTCAGCAGAACGTTCGGCACTCGTCCAGCATATATGGGGGTTCCGAAAACAACGATATCGCTTTCATGAAACCTTAAGGCCTTTTCCCTTGCATTAGGTAAGGTAAAATCACAGGTGTCATATTTGATTCCCAGTTTTCCCGCTATGGTTCCCGCTATGCTTCCCACTATTTTTTTTGTAGTACCCGTGGCGCTGAAATAAACAGCACGCACTTTATTGAAATTCATAATACCACCTTCTGTTTTCTGTAACGAGCCTACTCTTGTTTCAATATGTCCTCCAACAAGGACACTATCTCCTGGGGATATTTTTCTTTCTCTTCTCTCAACATCTTCATGGCAACATCCATCGCCTGCGCCTCCCTATAAGGCCGGTAAGATGTGATGGCGTCAACGGCGTCGGCCACCATTGCGATCTTGGCATTCATGCCTATTTCATCTTCTTTTAACCCATTCGGGTATCCGCTTCCGTCCAACCTCTCATGATGCTGAGTAAAGATGTCCATATACTCTTTAGGTATGTTAAATTCTCCGAGAGAACATGCGCCCAACTCGCAATGCTGTCTGACGAATGTTCGTTCCATATCCGTCAATTCGCCATCCTTTTCCAATATGGATTTCGGTACCAACAGTTTACCCGCGTCATGCAGCAAAGAGCTGAAGCCTATGTTATATAATTTTTCATCACCGTAACCCAATTTTTCCGCTATCATGATGCACATTATGGCAACATCGATGGAATGTGTATATATCCACCCCACGTAATTGGCCAACGCATTTATATAGATCCACCAAGGTTTGTTCTTAGACTCAAAGATTATGTTGCATAATACTTTACTGGGCTTCTCCAAAATGTGGGGATCCTTGATGTTCATCTTTTCCCCGAATTTCTTCGTGATCGAATCGATGAGACTTTTCAACTCTGCATTAAAGGTAAAAATATCCTTCTGCAAGGCTGTGGGAGTAAAAACTTCTCTTTGCTTGTCATCAGAGGAGAAAACATCATTTTGCTGGTTATCGCCGACAAATACGACACTTGAGATATCATAACTGTCATCCAATATATTAATGTCATGTTTTTTCAGTCTTATCAACTTACCTATGACTTTCGGAGATACTTTTTGCCCCTTTCTTATTAAAAGCATCCCTCGCTTGGTATAGACATCTCTTGTAATATAATATCCGTTTTTGTCTTTTTCATAAAAATCATAGAGTCTTTTGACAGAACCTCTTTCCATTTACTCCTTCATACCTTTCAAATTATTTTAAAAGAGCAGCTTTTCATTTATATCCTTCTTTGTTAATTATATAACAAATCTGTCGCAAAAGCAATTTCAGTATACTTAAAATTGTCTAAAATACGGCCTTTTTGCAAAAAGCAATCGCATTTGACAAAAATTATTTTTATTGCTTTTTCTTCTTTTTTATGCCCTTTGCTTTATCTAGAGCCGGAAGCAACTAAATATAAATTATAATCACTTTTTTGCGGAAAAATCAACCAAATTTAAAGAATTTTTTTGATATCCTCCGCTTCAAAAACCTTTACGAATTTCTTAAAAAACAACCGGAGGTTAAAAAGATTTCCCGGTTGCTTTTCTCATTGTAAACAAATAGTTATTTATTATTAATCGATGTCTAAAGTAATAGCTCTCCTAATTTGTTGACTTTTCATGCCTGTGTAAA
>JAAYNC010000102.1:0-1845 GCA_012521055.1 Eubacteriales Family XIII. Incertae Sedis bacterium
GAGTGATATCAGGCTTGATTTCGGGATTGGAGCTAAATAAAATAAATGAAATGATGCTGATGATTCAGCCTGCTTACCTGCAAAAATTCTCAGGCGGTCAGATGAGCCCGGATAAGAGGGACCAGAGACGCGCGGAACTGCTTCGAAAAAATCTGGGTGGCAGTATACGATAAGGAGCATTCCTGTAGTGAAATAAAATGAACTTTGAAAAAGAAGATGCCACACTGTAGAATTTGAAATGTGAGTTGACGTAATTAACCACAAATCAAATAACACAGGAGGCATCTAATATGAAGCGTACACAAAACGAGAAGATTTTGCAAATCAAATTTGAGACCTTGATCGTCGGAATAGACGTCGGGAAGCAAACACACTATGCCAGGGCTTTTGATTTCAGAGGATTAGAACTAGCAAAGCTATTCCGGTTCAGTAACACCAGACAAGGTTATGAGGCTCTTGAAAACTGGACGCAGGAAATTATGAGGGAGCATGGGAAAACCGAGGCAATCGTAGGTTTTGAGCCTACTGGGCACTACTGGTTCACGCTGGGAGATCACCTGCAAAGTCAAGGCCATCGACTCGGGATTGTGAATCCGTTTCATGTAAAGTGTACGAAAGAGTTGGATGATAACAGTCCGACAAAGAATGACCGTAAGGATCCGAAAACCATCGCCATGCTGGTCAAGGACGGGAGATACCGGGATGTATACATACCGGAAGACCTGTTCCAGGAACTCAGGGAAGCAGTTAATGAGAGGGAACGGCTGTTGGAGCAGCTGATCGTATTAAGTAATCAGGTATTACGCTGGCTGGATATCCGCTTTCCGGAATTCAGTGGAGTATTTAAGGATTGGAGCCGAAATGCGGCCTGGCTGACATTGAGACATCATTCGACACCGAAGAAAGTGGTGACAGCTGGGGTAGAAGGCTTAATGAGGACTTGGCGGCAGGAAATGAAGAGGCCAAGCTTGAAAAAGGCTGAGAGATTGGTAAAGGCAGCTTCAGAGTCTATCGGTAGGACCGCTGGCTCAGAGGTGGCAGAAGCCGCATTGCAAAATATTTTAACACAATATGAATTAATCGACCGGCAGAAGCAAGAAACCGAAATGCTTATGCAGGAACTGTTGTTAAAGGTGCCAAATGCATCAAAACTTATGGACATAAAAGGAATCGGGATGGTGACGGCGGCAGTCATCGTCAGCGAGATCGGAGACATCCGCCGATTCCGTGATCCGCGACAGATACAGAAAATGGCGGGCTTGAACCTGAGGGAGAACAGTTCCGGGAAGCACAAGGGGAAAACCACCATCAGCAAGCGGGGACGGAAACGACTCCGTGAAGGGTTGTTCCGGGCGATGATTACCATGTTGGCAACGAATCAGGAATTCCGGGTATTACACCGGAGAAACCTGACACGGGAAAACAACCCGTTAACCAAGATGGAATCGGTCATAGCCCTGTGCGGAAAGCTAATTCGAGTTATATTTGCAATACTCACCAAAGGCAATGATTACGACGCAAAGAAAATGCTGGACGACATGAACCGGTCGATGAAGGCGGCATAAGCCTCCTGAGACAAGCGAGACAGCAGTACGTGAGGAAACTTGCCGGCCGCAGCAGGGGGAATCAGGTACAGCGATTACAGCAATAGCGAGAGTTAAATCGTACATTGAAAAGGAAGAGCCGGGGCAGTCAAGTTGAATTTTACCTTTAGGGCATAGACCCAGTTTAGGAGCATGATTGACGTTCCACCTCCAGGATAGGCAGGACGAAGGAATTAGGCACATTTGATGCCGGAAGACATGGGAGGTTTGCTGCTTGGAGTTGATGTGGGATCCCGATGGC
>JAAYNC010000097.1:0-1572 GCA_012521055.1 Eubacteriales Family XIII. Incertae Sedis bacterium
ATCCACAAAAAAGAATACCAAGAAGTAGGTGACAATATGAACCTACCAATAGCACTGCTTGAAGCAGTAAAAAACTATCTTGATATTACATGGGATGATCCTGCCGGAGATGAGAAGCTTGTCGGCATTATAGCCCGTGGTAAAAAGTACTTGGACAAAGTTGCTGGAGCGGAGCTTGACTATCTCGCAGAGGATAAACCGAGGGAGCTTCTGTTCGACTACTGTCGATACGTCCGCTCGAATGCCTTGGATGAATTCCAGAACAATTACCTTCCGGAACTTTTGACATTGCAAATATCACAGGAGGTGAAGGACTATGCCGAAACAGAAGATTCAGAATCAGACGTTTAACGACGGTATAGCAAATATTTATTCTGTGGGCAACATAGCGCCTCCGGGAGGGATGCCAAAAGACGGATTGACAATAAAGGCAAAAAGTATCCGGTACAAAGAGCGCACAGTTGGGATGTCGAGATTTTGGACAGCAATGCAGGTAAATGCAAAAGTTGGTAGGTTGCTCCGGGTACCACGAATGACAAATGTATCTACTCAAGATGTTTTGATACCCACGGATGGCGAACAATACAAAATCGTTCAGGTTCAGTATCCGGAGGAGATTTATCCTCCGGTAATGGATCTGTCTCTGGAAAGGATTGATGCCGCTTATGACATTGCAGGGAATTAGAGATTTGCTATTGAATATCGGACCTCCTGTATTTCATTACTTCGCTTCCGGACAGACTGGCAACTACATCGTGTGGGCAGAGGATAGCGAAGGTGATTCGCTTCATGCGGACGGCAGGAAAACCGAACAGGTCACGCAAGGCACAATAGACTATTTCACAAAGACAGAATTCGATCCCATTAAAGAGCAAATTCAAAATGCTTTGAATGATGCAGATATAGCCTGGAGTCTGAACTCAGTCCAGTACGAAAAGGATACCGGATATATTCATTATGAATGGGTTTTTGAGGTGGTTTGATGGCAAAGATGCAATCGATATATGGATTCACGGAATTGGAAAAGCAACTGTCAAGCCTCAGTCAAGGCTCTATCGAAATTGGGAAAAAGGCTGTCCGCAGAGGTGCGGGAATATTGGCCGACCATGTTCGGGCGAACTTAAGAAAAAACCTCGCAGGCTCTGAATATTCTACCGGTGACTTAGAAGAAAGCCTTGGGGTGACACCGGCTGGGGTGGATAGAAACGGCGTGATAAATGCAAAAGTCGGTTTTGATGGTTATGACCGTAAGGGTGTACCGAACCAACTAAAAGCACGGGCGATGGAATCCGGAACAAGCAGACAAAGGAAAAGACCTTTTATTCGCCCTGCTGTAAACAAAGCAAAGCAGAAGGTTGAAAAGGCAATGGCCGAAACAATAGATGAAGAAATAAGTAAAATAGTAAAGGAGTGATAACTCTTGGCACAGATAGGACTTAGATACCCAATGTATGCTCCGTTAATAGAGGATGAGACTTCTCGAACCTTTGAATATGGGGACGGCAAGGTTGCTGCTAAAGCAATCAGAGTTGACATAAACTTGAATGTTTCCGATTCCCCTCTTTATGCAGA
>JAAYNC010000224.1:0-2659 GCA_012521055.1 Eubacteriales Family XIII. Incertae Sedis bacterium
AAAAGTGCCAGACACCGAATGCAAGGACAACATCAAATGCAATAGGGATATCAAATACCAAATTATAAACAGGAATCAGATTGCAAATGGGATCCTTGTTATTTAAGAAGTTGAAAGTAGCCAATTATCATTTTGTCATTTTATTTCTTGTCTACATTGGGATCTGAAAGTAGCCAACTTTCATTCCGCATAATTAATTGTTGTCCACTCCGGAGTATAAAAATAAACAACACTAATTGTTTATCATAAATTCTTGTCTATTTTGTAGGTCAAAAATAGACATAAATGATTTATATCTGAATTTCTTGTCTAACTTGAGGGTTTGAATTAGACAGGTTCTAGTCACTGGTCCTGATTATTGTCTACTTTTGAAACGCAAGGTAGACAAGATTTCGCTATTGACCATTATTTTTGTCTATATAATAGGGTAATAGTAGACATGTTTTAGATAAAGACGAAAGTTCTTGTTTACAAAGGTTGTAAGTTGTAAAAAGTGTCAGACACCAAATACAGAAGGTCGTATATGTGTTGGAGCGCAGGGTTGGGCTCCAGCGAGTACAAGCAAGTGCCAACCGGGCAGGACGGGCCGTCTAGATAGTACGGCACGCAGCGCGTAGCCGTCGAGCGGGAGAGCAGCCCTGCGCTCCGAAACATGATTAAGTTGTAAAAAGTGTCAGACACGGAATGCAATATTTGTGATTTGGGCACAAATAATTTAAATATTTATTGACAATAAGAACAAAAACTATTATTATGAAACGAAAAGCGTAAAAGTATACTATTATTAATGAAGGTGGTGCGAAACTTTATGAACAAGAAAAAGAAGGCATTTTTTTTATTTCTGACATTTATTCTCGCCTTAGGTTTACTGGCCGGCTGCGGCGGCGGAGCAGATAACGGAGGCGATGAGGGTGAAACCCCTACAGAAGTAAAAATCGGTATTAACTATGAGCTTTCCGGTGAAGTTGCCACATACGGTCAAGCTTCAAAAGACGGTATTCTGATGGCCTTTGATGAGATCAATGCTGCAGGCGGAATCAACGGTATGGAAATCGTACCGATTGTTCAGGATAATAAATCAGAATCATCTGAAGCCACATCCATTGCTACCAGGCTAATGACCCAAGAGGGCGTAGTTGCCTGTCTCGGACCTGCAACATCCGGAAACTTCATGGCTACAATTCCTGTAGCGATGCAGAACAAAATTCCTGTTATCTCCGCTTCTGCTACGGCAGACGAGGGAGTAACCACCGACGCGAAGGGCAATGTGAACGAGTACGTTTTCCGTCTCTGCTTCAACGACTCCTTCCAGGGTGTTACAATGGCAACCTTTGCATTGAACAACCTCAACGCTACAAAAGCAGTAATCATTCAGGATAAGTCCAGCGACTATGCCGAAGGTCTTGCCAGGAACTTTACGGCAACCTTTGAGGCCGGCGGCGGCACCATCGTTGCTCATGAAGGCTATGTTGCCAAGGATAAAGACTTCAACTCAATCTTGACCAGCATCAAGGGCAAAGACTTCGACGTAATCTTCATCCCCGGATACTATCAGGAAGCTGGACTCATTATCAAGCAGGCCAGAGGCCAAGGCATTGATGCGCCCATTCTTGGTGCAGACGGATTCGATTCCCCGGTGCTGCTGGAGCTTGCCGGACCGGAAGCTTTGAACAACATCTACTTCTCCAACCACTATTCATCTCTTGACGAAGATCCCCTGGTACAGGAATTCATCGAGAAGTTTACGGAGAAGTACGGTTCCGAACCCAACGCATTCCACGCATTGGGATATGACCTTGGCAAGTTCATCGCTGATGCCATTGCACATGCTGACTCTCTTGATCCCGAGGCCATCAAGGATGCGCTGGCCGCTACAAAAGGATTTGTAGGAGTTACAGGATCCTTCGATATGGGTGAAGATCACAACCCGATTAAAGCGGCTGTGGTAATCGAGCTTAAGGACGGAGCTCAGGTCAGCAGTATTAAAGTAGATCCGCAATAATAGAGCGATAAAAGCAGTAATAAAATGATGCGCATAAAGGCGCTCTGCGGGTTTGACACGTCAAGAACAAATATAGTATTATATTTAGGTTAGAGTGACAAACTCTAACCTAAATTATTCATTTTGCAGTTGTACATCACAGCGCACGAATTTATAGCTTGGAGGTACGAATCTTGGATCAATTCATGCAGCAGATGGTAAACGGTATCTCCTTAGGCAGTATTTACGCATTGATTGCCTTGGGCTATACTATGGTTTACGGAATTATCAAGCTGATCAACTTCGCTCACGGAGATGTTTACATGATCGGCGCTTATATCGGCTTTGCGGCAACCACCTATGCGCAGCTGGGCTTTTTACCCGCACTTCTCATTTCCATGGCCGCATGCGCGGTGCTGGGCATGACCATAGAGCGTATAGCATACAAGCCCTTGCGAGGGTCCACCAGAATTGCGGTGTTGATCACGGCCATCGGTGTTTCCCTGTTCCTTGAATACGTTATGATGTTCTTCGTAGGTGCCGAGGTCCGATCTTATCCGGTGCTGTTGTCCAATAAAGTCTTCCACCTGGGCAATGTATTAATTAACATGCAACAAATATACATAGTTGTTACGGCCATTGCTCTGATGATCCTCCTTCAGTTCATCGTGCACAAAA
>JAAYNC010000216.1:0-2184 GCA_012521055.1 Eubacteriales Family XIII. Incertae Sedis bacterium
CCGTTAAGTTCCCCGATGATGGTCTTTCCGCTGCCGGCATGCCTTATCCTTCCGGGCCCCAGCATGGTAGCCCCGTGGGCGGTAGTTCCGGCAATCACGTTGCTTTCTCCCACCACTTCTTTTATCAGCTCAATGTTCCCTAAACCGTTCTGCAGCGTCAGAGCGACGGTCTCCGGCCCGAAAACGGCTTTGTTGTCCTTCACGGCGGAACTTGTGAAGGTGGACTTTACAAAGATGACAGCCAGATCACAAACCCCTACGTCTTCCGCAGCGGTACCCGCTTTCACATTGCGATAGGTGATAATATTACCCTGTTCCTCCATCAGAATGCCGCAGGCGTTAATAGCGTCCACATGCTCCTTCCAGACATCCAGCAGATTCACTTCCACGCCGGGCACCGTGGAGAGCTTCGCGCCGTAAAGGCACCCCATAGCGCCTGCTCCGATAATGGCAATTTTCATTTTTGCCTCCTTATATCCCACAGGATGAAACGGTTAATATAATTTCGGGATATCAACTTCTTTGTTGAAGCTGTATTCCGGCGTTGGGAACAGACCCTCTACTGTTTCCTTGTGGAACTCGTTGAGCGCATCTACCATCACCTTGCGCAACTGCGCATACTGCTTTACGAACTTAGGTTTGAAATCCCCGTACATGCCCAGCATATCCTGTGTGACCAATACCTGGCAATCCACATGGGGGCCGGCGCCGATTCCCAGGATAGGAACACTGACCGCTTCCGTAACCGCTTTGGCTACTACCGAGGGCACGCACTCCAGTACAATTGCGAAGCATCCGGCTTTTTCAAGCTCAACGGCATCGTTGATAAGCTTTCTTGCGCTTTCTGGTGTTCCCCCCTGTACCTTAAAGCCGCCTAATGCCGATGAAGTCTGAGGCGTTAATCCTATATGACCCATTACATTAATACCGGCGTTTACAATGGCTTTTATTCTTGACAGCATCTCCACGCCGCCTTCAAGCTTGATGCAATCACAGTTTGTTTCTTTGATCAATCTGTTGGCGTTTCTGACAGCTTCTTCGTCGCTTACATTGTAGGAACCGAAGGGCATATCTCCCACAATCCAGGTATCCGGAGCTCCCTTAACGACGGGCTTGATATGGTGTATCATATCTTCCATGGTTACGGACTCGGTGCCCTTGTATCCCAGCATGATCATCCCCAGCGAATCCCCTACCAGAATGATTTCCACATCGCTGTCGTTTATGATGGATGCCATTGTGTAGTCATATGCCGTTACAAAACTAAACTTTCTGCCTTCCTCTTTAAATTTTTTAAAATCGTTGATGGTCATTTTTTTCTTTCCGCTCATTTCCTTTTCCTCCTTCATAAAACGTAATCTGTATTGATTTATCGGTTAAATTTACAGGCTATATCCCATTTGCCGAGATATTTTTGATGCAGTGCCCAAAATATAGTCGGCGTAAATTTTTTGATGTTTGCTTTCGACACGATATTTCGGGCAGGATACGCTGACGGCTGCGATGGGATTTCCATGATAGTCAAAAATAGGGGCTCCGAAACAGATCAATCCGATGACATATTCTTCATCGTCTATGGAGTATCCTCTTTCTCTTATTTCCAGCAGAGAAGTTCTGAGAGTATCTTTGTCCACGATGGAATGTTCCGTAAACCTCTCAAAAATAGTGTTATTTATCAGCTCCTCTACTTCCTCTTCAGGCATAAACGATAAATATGCCTTTCCGAGTCCGGTGCAGTGCATGGGTATGCTGGTTCCGATGTCAAGCCCGACTTTTATGGTCGATTTGCTTTCAATCTTGTCTATGTAGATGATACGGTCGCCCGCTTTTATACCGAGATTGACGGTTTCACCGGTGAGCTTAGCCAGTTCCTCTAAATAGGGTCTTGCAACTCTTCTTATTCCGGCCCGCTCCGCGACTCTATTCCCCAGGGTGAGCAGCTTCATGCCGTTTGAGTACTTTTTAGTATCCTGGTTCTGGTTCACATAGCCGGCATGCTTAAGGGTGCTTACCAGTCGGTGAACCGTTGCTTTGTTCATCGACAGGCGACTGCTCAGCTCCCCTATGCTCATCTCCCCCGCCGAATCCAGCTGTTCCAGTATTGCAAATGCCTTTAGAACCGATTTCACATAGTTTGCGCTATCTGTGATATCCGGAATTGACAATGCGGACTCCTCCAATCAA
>JAAYNC010000068.1:0-2691 GCA_012521055.1 Eubacteriales Family XIII. Incertae Sedis bacterium
CTGCCGTCCTGGATGACCCGGAGCAGTTTGCTCTGCACATGGTAGGGCATGGCGGACAGCTCATCGAGAAACAGGATGCCGCCGTCTGCCTGCTCGAAAAGGCCCTTGGTTGTTTCGGCGCCGGTATAGGCTCCCCGCACCGTTCCGAATAGTATGGATTCTATCAAATTTTCCGGTACCGATGCGCAGTTTTGAACTACCACTTTGCTTCTGGGCACGCCGCTATAATTGATCATGGCCTGTACAAACAGTTCTTTGCCGGTTCCTGTTTCTCCGTAAATCAATGTGGGGTTAGGGAGCTTTGCCAGAACTTTTGCCTTCTCTATATTTTTCAGCATAATTGTATTGCTGGTCAGTATTTTATCGAATGTGATTACTTCGCTTTTCTTTTTTATCTCCTCTGCCATTTCGATAAATTCTTTGACCTCTTCACTTTCCATCTGATCCGCATAGTCTACCGTCGTTATGTCCTTTGCCAGCTCCACAGCCCCCATAAGCTGCCCTTTTCGGATTATAGGCACGGTAATGTTATGTGAGCAGATGGTCCGGCCTGCATAATCGGCCACATATTGATACTTTCGGATTACGACTTCTCCGGTTGTAATGCATTCGACTATAGAACTGTATTCCTTGTTGAGTTTAGGATATGCTTCGAAAAAGTTCTTGCTCAAGTATTCCTCTCTGGGAACATCTGGAGCCGTTTTATTTACTTTCGATTCATAACGAGTGTTGAAAATGATATTGTAATCCCGGTCCACCACCAGTATGTAATCCACGGAATTCAGCTTAAGATTTCCGCTAATTAACATAATATGTCTCCCTCCCTAACTTTTGAACTCTACACCACCTAAGCATACGACAAATTTTCGTCGTTTTCTTCTTTTTATCAGAATATTGGCAAAAATGCAATGTAAAAACTAGCCGGCCCTGCAGACCGGCTGGTTTTCCTGTATCTGATTAATAAATTATCTGATCCTTGCGCTTTAGGCGCTGCAGCTATTTAGTCAGCAATTCCAGGGCGCCTTCCACGATTTCTCTGCGCCTGGCTAATTCCTTTTCCGGCGTCAAAGTAGGATCACCTGTTGGATAAGGGATGGCCTGGGCGCCGTAAATTCGCGCCGCCCCTACGGTCTTGGAGATGGGAGTCACCGTACATATGTGAACCGCCGGAATCCCGGCCTTCTCCAATTGTTTTACGATCGTTGCACCGCAACGTGTACAGGTTCCTCACGTGGATGTCAGGATCGCCGCCTGTACACCGTCCGCCAGCAGCTGTTCCGCCATTTCCTTGCCCATCCTGGTGGCATCCGCAACGGAAGTAGAGTTTCCCGTCGTCGACATTAAGTAGGGATAGATGCTTCCTATTTTGCCTTCCCTTTCAAGGATTCGCAATACATCCAGCGGGGTGACCCTGTTGGGATCTTTATTGGCATATACCGGATCGTATCCCGCATGAACGGACTCAAACTCCCCTTCTTTCATGGAATCCATGCCTTCAATGTGATATTTCCTCCAGGTTTTAGCTGTGGCCGCAGGAATGTGATCGGGGTTGCCGAAGGGAACCATGCCTCCCGATGTGAGCAATGCGATCTTTGCCTCGGATAGGTTGCTAATAGGCGGGGCCGGATCCACTTTTTCGTAAGTGGACAGAGCCAGCTCCGTTTCAAAAGGCTCTCCGCGGAGCTTTTTTAACAGCATGTCCATAGCCCGCTCAGCCCCGTTTTTCTCCTTAAACACATTGATTCTCTTTCCCCTGGCATAATAACCTTCCTGGGCAGGAGTACCGATTGGCTCACCGGAAAGCAGTTTCGAGGCAAAGGCCGCCATGGCATCGATGGCTTTTTTCATAGAAGCCGCCGACTTGCCGGTTTCCAGAATATAGATGTCTCTTTTATACATTTCTACCGCCGGGTTCTCGGAATACAACCCGGTAATGGCTTCTATACCTGCCTCTTTCATTACGAAAGCGCAGGCATCGGCGCAGGCTATTCCGAACCTGCCCGCATTAAAAGCGGGTCCGGCAATAAACAAATCCACTTTGTAATTGCCCAACTGTTCTTTGATAAAGCTTTTGACTTCATCCATATTTTCCACGTAATAATTGTCGCCGCAGATGATGGTAGCCACGATCTCTGCGTCTTTAAGCGCTTGAGCAAATCCCATTGCCGGACCTACGGGCCCTTCCTTGACAAAGGGTTTTTCATAGGCTTTATCCTCTCCGCCGATTTGTCCGAAAAACTGGTTTGTATAGAAAAGTACTTTTTTCATTTCCCTGTTTCCCCTTTCTTCTAAACGGTGATGGCGCTTAGAAACGTATTGCCTTGAAGATTGTGGCTTCCCATAATGCCATGGATTTCTACCAACAGCTGTCCGTCTTCCTGTATGCTGTCCACATTTCCGCCTGTTACCCGCTCGATTTCGTGAAGCTGCCCTATAATTTTGCCCATCTTGGGCAGCAAAATGGTTTCGTTGCTGTTGCCCGTTGAGACGATGGCATTCGCTTCACTCACCGTATCCGGCAGAGATTCTGACATCCCGTCCACTCCTGCATCTTCGTTGGTAATTATTACGGTTTTTATTCCGCTGTTCTCCAACCCCTTGCATGTAAGCATCAGGTCCGTGGTGGGATTTCCGAAGCCTTCCTGCGAAATAATGGCGCCTTGCGCACCCAGCATTTGCGCATATTTCACA
>JAAYNC010000204.1:0-2097 GCA_012521055.1 Eubacteriales Family XIII. Incertae Sedis bacterium
ACTACTACAAGCATGGGAATTAAGAAGTTTCTCAATTTCGGGTCGACTTTGCTCAGTATTCTTTCCCGCGCCTCATCAAGTTCTGCGCTGCTTTCGGCTAATTCCTCAGGGAAGAGAAGCCCTTTTTCCTCAACTCTTTGATATGCTTTCTTCAGCGGACCCACCCTGGGAATGACGCCATATATCATCAAGGGCACCATCAAAACCGCAACGATTGCATACCAGATGTAAGGAATCAGCTTGGTGTACCCTACCACCAACGTCTGGTCGCCGGTGACTCCGGCTGCCTGCATGAGACCGAAAATGAACACCGCCCATGTGGAGAAAGGGTTCAGGACGCAGATTGGTGCGCCGGTAGTGTTAATGGTAATGGCCAGCATTTCTCTTGGCACTTTATACCTGTCAGTAATCCCTCTCATGGCGGAGCCGATGGTCAAATTGTTCAAATAGTCGTCAATAAATATTAAGATTCCCAGGATGTATGTAGCCAGCAAGCTGCTTTTATCGGATTTAATATATTTGGTTGCCACCGCTCCGAAGCCAAATGTGCCGCCGGATTCTTCAAGGAGCTTGATCAGGCCGCCAAACAGCAGCAGCATGAGCAGTATCCAGGAATACGTCTCATCTGCAAGCATCACGTAAATTAAATCAATAAAAGCCCACAACATGCCGGAGAATCCTTCTCCGATGAATAGTGCGATTGCAATAGCTACTATGATGCATTCAAATATTCTTTTTGTCCACAGTACTGAAACGAGCAAAACGACAATAGGTATACATGATATTAAACCGTAACCGCCTTCCAATGGATTATCCCTCCTTTACTATTTATTTTTTTGCGAAAAGTTGACCAAAGACCTCGTAAATGATTTTAAGCGCAGCCCATGATGTAATGTTGTTCTCCGAATCCAGCGGCGGGGAGACTTCCACTACGTCCATGGCCGTTATCGGCAGCTCAGATAAGAGGAATTTGGTTATTTCTATCAGCTCTCTGCTGGTCAGTCCGCCTGCTTCGGGGGTGCCGGTGCCCGGTGCGAAAGCGGGATCAAGAACGTCGATGTCTAAGGTGAAGTAAACGGCATCGTAATCGGAGTATTTCTCTTTCAATTTGTTGCATACATATTCGTATCCGTTCTTATGTATGTCGACAGCTTTTATGAGCAATACTTCGGGATGTTCGTTTAAATAAACCACTTCTTCGGCTTCCCATGAGCGAATGCCAACGAGGGCCAAGTCTGCCGGTGAGATGACGTCTTCAACGGTTCGCATTTCGGTGCAGGCATGGGACCATTTGTGGCCGTCGTATTCATCACAGATGTCCGAATGGGAGTCGAAGTGGATGACACCGATCTTTTTCCCTTTGTTGTAACGCCCGAAAGCCCGGTGCAGGGGAATAGTAACGGAGTGGTCTCCGCCGAGGAACAGGCAGAATGCGCCGCTCTCCATCAGCTTGAGCGCTTCTTCCTCAACTGTTGCATAGTAGCGGGGCCAATCGAGATCAATGGGCACATCTCCGTGGTCGTAAACTTTAAAACCTTCCATTATATTCCCTTCTTCAGTAGTCGGCGGCAGGTACCTGGACAGGTTTCTCATAACCTCCGGTGCGAAAGATGTGCCTTTGCCGCAGCTCACTGCGCCGTCAAAGGGGATCCCCATTACGCATACGTCGGCTTCTTTCTGCTCTTGAGTGTTGAGGTCGCCCCAGGGAAATAAATCAACCATAATACATACTCCTTTCTTAAATTAACTGATTTTGGGCTGTTTGTTTGGTCATTGGCACTAACTGTTTTGCACTTTGAATTGGCTCTAACTTGTTTTGACATATGGATTGGCACTAACTGGTGTGGGCGCTTGGTCATTAGCATAGTTAATCCGGCCTCTAAGCATTGACTTTTGTTGACTTTGGCAATTGAGCATTAAGATTAGTTGATTCGGACATTTGGTCGCCCGAATATTTAATATAAACAGTTGGGCGTTAATATTCTCCTTATGTTTAGAATATTCTAAAAAAATATAGATGAAACATGCAAAAGTAGTAGAAAAGAATAATAAAAATAATAAGAAAGTAGTAGATGTGGTGAGCTAATGTGTAGTATA
>JAAYNC010000030.1:0-2135 GCA_012521055.1 Eubacteriales Family XIII. Incertae Sedis bacterium
AAGAGGATGACGCAACGATTATAATAAAAGGAGAAGACGAGCCGGTCGCATCGGGAGCTAAGATAGTTCTGACCATTGGACCGGAAGTAAATGAATTGGAATTTACAATTATGTCTTCTGACGGACTTGACAAGAAGTCCTACAAGATCTCATTTAATCGGATAGAGCCTGAGCCCGATTCGGAGTCGAAACCGGATTCCTCCGGGAGTGACTCGATCGGGCCTGATTCCGCTCCAGGTTCTGAGGGCGATTCAATCTGAGCCGATTCCTCCGATTCCGGTTCGTTCGAGTGAAAAATATGTGACAGATTTGAATTTGGCCGGTGAATAAACCGGATGAGGACGGGTATCAGTAGTATAAATTAATGATATTAGTAGTCCGCGAAAGAATGAGAGGGTTGGAAAATGAGCTGGAAGTTTGTATTATCACTGCTCTTTGCGCTGGTGGTGGCAGTTTTCGCGATTCAAAATGCGGCGGCTGTGGATGTGCAATTCCTGAAATGGGAAGTTAGCATCTCTCAGGCTTTAATCGTACTGATAGCGGCTATAATCGGAGCGCTAATAGTGCTGCTCCTGAGCCTGGTAAAACAGGTTAAGCTAATGGCCGGCATTCGCGCCGAAAAGAAGACGGCGACCTCTTTGGAAAGTGAAAACAGAGAGTTAAAAGAGAAGCTGAGCCGGGTTTTGGCAGAGCTCGAAGCGTTGAAGCAGGACGCCCCATCGGAGGAACAGAGGGCATCGGAGGAAACGCAGACGACCGCGGGGGCAGAAGGGGAAGATGCAACCCAATCAGCCAACCCATCCGGGAAATAACAGAAAGATATTAGTAATAGGGAAATATCTTAACGTTAACTAATTTTAGCGTTTTAAAAAAATTCTAGTTGATTTTTTGGCCTTAAAAGGGAAAAAAGAGCATTTTATTGAACTAAATCAACTAAAAATAGCGAATTTGCCAAAAAGTTGACTTCTTCGCAAAGTCAATTTTTTTTGTATTCTTAATTATATTTGCTGATTCGGAACAAAAGCAGGTACTGTATTTTACATTGTATGGAAAGTTATAAAAAGTTGGGGCGGTAGGAGGCCGCCCCATATTTCGCAGGGAGCACAAGTTTGTAAAAAGTGTCAGACACCAAATACAGACACCAAATACACAAGTTAGGGCGGCAGGAGGCCGCCCCTTATTATTTATAAACTGCTTTTAGAAGAAGCAGCAATGGTGTCTGGTACAGCATCGGCTTCTTTTGTTAAAGTCACAGCAGCTGCCGCAGCAATGGCCTACTGCAACACCTATAATAAATGGGATTATAGGCATACTACCAACCTCCCTTCGCTGTTATACCAGTATATGTCGAAACAGATTATGGCGTTCCGACAAGCTCGTACGGTAGGTTTGTGAAACCGTAAGCTTTACAGCCAAACCGGCCGCATATCGTAAGCATAGAACCTCTTAAAATGGTAAACCTATGGGCATGGAAAAAGTTACATGCGGAGGTGAGGTAAAAAATGGGCGTAAATAGAAAAAATGCGGACGCAGACAGGGAAAGTATGGACACAAATGAAGAGAAAAAAGCGAGTTCGGATGAAGTGATGCGGGAGAAACCTCGGAGTTACACACCGAGAGAATCTCTGTGGACAGCCACCTGCCAGATCGACAAAAGAGAGGCCTTACAAGTCGAGGAATCTATAGAGGTGGAGGCGGTAGTGATCGGAGCAGGGCTTGCAGGCGTTCTTACAGCGTACATGTTGCAGCAAAAGGGCGTCGACACCATCGTGCTCGAATCCAATCGCATCGGCAGCGGCGTCACCAGGTATACTACCGCTAAGATCACATCCCAACACAATTTGATTTATGACAGGCTGATCTCTGATTTTGGGATGGAAAAAGCGCGTCAATATGCCGTCGCCAACCAGCGGGCCATCGATTTTTTCAGGAAGTTCGTTCAGGAGAAGGCCATCGATTGTCAGTTAGAGGATAAACCTGCCTACCTTTATACTTTGCAAAAGGACAAGGTCAAGCAGCTCGAAAAGGAGTCGGAGGCGGCAACTAAACTCGGCATTCCCAACGCAGTGCTGCAAAGCTGGGAAATGACCGCAGAAAACGGATGGGGATTGCCGTTTATCGCGGAGGCTGCTTTG
>JAAYNC010000131.1:0-2956 GCA_012521055.1 Eubacteriales Family XIII. Incertae Sedis bacterium
AAAGGAAAGGGCTATTAGACCCTGTTGACACTTCTTTTTTATTGAATTCTTTCAGAAATTTAATTCGATCACTGAAAAAGAAAAGCGTCTCAGAAGTTCTTGTTTTCTGAGACGCTTTGTCTACAGTTTGACCACGCGGTTAACCCGCGTGGTTGTTTCAAAAAATCAAAAGGGACAGTCCCTTTTGATTTTTTGGATTTACCGCTTGTTGCTTGAGCCAAGCACGTTTCTGATTTTATGCTGTACCATGGCCTTTATTGCGTTTCTGGCAGGTCCCAGGTATTTTCTTGGATCGAAATCTTCCGGATGCTCGGCAAGATAGCGGCGTATTTCAGCCGTCATGGCAAGTCTCAGATCCGTATCGATATTAACCTTGCAGATACCGTATTTGGAGGCTTCGCGGATCATATCTTCGGGAACGCCTTTTGCCCCGGGGATTTTCCCCCCGTATTTGTTGCAGAGATCCACGAATTCCGGAAGGACGGTAGATGCTCCGTGGAGTACCAGAGGAGTATCCGGTATCAACTCGTGAATTTTCTTAAGGCGTTCGAAATCCAGATAGGGGTCGCCTTTAAATTTATAGGCGCCATGGCTTGTCCCAATAGCAATGGCAAGGGAATCCACCCCCGTTCTCTCTACAAACTCTGCAGCCTCTTTAGGATCCGTAAAAGTGGCCTGGCGCTCATCCACATTGATATTGTCCTCGATACCGGACAGCCTGCCAAGTTCCGCTTCCACCACTACGCCTTTTGCGTGGGCATATTCTACCACTCGCTTGGTCAAGGCCACGTTTTCTTCAAAGGGATATTTGGAGCCGTCGATCATAACGGAAGTAAAACCGTCATCTACGCATTTCTTGCAGATTTCGAAGTCTTCTCCGTGGTCCAGGTGAAGGCAGATATCCAGTCCCGTGTCAATCATCGCAGCTTCCACCAGTTTGACCAAATAAGCGGGTTTCGCATATTTTCTTGCACCGGCGGAAACTTGTAGAATCAGCGGCGCGTTCTCTTCTTTTGCGGCATCCACTATTCCCTGGATTATCTCCATGTTGTTGACGTTAAAGGCTCCTACGGCGTAATCGCTCTTCAGGGCCTTTTGAAACATTTCTTTGGAAGTGATCAAAGCCATTGCATACACCTCGCATTCCTTTTCTTATATCGCTGATAACCGTTTTAATTGATTTCATTATATATTATTTTTATAGGGTATGCATTAGCTTTTCTGCCTTTTTATTTGTGCTCCGGATCTTTCATCATGGACAACAAAGGGCCCAGCGTAGCCATGAGATCGTCAAGATTGCCAAGTTTTTTTACGCCGGAAAGGGTATTTGAAAGGGTGTCTACCTGGCGGCTTGACTTTTCGTCTGCAAGAAACCCTTTCACCGCTTCGAGAGAATCCTGCACCCTGTCAATGGTGGAAAACTTGCTTTTTGGCTCAGGAACTCTTTGTGCCTGGTTCAAATGGTTGATTTTATCGATGGCATTGGTCATGGCTCGGAGGCGATCCAGCATCAGCTCCATTTTGAAAGTATCGATATAGCCAGGTCCTTTTGGAAACTTAGGCAGCCGGATATGCGGGGGCGAAAGTTTTTGTTTTCCTCCCGCGGGCCCAAGAAGCAGAATTAAGAGAAGGATCAACCCGGGATTCATATGTAGCCTCCAAAAACCATAATATAGACTATAAAAACCATGGCATAGACTATAATATGTCGGAAAGGACGGTTATGTGATGAATTTAAATCAACAGATGCTTTCTGACCTGGCGGCAAAGCTTGGATTGGAAGAGAGTGGACAGACGGCAGTAAAAACAGCGATAGATATGGCCGATGATTACAAGGATAAAAATGATGAAGCCATCTTAGCCGAAATAAGAAGGCTAAAGAAGGTCATGAAAGCCAATCCTAAACAGTATCAAAAGCAGATTGCAACGATAAAATCATTGCGGGCAGTGATGGACGAAGAACAACAGAAACGACTGGACAGAATACTCATATTGTTGGAAGAATAAAAAAGAAGGCCACGGTTAGCATGATTCCGTGGCCGTATATCCCTTTGATCAATTGGTGTTGGTAATTATTCGGATGATTTCGTCCGGAGTGGCATTTGAAGGAATGCGGAAGTTTCCTGCCTGCAGTTTGGTATCTGCGCCTGCTGCTTCCACTGCATTATAGAAAGTCTGTCTGTCCGGAATGAGCCCTGCGTTTATGAGAAGTTGGGCGATCTGGCTGCCGGTGGCTCCGTATTCAATATGGATGGACACGTAGCTTGTGGAAGGTTGGCTCGCCGGCGGGTCGCTGGTTTCCGTATCCGTATTGCCCGTGTCTTGGGAGTCTTCAGGAGGCGGTTGCGGGGGGTCTTCCTGGTCATCCGCAGCATCGCTCTGTTCTTCCTCCCCTGATGATTGGTCTTCCTCCTCGCCTGCGCTTTCAGAAGGGACATAAGGTACTTGAGCTGCGACCTCTTCTTCGCCGGATTCGGATTCAGCTATAAGAGTCGATGGATAAGCCATAATTATTTCAATGCGGGATATGATAACAAGGCTTGCAATTACCAGAATAAGCAGCGCGATCAGAAGGTCGTTTTTATCGTATATAAAGTCTTTTATTTTGTTCATGTCTTCACTTCCTCTGAAATATTCGCAATTTCACAAGGATTTTTCCATTATGCCATCTCTTACGACTGAATATATCATAAACCGCCGGGATTCTCAAATTACAATTTGGTTACTTTATATGGATAGCTTTTGCCAATGTAAAACAGATGGTGTATAATGTGTCAATGGTAAGAATGAAAATAACGGCAAATGAAGAAAACCAACGATTGGATCGCTTCCTGAAGAAGTATTACCGTAATGCGCCTCTAAGCTATATTTACAAACTGCTGCGGACCGGTGTAAAGGTGAACGGCAGGCGAGTTCCGTCAAATACGAGATTGACTCTGGGGGATGAGCTCACCAT
>JAAYNC010000203.1:0-1628 GCA_012521055.1 Eubacteriales Family XIII. Incertae Sedis bacterium
GCCCTACGGCTACGGATACGGAAAGACCGCGTTCCTCAATTTTATTTACAAATTTCTCGTATACTTCAAGAGAGCCGTTTGCGACACAACCTGTTCCCGCACAGATCATAATCCGTGCCTTATATTTCGACAGATTATCTAAAAAAGCTTGCTTTCTTTCCTGCAGAGTCATCTTAGTTACCACTGCAAACGCCCTCCTCTTCTCTGATTTTTTCGATTAAAGCCAATGTGCTTTCCGGTGTCATAAGTCCGTGAACCTGGTCATCGATTACCACAACAGGGGCAAGACCACAGGCGCCCAGGCATGCAACGGTTTCAAGGGTAAACAACATATCCGGGGTGGTGTTGTTTTTCTGAGTGAGTCCCAAGTTCTTTTCCAAAGCTTTTAGAATGTCGTGAGATTTTTTTACGTGGCAAGCTGTTCCGTCACATAGCTTTATCACATGTTTGCCCTTTGGCTGCAGGGTAAAGTGGGAATAGAAAGTCGCTACTCCGTATACGGTAGAAGGCGAAATTCCCAAAGCGGTAGATACGAATGTGATGATATCTTCCGGCAAATAGTTGTACTCTTCCTGCATATCCTGCAGAATTGCAATTAATTTGTGAGGATTATGCTCATACTTGTCCAATATGGCACACACCTTATCAAATTTGGTGCCGATCCCCTCGCTCATGTTATAACTCCTCCTTTTTTTCCAGCTTCTCGCGCAGGTGTTTTGATAGTATTGCTAATGATGCAGCCATGTTTTGATTTTGTACTACAACATGGTCCGGCACATTAAGATGAACGGGTGCAAAATTCCAGATTGCCAGGATTCCGCCGGCTACCATCTTATCGCAGACTTCCTGGGCGGATTCTGCGGGCACAGTAATGATGCCGATGTGAATCTTAAGCCTTTTGCATACATCCGTCAGTTTGTCAATGTGCAGGATCTGCTTGCCCGCTATGTCTGTGCCTATAAGTTTCTCGTCCGACTCGAAGCCCATCAATATTTTCAGTCCGTATTCGCTAAATCCCGGATAAGCCAGCAATGCGCTGCCTATGCGCCCGGCCCCTGCTATGACGGCCTCATTCACATTGTCATATCCGAGAAACTTTTCAATGTCACGAATAAGCTGCCCTGTGGCAAAACCGGTTTTCGGTTTTCCGCCGCTGCTGCTCACAGCAGCCAGATCCTTCCGCACCTGGACCTCGTTCAGCCGCATTGCGTTTGCAATCAATGGCGCAGAAATATATCCG
Source organism: Eubacteriales Family XIII. Incertae Sedis bacterium (assembly GCA_012521055.1). Lineage (GTDB taxonomy): Bacteria > Bacillota > Clostridia > Peptostreptococcales > Anaerovoracaceae > UBA1426. The sequence continues at coordinate 1,241 of JAAYNC010000203.1, forward strand.
TCCTTGTCAGCATAATTCTTCAAGTAGTTCAAATAGAGAGGCAACCGCTGTAGAAGCTGCTTTGAAATTGCATAAGAGTTCTTTTGTTTGTTGGTCATCTCTTCTCTCCTCGTAGAACTATTAATCGGTATTTTTTATTCGATATAATTATACTGTTAAACAATAGACAATGTCAACCGTAATATAAGAAATATGTGGTTAACTTGTGATAATGTCACTATATAATTCACTTGAGATAATGTCCCTTTTTGAAATAGAATACGAAGCATGAAAGAAGGAAGAATTACATTGAGTCAAAAACAACTAAAACGATTGAAGGTGATGAATGCCTATCTGGATGGCACCATCGACCGAAAGAGAGCATCTGAGCTACTTTCCCTTTCAGAAC
>JAAYNC010000066.1:0-2656 GCA_012521055.1 Eubacteriales Family XIII. Incertae Sedis bacterium
AATGCATCGATGCTGTCAGAAACCATTTTAATGGTCTCTTCTGCCATCTGGGGAATCGTCACCAACTTTTTTATAAACGGCCCATCGGCCAGATAAACAGCGATCTCCGAAATGTCCGCCGCCTGGTCGCCGATGCGCTCCATGTCCGTAATCATTTTCAGCGCCGCAGAGATGAGGCGCAGGTCCCTTGCAACGGGCTGCTGCTGAAGTAACAGCTTCAGGCAGAGGTTTTCGATTTCCTTTTCTTTCTCATCCACTTCCCTGTCGCCGCGGATGATCTTCCTGGCAAGATCCTTATCCTGCTCCACGAGAGCCTTGATGGCATTGTTGATGGCGGTTTCAATTAACGACCCCATCATAATCAGCTCTTTATTCAGCTGGTCCAACTGTGTATCAAAACGGCTGCGCATTATCCGAACCTCCCTGTAATATAGTCTTCAGTCCTCTGATCCTTCGGTATTGAAAAGAGGCTCTCCGTCCGGTCGTATTCAACCACCTCGCCCATGAGAAAGAAGCCAGTGTTGTCCGAAACCCTTACAGCCTGCTGCATGTTATGCGTTACGATAATGATAGTATAGTTGTTTTTCAATTGCAGCACAAGTTCCTCGATCTTCCCGGTGGAGATGGGGTCCAACGCGCTGGTGGGTTCGTCCATCAAAAGCACTTCCGGCTGAACGGCCAACGCCCGGGCGATGCAGATCCTCTGCTGCTGTCCGCCGGACAAGCTTAAAGCGCTCTCTTTGAGCCTGTCTTTTACTTCATCCCAAATAGCCGCGCTCCGCAGGGACCTTTCCACGATTTCATCTAATTTCACTTTGGAACGGATTCCGTGGGTGCGAGGACCGTAGGCGATGTTGTCGTAGATGCTCATGGGAAATGGATTCGGCTTTTGGAATACCATTCCCACCCGCTTGCGAAGAAGGTTCACATCCATATTTTTATATATGTTCTCCCCGTCCAGCAGCACCTCGCCGTGAATCCGGCAGTCCTCCACCAAGTCGTTCATGCGGTTTAAGGTCTTCAGCAGCGTGGATTTGCCGCAACCCGAAGGGCCGATGAAGGCGGTGATTTCCTTTTCCGGAATGCTCATATTGATGCTCTTCAACGCCTGAAATTCGCCGTAAAACAGGTCCAGATTTTTGATTTCAATTTTGTTTCGACCGTTCTTTCTCATGTCTTTCATGTTTTTCCCGTCTTTCATATCTTTCGTATCGTTAATACCCTTTTCTTTATTATCTATTACACCTTTTAAATTTTGTTCGTCTCGCGCATCTTGTACAGCTTGCGCATTTTGTGCAACTCGCGCATTTTGTACACCTTGTACAACTTGCGTATCCTGCATATTTTTCATATCCTGCGCTTCTTTTGCGCCCTGCATATTTTTCACTTCCTTCGTGCCCTGCATCTCTTCCACTTTCATACCTTCGTCACCTTCTTTGCAATCGCCGCCGACAAAGTGTTGATGGACAGCACAACCAAAAGCAGCACCACCGCCGTGGCATAGGCCTCATCTGTGTTGAAGCCCTCGCTGGAGAGGAGATACATGTGAACGGAAAGGGTCCTGGCGGAGGAGAATAAATCCGCCGGCAATTTGGCCACCGTTCCTGCTGTGTAAAGCAATGCAGCCGTCTCTCCGATGATGCGCCCGACGGCTAGAATCACCCCGACAAGAATTCCCGGGACCGCCGCGGGCAGCACGATCTTCGCTACCGTACGAAGCTTTCCCGCTCCCAGTCCGAAGCTGGCCTCCCGGTAGCTGTCCGGCACCGACTTCAATGCCTCTTCCGATGTGCGCATGATAAGCGGCAGGATCATAATGGATAAAGTGGCGCTCCCTGCAAGGATGGAATATCCCATACCCAGATAGGTCACGAAGAAAAGAAGTCCGAAGAGGCCGTATACAATGGAAGGAATCCCCGCCAGAGTCTCCGCTGTCAGCCGGATTGCTTCCACCAGCTTGTTCCCCCGCTTGGCATACTCCGTCAGGTAGATAGCAGTGGATATGCCGAAGGGAATGGCTATGAGCAGGGAAAGCAGAGTCATTATAACAGTGTTGACAATGGCCGGGAACATGGACACGTTGTCCGACGTGTATTGCAAAGCGAACAGAGAGGGTTTCAGGTGCGGAATGCCTTTTATCAATATGTAGGCAATGAGAAACAGGAGCATTCCCAATGTAACCGCCGCCGCTGACAGTACAAGTGCTCTCTGCACAGCCGCCTTCCTTTTCCCGCCTGTGTAATTAACCCCGGTATATTTCATATGCTGACTTTCCTTTTTTTCGGCCAAATGTTTCATATTTTCGTTGCCTTCCTCCCGATAAAGATTCTTATTGTTGCTGCCCTTTTTCTCGGTGATGATTCTAGTTTTGGTTGTCCTTCTTTCCAATGAGGATTCTAATTTTGGTCGTTCTTCTTGTCGTTCTTCTTTTATGAAGAATCCTATTTTTGTATCCTTTCCCCGATCAAAGATTTTTGTTTTTTCTCTCTTCTCCCGACCGAAGATTTATTGTGTTGTTCGCTCTTTCTTCCAATCAAAAGAATTTAATGCTGATCGCCTTTGCCTCCTAAACGTTATTCTTCCTCTTCAATATGGGAAAGGCCAGGTTGATGACTTGAGCGATTCTCTACTAAACATTGATCTTCCTCTTCAATAT
>JAAYNC010000070.1:0-3893 GCA_012521055.1 Eubacteriales Family XIII. Incertae Sedis bacterium
TCGTCTGGCTATGCCACATCTCTTTCGCTCTCAGTCACGTATATCTATATACGCTCCTGTCGTGCTCAGTCGATGTGTCTACGCCAGCCAAAATTTTTCCTGCGCAATTACAGTCCTTGTTAAAATTCCGCTTGGCTATGCTGCAACAAGCGTTCGGGGGTTCTGCTCGGGAGCGAGAATGATAGACACGATGGTGCCGGCTTTCAGCAACCGCCGGCTCTCTGTAACACATCCTTGTGTCAATCAAAACTCCGTCATGGCATTTTTTGTGTATTGGGAACAGTATATGAAAAGATTTTTTGTTTGTCAACCACTTTTACATCAATTCACGGCTGTTATAAAAAGGAAGCAATTTTATACTTGCTCCCCTTCACCCGTTGCTGCAGGTGTAATTTTTTTCACTCTCTTCTCGAGCTTTGGCCTCGTAAGCCAAACCTGCGTTCCGCAAGTGAGGCACTTCAAGCGGAAATCCATCCCCGCCCGCATGACTTCGAAGGTTTTCCCCCCGCAGGGATGTTGTTTTTTTAACTCTAAAATGTCACCAACATTTATTTTTAACGCCATTTCAGTCTCCTTCGGTAAACCGTAGCCGGGTGTGACTAGCTTGACTTGATGCCATTCAGCCTTTTTAAAGATGCTTCTATTTTTTAATAACATCAACGCCCATATACGGCCGCAGCGCTTCCGGCACCACAACGGAGCCGTCCTCTTGCTGGTAATTCTCCAGAATTGCCGCCGTCGTTCTTCCCACGGCCAATCCGGATCCGTTTAATGTGTGCACGAATTCCACTTTGCTTCCCGCCTCACGACGGAAGCGAATGTTGGCCCTTCTGGCCTGGAAGCTTTCAAAATTACTGCAGGAAGAGATCTCCACGTATTTGCCGTAGCTGGGCATCCAGACTTCAATGTCGTAGGTCATGGCAGAGCTGAAGCCCAGATCGCCGGTGCAAAGCTTCACTACACGATAGGGAAGCTCCAATCGCTTAAGCACCTCTTCCGCTGCGGCGGTGAGGGACTCCAGTTCCTCGTAGGAATCCTCCGGTTTGCAGAACTTCACCAGTTCCACCTTGTTAAACTGGTGCTGGCGAATCAGACCTCGCGTATCCCTGCCCGCAGATCCCGCCTCTTTCCGAAAGCATGGGGTATAAGCCGTATAGTAGATGGGGAGCTTGTCCCCGTCAAGAATCTCGTTCATCAAAAGATTCGTCACGGGAACCTCCGCCGTCGGAATAAGGAAAAAGTCTTTTGCCGGAACGTGAAACATGTCCTCCTCAAACTTGGGAAGTTGTCCGGTACCCGTCATGGAACCCCGGTTGACCATAAACGGAGGCAAAACCTCAGTAAAGCCGTGCTCCTTCGTATGCAGATCCAGCATGAAATTGATCACTGCCCGTTCCAGCCTGGCTCCAAGACCCTTGTACACCGTAAACCTTGTGCCTGCAATCTTCGAAGCTCTCTCAAAATCCAGGATGTCCAGATCCGTCCCCACATCCCAGTGGGCTTTTAGTTCAAAATCTACGGATCTGGGCTCGCCCCATCTGCGAACCTCTTCATTATCCTCATCGCTGGCCCCCAGAGGCACCTGGTCGCTGGGGGTATTTGGGATGTTCAGCAGAGCTTTTTCCAATTCCTCCTCGATGAGCCCCACCTGGGCATCCATCTGCTTGATTTCCTCTGAGAGTTCTTTCATCTGCGCCAGCAGCTCTGAGACATCCTTGCCTTCTTTCTTCAGCTTTGGAATCTGTTTAGAATCCTGGTTCTGGCGATTCTTTTTAGCTTCCACCCCCGCCAGCAGCTTTCTTCTCTTTTCATCCAGATCCATTACCCTGTCGAGGCCATAATCTTCCTGTCCTCTGGATTCTATCTTCTGTTTGACTGCTTCAAAATCTTCGCGGAGCTTTTTGATATCTAACATTTGTAATTCCTCTTTTCCTCTCTTTTTTCTCCCACTCTACATGCAGGGATGCTTAAAACAAATTCTTTTTATATTGTACGTAGGTTTCGGTCAATTTTTCTATCTTGACCTGCATTTCCTTTTGGAGATCCGACGCAAGTTGATAGTCGCCTTCGTCCAAGGCATTTTTTATACGGGTTAGGAGGGATTTTTTGCTTATCCTTTCCTGCCCGAGATATATGCGCAATTCCTGTATTCTGTCCCAATTGAGCAGATCCAAATCGGTGCAATCTTCGTCCTGGTGGCATTTGCGGCACTCCCTCACCCGGTCCATTACGTTGGGAACTATGCGATGATGAAGTTCCATGGCCCATTGGGCGATGATCGCTTCTTTATAGGATTCCAGGGTCAGGTCATCAAAGATGCCTTCCCTCTGGAGAACTGACAGCTTCTCCGGATAATTGTCGAAGCTTTGTATGCTTTCCCATACCGTTTCCGGCGGTCTTCCGAAATATCGATCCCGTTCTTCCTTGGTATACGCTTTATATACATTCTCTTCGCTGCGATAGGCCCTGTCTTTTTCTAAATAAAAGACTTCCTCGCCGTACTTTTTCGATATAATGCGTTCCAGCTCGTCAGGAGTCTTTTGGTGTTTAAGGCAAGCCTCAATGCCGTCCAACATGGCCAGATAGGACGTGGCCAGAACTAAATATTTGTTGGTCTTTGGATTGGGAGAACGGAGCTCAAATCTGGTGCTTAATGGGTTCTTCTCATCCCTTATAAGTCCGATTAGCACAGTCCTGTTCCTGGATGGAGTTTCTTTTGTGTGCCCAAGAGAGGTCACGATGCAAACCGGGGCCTCGAAACCTTCCTTCAGCCGATTGATCGCATCGTTTGTGGAAGCGATGAAGGGAGCCATAATTTCATAATTTTTGAGAATCCCCATCAAAGCTCCGTAGCCGATAGGCGTCAGATAGCTCTCCTTCATGTTTTTCGGAGCAAAAAGATTTATCTTTCTGCCGTCCTTAAGTATGGCATTCACTCCCATGTGGGTGTGAGCGCCGTTTCCGGCAACACCTTCTATCGGCTTAGCCATAAAGGTTACATCCAAACCGTGGGCGCGGAAGATATCCTTTACCACATAGCGGATATGCAGCTCGTTGTCGGCGGATTGCAGCAAGGTGCTGTATTTCCAGTCAATCTCAAGCTGTTCCATAATGTGGTCATAACGGCCGGAATGTCCCAGCTTGGCCTTGATTCCGCCCACTTCCTTGTGTCCCATCTCGATGCCGAATCCGTATTGATCCAAAAAGTGGATCGCCCGCTCAAGGGCGGTTCTCACCGGGCCTCTCGTTCTCTGCCAGTACTGCTCCTTCAGTTCCTGAGAGGTAGAAAGCTGCTCCCTGTCCGCTTTGTCCTCCGGAGTCTTTACCCAGAACTCCAGTTCTGTGGCGCCGGTCAGCTCAAATTCATTGATTTCGTCCACTGAATTAATATCCAGATATTTAAAAACATAGGGATGCTCTCTGAGCAGCCTGAAAAGTTCTTTTTCAAACAACTCTATGGTCCGCTTAAGCATGGACCTGGACCCCACCTCCGCCGTGTCGTTATGGAACAGCATAGAGGGGATCCGCAGCGTTCCTACGGGCAAACCAGTTTGTTCATCTATGTTATGGAAATTATAGTCCACGTACCAATTGACATCCATATCGGGGATTATATCAACCTTCGCGTTGTTTAAAGAAGCAATTTTAGGCAACACAACGCTGGAACCGTCAGTTTGGACCCCGTCTGAGAAGAACTGATCCATTTCCTTTATAAAAAGTCCTACGGGAATTTTTTCGTCCGTATCATGGCCCCCGATGTCCACACCCATTAAGGAAACGAACATAACTTCCGGGTGATTCTTTAACAGCGCAGTAACCTCTTCTCTCGTATGGGCTTCTGCAGGTATGGTAAATAGCATTTTTTTTAAATCCACTGACCATTGCCCCTTTCA
>JAAYNC010000012.1:0-3470 GCA_012521055.1 Eubacteriales Family XIII. Incertae Sedis bacterium
GGCGTCGATGATAGCCGCCATGATCGGCATTCATCGGTCAGGTATTTCGCTGCGGGGGGATCTGCTTTTCGTCGGATTGATTGACGAAGAGGAAAAAGGGAAAGGTGTTGAGTACTTAATTCAACACGGGTCGCTGGCAGATGCGGCGGTTAACGGAGAGCCGACAAATATGCAGCCTGCCATCGGGCATAAGGGCCTGGAGTGGATTCGGATCGAAGTCTTCGGTAAAAAGGTCCATGGAGGCAGGATGGATGAGGGGGTCAATGCCATCGTCATGGCCTCCAGGCTTATTCAACGAATATACGGTGAATATGTACCGGTATTGAATCAACGAAAGCATGCTGTTTTAGGTTATCCCACAATTAATGTGGGTAAAATTATCGGAGGGGATCAGCCCAGCACCGTGCCCGGCCGCTGCACCATTGAAATAGACAGGCGGTGGATACCGGAGGAGAAAATCTTGAACAGGTTTACCGGGAATTAAATGAGATCGTCGACGATCTACAGAAAGAGGATCCGGCGTTTCGGGCCGAAGTATGCAGTATGTTTTCTGCCGATGAGCTGTTGCCTCACAGACCCTTCTTCACAGATACGGGAGATCCTTTGATTGCATCGGTCCGGAGGGCGATTGAGCAAGCCGGCTATCCCTATGAAGGTGTGACGACGTTTCCAGCCTGGAGCGATGCGGGAACAATGGATGCTTTTACCCGGATGAAATGCATTGTAATGGGGCCGGGAGACCTGGCTTTGGCGCATTCGGCCGAGGAATCCATTGAAATAGAAGACATAAAGAAAGCTGCGTTGATTTATGGATGCCTTGCCTATGATTATTGCGGAGCAGCAGGTGAAAACCCTCAAAGGTGAAAAGCGGTGAGAATGAAAGCGAAAGAACAGACGGAAAAATTTATAGAAGAATCCAAAGAGGAAATGATCCGGAAGATCACCGAACTCATTTCGTTTCCCAGCATTACCGGAAGAACGGAAGAAAATCGCGCCTGCCTGGCATATTTTCTCAGGCTTGCAGAGAGCATGGGGTTTCGCACGATGACCACCTCAGATTGTGATCTGGGAATCGTAGAAATGGGCCAAGGGGAAGAAACCCTTGGGATTTTGGTGCATCTTGACGTGGTGGATATCGACGACCCGGCTAAATGGATGCATGACCCTTTTGAAGGTGTGGTACATGAGGGTTATATTTGGGGACGGGGAGCTGTTGACGACAAAGGCGCCGCCATAATGAGCCTCTATGCCATGAAGGCAGTGGAGAGATTGCAGCTGCCTTGGAAGCGAAAAGTATGGCTTATCGTCGGTACGGGAGAAGAAGGAGAATGGACAGATATAGAGCATTTTAAAGAAGAGTATCCCGTTCCCGATTTTGGGTTTTCCCCGGATGGAGAGTTTCCGATCTTCTATGTCGAAAAGGGATATGCGGATGTGGAGCTCCTATTTTTTGAGGACGCTGCCAAGGGGGTACGCTTTTTGCGCAGCGGCGACAGTAAGAATACGATACCGTCAAAAGCGGAAATCCTGTTTGCAGACGGCAGAAAAGCAACCGCCCAGGGGGTAGCCGCTCATAGCTCCACGCCGGAACTGGGAGATAATGCAATCATCAAGCTGTGCCGTATTCTGGGAAAGGATGCAAAGCTTGATTTTGCAGACTTCGTGAATGATAATCTGAGCGGGGACGGATTCGGAAGCAGGCTGAAAATCGACGATGGGTCCGATTACTGGCAAGGGGAGTACGTAGGCGCCACAACCGCCGTTCCCACCGTATTATCTTTGGAAGAAAACGGAGTCAGGCTGATCCTCAATGTAAGGCAAAGATTCGGCACTTCAAAGCAGGATATCCTGTCGGCAATGGAAAATTTCTGCGGACGGTACCGCTTTCGCTTTGAGGTTACCGACTATTTGGATGCCATGCTGGTCAGCAGGAAATTGCCTTTTCTTGATGTGATGAGCCAGGTGCATGAAGAATACGGAGTTCCTTGGAGTTTCAAGGTGGCGCCGGGAACCTCCTATGCAAAGGCTATGGACCGGTTTGTGTCATGGGGGCCCGTTTTTGAAGGAGAGCCTTCCTGCGCCCATGTTGAGGACGAACGCATTTCCGTTGATTCCATGCTGCTGGCCACTAAGCTCTACAGCAGATTTATCAGCCGGATGGCTGTTTGTGAGGTGGAATGATCCATAAAGGGAATAAAGGAGAGTGAATAAAATGAAGAAAATTATTGAAATCAAAGGCATGAGCTGTGCTCATTGCCAGGCAGCCGTAGAGAAAGCTTTAAACGGCATTGACGGCGTAGATGCCAAGGTTGATCTGAAAAAGAATCAAGCAATCGTGGATTTAAGCAGGGAAATTGACGATGTAACACTGAAAACCGCCGTTGAGGAGGCCGGATACGAGGTGACCTCCATCTATGTAAAGAAAGGGCTTTTCGGTAATTAATGAATTAAAGCAGTTCCATGGAACTTGACATAAAAGTTGATTGCCTATTATAATCGTAGTCGGTAGGCTATACGCTAATGAAAAGTCTAATTAAGAGCCTAAGGAATAATTAAGAAAGGTAAGGTATCTGCAGAAAATGCACAATTAATTCACTTAACTAGAAAAATGTAGTTTTGAGCAAGTCGTTGGGAAACGGCTTAGCAATCGTGCATTTTTACCTGTGAGTGGATAGTACTGACTTCTGTAGATAGCTTTCGAAAACTATACTTTGTTGCAGATTCTGTTGCCTGCGAAAATACTATACTTTTTGGTCCAAGGCCATGGGCAATAGAAGCGATAGTTCCTTTGGTATGGTTAATGTCTGCAAGGATACTATCCTCTCCGGTAGATTTAGGAGGGGGTTTTATTTTGTTATTAGTAGAATGTAGAAATCTAAAAAAGTCATATGGAGATCGCCTTATTTTAGAAATTGAAAATCTCTGCATATACGATCAGGACCGCATCGGTGTTGTGGGAGTAAATGGGGCAGGAAAAACAACACTATTGAATCTTTTAAGCCAAAGAATAGAACCGGATGAAGGGTGGGTAAAACTTCATGGGATATCTTCCTATATCTCTCAACTAGAGGCATTTGAGGAAGAAACAATTCAGCAAGAAATGGCTTCAAAATTTAAAGTTCCCCAAACATATCGGGAGAGTATGAGCGGAGGAGAAAAAACCCGCTTTAAGCTGGCGGCAAGCCTAAGTCATAACAATGCCATTATTTTCGCTGATGAACCTACTTGTAATATGGATATAGAAGGGATTCAATTAGTCGAAAACTCCTTAGCCAAATTTTCCGGGGCCTTAGTCCTGATCTCTCACGATCGGGATTTGCTTGATAACCTTTGTAACAAAATAATCGAAATAGAAAGAGGGAAAATCAAAGTCTATTCCGGCAACTATAGTGGATATATTAAGCAAAAGACTGAAGCGCGAGAGCTGGCTCAATTTGAATATGAGCAATATGTTAAGGAAAAGAGGAGAC
>JAAYNC010000048.1:0-2241 GCA_012521055.1 Eubacteriales Family XIII. Incertae Sedis bacterium
AACCGAAGTTATAACTATAAGAGGTTTCAACATTACTCTTTCCCCGCAGATGCGGGGGTGAACCTAAGCTCTAACAATAGGTGATATCCGTTGTTACTCTTTCCCCGCACTTGCGGGGGTAAAGTCTCAAAAGCTCGAATCGCATCTCCCTCAAATGTAGCAGTATAAGTACATGGCTATAAATCCTTTCTGCCGGCCAACGTCTAGAAGCGTTGGCTTTCACTTTGCTATATTTTAATTTACTTATTTGTATATCCACGATATGACACAGCTGCTGCTCATTCTCAAAGTGTTTAAGTCTAAGCCACTGATTCACAATAATCCACCCAGGAATATTATTTTTCGCTAATGCATAGTATGTATCCAATACAACATTTTTTGTAGGATTCTCAGTAGAATTCTAATTGGATTGGAGGATTATATGGATAAGCAAACTTTAGTAAGAGATCTTAAGTCTCATGTTGGCGGAGCCGCTTTTATCAACCAAAGTCAATTGGCAAAGTATTTGAAGAGATCGCGAGAAGCTATTCCCGATTTGCTAAAAGGGTTAGATTTTCTTGAAACCGGTCGCGAAAAAAAGTATTTCATTCCAGATATTGCAGCACGCCTCCTTGAAATAAGATCCTGAGGGGACATGTCTTTGGCATTATTAACTATGTACACATTGTAAGAATACATGTGACCATATAGAAGAGAGGGGAAAATGGTAAGAAAAACTTTTACTTATGAAGGAAGACGGTATGACATCACCGCAAGAAATGATGAGGAGTTGGCAGTCAAGATTGCTATGCGAAAACGTGATCTAAAAGAGGGTAAAGAGACTATCTCGAACAGCATGACTGCAAGATCATGGTTTAAAACCTTTATGAAAACCTACAAAGAAGGATCAATCAGTCCTGAAACATACGATGATTATTGGAGCAGGTGGAATTCAAGAATCGATCCCTACATTGGCTCGATGAAAATCAAAGATGTGCGGCAAATCCACTGCCAAAACGTTGTAAACCAAATGGATGGTTGCAGTAAAACCTATATTAAAAAAGTTGCCAATACATTGCACCAGATGTTTGAGCGTGCAAAATCAAATAAGCTAATCCTTGAAAACCCAGCCATCGATTTAGAGCTTCCAGAAGCAGAAGACGGAACGCATAGAGCAATTACAGATTTTGAGCGAGATATTACCATCAAGGTTGCCGAGTATCATCGAGGAGGTCTTTGGGTTTTAACATTACTCTATTGCGGCTTGCGCCCCAGCGAGGCAGCACGTCTTGATGGTCGCCATCTTGATTTTGAGTGCAGACGCATTATTGTGGAGGGTGCCGTAAAGAAAAAAGGAAACCGATTAGGAAAGGCTAAAACAGAAAGCGGTAATAGGATTATCCCAATGCCATCAGTGTTAGAACAGAAATATAAAGACTTAAAAAGAGGTCCTTTTGAGCCGGTATTTCAAAATGAAAAGGGAGGAAGGCTGTCTAAAACAAATATGCGCATTCTATGGAATAATTTCAAGCGTGAAATGAATATTATCGCAGGATGCGAAGTGTATCGAAATCAGGTTCTTCCACCCTATAGGATAGCAGCTGATCTCGTACCATACTGTTACCGACACACATTCTGCACGGATCTCGAAGCGGCCGGCGTATCAATCAATGAAGCGTCACGACTGATGGGGCATAAAGATATTAAGATTACATCCAGAATCTATACACACTATTCGCAAGAGTCATTTGATCGTGTTGCTATCCTGATGGATAATTATCAGAATGCAAGGAATAATGCAGAAAACGCAAGCGAAGATGTGGGAGTTGATGTGGGAGTCGACCCTACCGGTACTGAAAAATAGCCAAGTAGCATCGCCTTCTTAGGGCGGAGGTAGGGGTTCAACCCTATAAATTATCAGTTAAGGAACTGTGTTGCTAGCAGTTCCTTTCTTAATTGTAGCAAGGGAGGAGTTAATTTTTTTTACATTTATTGAGGTTGGTACGAAGGTGAGTGATGATGGAGATTATCTTTTTTCGTATCGATGGCAAAAAGGTAACCTTAATACAGCTCCCTAAGGGTGCATCTTCAAAATCTATCGATATACAATAACTATACAAACCTCTTAATCGAGGTTAAAAGCAACTTCGTCAGTAAGCTATCTTCCAGATGATCCTGACAAGTTTACCGGCACAATGTCCAAGGGCATTGTAGTGTGTCCGGCCCTCTATAATGTAACCAATTCCGCTATTTTAGCCGCAA
>JAAYNC010000235.1:0-2556 GCA_012521055.1 Eubacteriales Family XIII. Incertae Sedis bacterium
CGCGAGGGATACGAGGAAGGCTATACCAACGGATTCTCGGAAGGCGCGGAAGAAGCTAAAAAGGCAGCAGAAGAAGGGCTGCGTGAGATAGAGAACCTGATTGAAGGGATTCGAAAGGAGCGCATGGAAGCCATCGAAAGGCAGGAAAAGGACCTTGTTGCCATCGCTTTTGAAATTGCGAAGAAAATCATGCGACAGCAGATTCTGATAGATGAAAACGCCATACCCAAGATGCTGGAGCAGGTCATTATGGAGAACGAGTCGGGGCTGAGAATCTACCTTCCGGAATACAGCAAAACCCTGGACCTGGCCATAGATAAAAGCATCGCCCAACGGATCCGCAACCTGTCCGAAAACGTGAAGGTCGTGGTGACGGAAAACGACGATTTCTTAATGGCCGAAACGGAAAACGGTATGGTGGATATGAGCATGTCGGTTCAGCTTTCACAGTTGCAGGAAGCCGTGGAAGAGGCCTTCCTGGAAACGAAACTGAACGATTAAGAGGACATTTTTATGAATAGGGAACTGCTTTGCAGGGCAATTCAGCAGGCGGAGACCTACCGCTACTTCGGAAAGATCGACAAGGTCATCGGGATGATGATCGAATCCATCGGCCCGGAGTGCAAGGTGGGGGACCTGTGCAATATATACAGCGAAGGATTCAAGAGGCAAATCCGTGGCGAAGTGGTGGGGTTTCGAGGCAATAAAACGTTACTCATGCCCTACGAAGAGTTGGAGGGCATAGGCGCGGGAGCCCTTGTAGAGTCCACGGGAACCACTTTGCGCATCGGCGTGTCCGACGATCTGATCGGGCGGGTCATCGATGCCACGGGAAAGCCCATAGACGGGGGAGGGCCCATACGGGCGGAAGAATGGTGCGAGATTCAAAGCACCTGCCAAAATCCCCTTGCGCGACCGCGAATCAGAGAGGTTCTCGAATTCGGGGTGAAGGCCATAGACGGACTTCTTACCATAGGCAAAGGCCAGAGAATGGGGATTTTCTCCGGCAGCGGAGTGGGCAAGAGCACATTGCTTGGAATGATCGCCCGCAACGTGAAAGCCCACGTAAACGTCATCGCCCTGGTAGGTGAGAGAGGCAGGGAAGTCCGTGAGTTTCTGGAAAGAGATCTGGGCGAAGAAGGGCTGGCAAGGTCGGTGCTGGTGGTGGCCACATCGGATCAGCCGCCTATGCAGCGCATGAAATGCGCCCTTACAGCCACTACCATAGCGGAATATTTCAAGGACAAGGGCAACGATGTGCTCGTGATGATGGACTCGTTGACCCGGTTTGCAATGGCCCAGAGGGAGATTGGGCTGGCTACGGGAGAACCTCCGGTTGCCAGGGGCTATACGCCGTCCATCTATTCGGCTCTCCCCAAGCTTTTGGAGCGAACCGGGAATTTCGAAAACGGATCCATAACGGGTATTTATACCGTGCTGGTAGAGGGTGACGATGTGAACGAGCCCATATCCGACACGGTAAGGGGCATCATCGACGGCCATATCGTACTTTCAAGGAAAATAGCCATGCAGAACCACTATCCCGCCATCGACGTCCTGGGAAGCGTGAGCAGATTGATGAACGACATCGTAGGCGAGGAGCAGCTCGATGTGGCGGGAAAGCTGAGAAACCTGCTTTCTGTATATACGGAAAATGCGGATTTGATCAATATCGGCGCTTACAAGAGCGGCACCAACAAGCTGCTTGATGAGGCCATTGCCAAGATGGACGGCATCAACCAATTCCTCCGTCAGAAAGTGGACGAAAAGGTGGATTACGATCAAAGCATTGAAATGATAAAAGCGGTAGTAGCATGAAGAAATTCAAGTTTCGAATGGAAAAACTGCTGTCATACAAAGGACAGCTCCTCGATAGCGAAATGATGAACCTGGCCGTCCTGAACAGCCTTTTGGAAGATGCGGAAGAAAGGCTGGAAGGGCTTTTAATGGATCTTGAGAAATCCAGGGAGGAATTCCAGAACAAGGTCAGCGAGCATAGCACGCCAGCTGACTGGCGGATGCACGCCGCTTACGAGAGACATATGAATGAGCAAATAAAGCAGTGTGAAGAAGAGATAGAAAGGCTCATTGATCAGATTGAAAAACAGATAGAACGGGTAAAAGACCTGAAAATCGAAACCAAGACCCTTGAAACCATCAAAGAATCCAGGTACATGGAGTACGTAAAAGAGGATCTGAAGAGGTCGGAACAATTCATGGACGAATTCGTATCCACAAAAAGGGTCATGAGCGAGGTTTTCTAGGTTTTTAATATATTTTTACAAACTTAAAGGAGGTGATTCGGATTTTTATAAGAGGTATTACATCGGCTTGACCCCCTGTCATTGGAGATTATACACTTAAAACATTACCTTTACTAAAAATTACTCTGTTTTCGAGCAGCCGCCCTTGACATGGGGCCCCTGGTGTCCATGTTTCATAGGGCCAGCCAGGGCCAGCTGCAGCTAACGCTTTGTGGCCCATTGCCGAAGGCAGGCTAACATGGACACCTTCCCCATGTCAAGGGTCTTCGATAAACGGCTGCTTAAGCAACGA
>JAAYNC010000132.1:0-1583 GCA_012521055.1 Eubacteriales Family XIII. Incertae Sedis bacterium
CTTGAGTTTCCGCAGATTGCAGTTAGAAAGTGAACAAATCATATAAAGTAAACAATTTAGGGCTTAGCAAGGAGAAGCGGAGGAGAAAGAAGCCAAAACAGCCACGACTAATAAGCCCCGTCAGAGACCGGACTTGCGTGAACCGTATTATCTATCCGTATTAAGCGATTAACTTAAAGCTAAGCTGGCGGTATACAGGACGTTCTGTTTTGAACCAAAGCCTGACGCCTTCTTTTGCATAGGAGAGTATGCCGGAGATACCCTTGGCGAATCGGTAATAGTGGAATTGGACTTTTTGCCGAATGGGAGCTGCTATCTGTAAAATTGAAACTTTGAGGGCATTTGTTTCGGATTTCATGGAAATGGATGCGAAAAAGGCCATGCACAAAGTGATGTAGAAGTTGAGCGCATTGATAGCCACAAGCTTGCGAACACGGAAATTCTCAAACTGGAAAACCTGCTTCTTGCAACGGAAGTATTCCTCAATGCGCCAGCGAGAGAAATAAAGCCTTGCAATCCGAACCACATCATCCTTGGACTTCAGTTCCTTGTTTGTTGCCAGCATCATCGGATGCTCTGTGATGCCATAGACAAGAACCAGATTGATGTCCTTTCTGGATGCGGTGATTTGAACCTTTACATGGGATAAATATGCCTGATGCTGCTTGCCCCTGTAAAATACAGGCATTTTGATTTTGCCTTTTCTACGGTTTCGCAGTTCTGTGGCGGGCACCCATTTGTTGTGGAAAAGGAGTTTCCTTTTGGCAGTAAGGCGAATGACGTAATCCTGCTCCAAGGAATCAAGCTTTAAGAACATCTTGTTGTCATCATAGCCCCTGTCCATGACAAAAGTGGCTTTGCCAAACAGTGCCTTTGCACGCTCCATCGCTTCAAAAGTAATCGTATTAACGGAAGTGAAGCTCTTCTCCTGCGAGGAATGGATTTTAGAATAAATACTGATGGGATGATTGCTTTTCGTCAGAACACAGGCTTCTGTCACATGATAGCCTTTTTCATAGACATTTTTCGCACTAGAGCTTTGGGATCCATCCCGAACAAGGCCCAGAGCTTCGAATTTGTAGCCATCCGGTTTGACGACATCACTGTCATCCAGATGAACCACCGGCTCATCGGCAACCCATTTGCGGACGATGTGGAGATACGAGCGTAAGGCTTCTTTTGGAACGCCTTTGTTTAGATGGCGAGATAGCCTTTCCACACTGTTAATTTTCTTGGAATCCTCATGAAGTTGGTCTGCAACATCGGTCAGAAGACAGCTGCCGGAAGCCAACATACCATAGGTGATGTCGGCAGTAAACTTTCGATCGGGCTTGGAAAGACATTGAGAAACTTTATTTGAAAAGTTTAAGATTTCACGTTTCAAAGTGTAAGTATTTGTAGTAAAATTAGTCATAAGGAATCCTCCGTTTTTTGTTTAGTAAGGTTTTTCTTCATAGCTTAATTTTACTACAAAAAGGGATAGGATTCCTTGTTTTTTAGGCATTTTTCAAAGTTTCTATAAGAAAGATCTATACTTCCGAGGCTCTCCATAGAAATGGCAGGGAAATCTGCGGAAACTCAAG
>JAAYNC010000046.1:0-1706 GCA_012521055.1 Eubacteriales Family XIII. Incertae Sedis bacterium
AGTGAAACGCTGCTTTTCGGCTGACTGCCGCCTTCATAGACATCTCCTATGCTGAAATGCCTGGAACGCACCAGGGAACTACCCAGCACCGCCCGTATCCTCGATTTGGTCAACTGTACTTCCCTGTCTTCACCCCGGATGATTAGAGAGGAAACGGCACCTGAACTGTCTCGGCCGCCGGTGCGCACCGATTCCACGGGACCGGGATCCAACTGTGCCTGGATCAGCTTTTGCTGCAGCGAAGAAAAGCTGATTACCGCACTCCATGGATATTCCGGGCTGTAGGGATCCGGAATCCCCCTCAGGTGAGGAGCATAGGCAGACCACACGTCTTCCGAATTCTGGGTATGTCCGCCGCTGTTCTTGTGATAATAGATCTCTGCGGCTTCGCCGTTGTAGCGGATGATCTCTCCCCTTGTCTCATCAACGGCCCGGTTTGTGCTCGGGTATTCGTCTTTAACGCCTCCGTATACCTGGCAGTGGGTGGTTGCGCATAGGTTGAAACCCTCCGAAGCATGGCGGTCTTTGCTGACTACCGCAAAGGTCCGCGCAGCAACGGCTTGGGCTTTGAGAGCTTCCAGCGGGTTCTGCATGTTCATTTCCCTGTGGACGACGCCGTAAAGGTATTCTTCCAGAGGTATGTAATTGATAACTGTCAGTGTATTGCCGCTGCCGGCCTTCAGCATGATGCCCCCTCTGTACCTTTGCCCGTCGAAGGATATAAAATCTCCGTCTTCATATGGCATGAGGCAACCGTTTACTCCGATGTCGGCAGAAATGAGAACTCCGTTGCTGTCGCGAAGCTCTACGTAACCGTCCCTGGCCGTGGCTATCAGTTCCGAATAAGCAGGAAGTGGCAGCGTTTCCGTAAATCCTTCATCCGATACGGTCCCCAGCTTTAATCCGCCGGCAGAAGCGATGCTGCACTGCTTTACGGCACTGTTTCCGTATCTCAATCCAACCTTGATAAAGTCGGAACCTTCAAAAGCCTCAACCTGTAACGGGTATGCCAGGACAAGGATAATAATCGCGAATAACAGCAGTAATTTTTTTGTGCCTGCGCTCACATATTTGTTTACCATTTGTCACCTCATTATATTAATCGGCATATTAATCGGCCAAAGTGTCTGCCCCCGTACTGAAAGACAGCTGCCCTTCTTCCGGAAGGGGAAAGCCCAGATGGATATAGGCTTCTTCCGAAGCCACCCTGCCTTTAGGCGTCCGGTGAAGAAAACCTGCCTGTATTAAATAAGGTTCGTACACATCCTCTATGGTGACGCGTTCCTCACCGATGGAGGCGGCGATGGTGTCGATGCCTACAGGACCTCCTTTGAACCTCTGAATGATAGTGGTCAGTATCTCCCTGTCAAGGATTTCCAGGCCTCTTTTGTCTATTCCCAATGCCTTCAGAGTCTTGTTTGTAATCTCCGCATCGATGGCCCCCGTGCCTTTGACCTGGCAGAAATCCCTTACCCGCTTCAACAGGCGGTTAGCCACTCTCGGAGTTCCTCTTGAACGCATTGCCAGTTCATTTAGGGATTCCTCATCGATGGGGACGTTAAGTATCCTCGCCGTGCGGCGAAGGATTTCCACAAGTTCATCCGGTGTATACAGTTCGAACTTGCTGATCACGCCGAAACGATCCCTGAGCGGAGGAGAAAGGCTTCCGGCCCGGGTGGTGGCACCGATCAGTGTGAATTTGGCCA
>JAAYNC010000161.1:0-1886 GCA_012521055.1 Eubacteriales Family XIII. Incertae Sedis bacterium
CTGTATTTCTCCTGGTCGATGGATGACATGGAGAAAAGCAGGATGAAAAACACGAGGACCAGGGTAATCATGTCCGCGTATGTATTGAGCCAAAGATTTGTATCTACATTATTTTTTTTTCGAGTACGCATGGTATCTCATCACCTGCACCCTATATGGCTTTCCTCAAAAATATATGGGATATATGGGTTTCGTTAAATCCGGCTTATTCTCCGCTGGCCTTAGGTCTGCCGAAACCGATCCTTCTCTGCCTTGCTTCGGATTCTCCCTCTTCTTCGTCCTTTGGCTGCAGTTCTTTCATCTCTATGAAGTTCATCAATTTCTCCTGGATATACTTGGGGTTCTCTCCTTCTTTTATGGAGACTACGCCTTCAACGATCATCTCTTTAATCGTCATTTCCTTTTCTTGGGCAATTTCCAGTTTGTTTGACATGGGTATAAAGAATGCGTTTGCCATTAAAGCCCCATAGAATGTGGTGATCAACGCCACGGACATGTTCAACCCCAAGACTTCGGGACCGTCGTCCAGATTCATCGACTTCAGCATGTTAACCAGTCCGATGAGGGTTCCGATCATGCCGAAAGCCGGAGCAAAGGCGGCTCCTCTATCGTAAATATGACGCTCAGCTGCATTGCGAATCCTAATATAGTCCAATTTCTGCTCCAGCCAGGCCTTAAGCTTATCCGGCTCTATAGCGTCGACGATGAGCAGCACGCTCTCCTTGAGAAATTCATCTTCAAACTCTGAGACCCTGTCTTCCAGCGCTAACAATCCCTTTTTCCTGGCTTCTCTCGAAAGTTCCGTTATCGTCTCTATGTATTCCATAGGATACTTCCCGTTTTTTCGCAGCACCATCTTGAAATGCCCGGGAATACGCTTGAAGTCTTCGAAAGGAAAGGATGCGAGAAGGGCGAAAATGGTGCCTCCTATGGTGATGAAAATACTCGACACGTTAAAGAAATTTCTCAGTAAGGAAAACTCAAAGGAGCCGTCACCGTAGGATATCCCGAATATCATAACACCGATTACGGCAATGTAGCCCAATATTGTAGTAATCTCAAGCATGTTACTCTCCCTTTATTAACTGTATCTGTTCTTCTTTAATTACGATAGGCGCTTCGCGGTAAATACTTCTTTTATATTCAATTATCTTTGAAACGACTTCGGCAGCGCTTTCAGCAACGACAAAATGCTTTCCGTTTACCAGCCTTATGGTAGTATCGGGCCTCTCTTCAATTGTCTCGATCAAGTCGCTGTTAAGTATGTATTTTTCATCGCCTGTTTTATTGAGCTTTGTCAGCGTAATCATGGCGCACACCTCCTTGCCATGGGTTATACCTTCACAGGGGCTTTAAGCTAAAGCCTCTGTGAAGGCAATGCGTCATTATCTCTTCATGTTGACCAGTTCGGCAAGCATTTCATCAGACACTGTTATCATTCGCGTATTGGCCTGGAAGCCTCTTTGCGCGATGATCATCTCGGTGAATTCCCTGGCAAGGTCAACGTTGGACATCTCCAGAGCGCCTGCCCGCAGGGTTCCCGTTCCGTTGTTGCCGGGAATGGTACCCACAGGCTGTCCCGAGTTTGCGGTTTCTACATAATAACTTTCCCCGCTCTGGGAAAGGCCGTCGCTGTTGGCAAATTTCACGATGGCAATGTTTGCAATCTTCACCGGCTCTCCCGCTCCTGGACCGATAGTACCGACGATTGTATTATCTATGGCTCCGGATGTCAATGACCCGAATCTGGCCGGATCTACGGTAAGGGTTAAGTCGCCCAGCTTGATCTGGGTGTTCTCGGCCGCCGCGGGATCCCATGTGGCCGCAAGCTTTACCTCAGCACCCGATTTATCGTAGGTAGTTACATTGACGGTCATCTCTGAAGC
>JAAYNC010000237.1:0-2528 GCA_012521055.1 Eubacteriales Family XIII. Incertae Sedis bacterium
ACATCGTATCGCTGTTTCCACAATAGCATATTGACAAATCTGCGTCAAGGGGCCAGGGCTTAAGAGAGAGGCAAATTAATAATTAAACATGCGCCCACATGAACTCATATTTTATCGGCAAACGTTATAAAATTACATATTAGAATAGTCTGAATAAAAAATCATGTTGTAAAACTACGAACCGAGGGTTTCCCTGAAAACATCTTGAAATAACTTGTAGAAAAAAGCAGAAAAGGTGACATAGACTATTGACATCGTATTTTTTCCGTAGTATTATAACAAAAAAATGTAGTAAATTTACTACAAAATTGAGGTGAGGTCGTGAAATCATCCTACGTTTTAAAGATAATAGAAAATAACATGGATGAATACTCCGCCAGTTACCGGAGAATTGCAGAAGTCATTCTGGAGCAACCTGAGAAAATAGTCAGAATGAGCATTAGTAAACTATCTCAACTTGCCAACGTCAGCGATCCCACAATTATGCGTTTCTGCGCCATGCTTGGTTTCCCGGGATTTAAAGACTTCAAACTTCTTTTAGCCAAGGAATTGGCGATAAAGGAAAATTATGTCCACTGAAGCGTTGAACAGAACGGCAACCCGGACTCGTATATCCGTAGAGTCGGCATTGCCACAATATCGACCCTGAATGAAGTGTTAAACAGTATAAACGAAGATGACATTGAAGAGCTGGTCGAAATACTGTCGAATGCCAAAAAAATAGAATTCTGGGGTCAGGGTGCCTCTGCGGTGGTGGCACAGGACGCATATCATAAGTTTTTCCGGGCAGGCATTTCATGTGCTACCACATCCGACCCTCATATGCAGTGCATGTCCGCGGGGGTAATGTCTAAAGGCGATGTGGTGGTTGCAATCCCCCATACGGGGAAATCTGAGAATCTGATTACGAATGCAAAAATTGCAAAGGCCCAAGGAGGTATCGTAATCGGCATTACTATGAACAGCTCCCCGCTGGCGAAGATCTGTACGCATACCGTGGGAATAAACGTTGATGAAGACACAGACATATATCTTCCTATGCTTTCCCGCCTCGCTCATCTGATGGTGATCGACATATTAGCTGTAGGCGTTATGTTAAAAAAAGGCAAACAGGCTATGGATCGCATGAGGCGAATGAAAGAGGCATTAATGCAAATTAAATACTCGTCTGTTGATGAAGAAAGTGAAGAATAGGAGGACGGATTTGGGAACTTCAAGGAGGACTCTTGAAAAGGTTACATATGTGGTGACAAAAATCAATGAAATTTTGCTTTTAATTGCAATTTCAATTATGTTTTTGTTGGTGTTCATCAATGTTATAGGCCGATACTTTTTTGCCAACTCCTTATCATGGGCGGCAGAAGTTTCGCGTTATCTAATGGTAAGTATTGCTTTTCTGGGAATGGGGCTTGCCATGAAGCAAGGTCGCCATTCCGCTTTTTATATTTTCCAGGATTTGTTACCCCAAAGTCTGCGTAAATTCGTGAGGATTATCATTGCCCTGATCATAATTGCAATAATGTGTATTTTATTAGTACTTGGTGCGCAATATGCGTTCAAGTACATGGGCAATCTGACAGAGGTATTGCGCTGGCCGGTGGGCTATTGGTATTTAACGATTCCGTTGGGAGCTCTTCTCTTTATCTATCATTTCGTCACCAGCATTGCTGAATATGTAAACAAAAAGAAGGATGCGGACTTAGAAGCGGAAATACAGGCCGGAGAAGAGCTGATCGAAGATTCCATCTTTCTGCAAAAGATGCGGGACGTTGAAACCGCAACCGATGAAGAGGAGGAGAGATACTAATGGCAACAGTATTAATTATTACTTTCTTGATTGCTCTATTCCTTGGCCTCCCTGTCTTTCTAACAATGTGCATTGCGGCTTTGTTTGCTTTTATCGAGAGCGGCAGTATCGCAATGACCATGCTTCCACAGCAAATTTTTGCAGGAATCAACTCGTTTCCGGTAATGGCCATACCTCTGTTCATTTTGGCGTCTGATCTTATGACAGAAGGCAAATTGACGGACATGTTAATTCAATTTTGCAACGACTATCTGGGGCGGATTTCAGGAGGCTTAGGCCACGTTAATGTGGCAATTTCTATGTTGTTTGGAGGTATCAGCGGTTCCGCAGTGGCCGACGCTGCAGGTCCCAGTAAGATCGTCATGTTCATGATGAGAGGGGCGGGTTATGATAGATATTATGCGGGTGCGTTGACAGCGTCTTCCTCTGTAATCGGCATCATCATACCCCCGAGCATACCTATGGTCATATATGCTTTGAGCGACGGAAAAACATCGACCATGGGTCTGTTTGCCGCCGGATATATACCGGGTATTATAACGGGTCTTGCTTTAATGGCAGCCAATGCTTTCGTTGCAAAGCGTAAAGGTTATCCCGCGGCGCTGGCTTTCGAATCCTATGTTGAGAACAGGACAAACGGCGAAATCGATGTCGTCATCTATCCCAACAGCGAACTTGGAGACGGCCCGGCAGTCCTTGAGGCAATGCAAGCCAATACGAT
>JAAYNC010000190.1:0-13650 GCA_012521055.1 Eubacteriales Family XIII. Incertae Sedis bacterium
CTTGTCTATTTTGTAGGCCAAAAATAGACATAAATAATTTGCATCTTAATTTCTTGTCTAACTTGAGGGTTCCAATTAGACAGATTCCGGTCACGGTTCCTGACAATTGTCTACTTTTGAAAGGCAAGGTAGACAAGATTTCGCTATTGACCATTATTTTTGTCTATATAATAGAGTAATAGTAGACATGTTTTAGATAAAGACGAAAGTTCTTGTTTACAAAGGTTGTAAAAAGTGTCAGACACCAAATGCAAGATTCGACAAAAATGCGGTTGCATACTATGCAACCGCATTTCATTTTTGTATTGACTTGCCATTGCAACCTAAACATAATGAAGTTAATTATATTTCTGAATATTTTATCTTAGCTTTAGATAAACCCGCTATTAACACTAAATTTATTATCAGCAAGCTATCCGACAGGTTCCTGGCATAATTATTAAGGGATTGTACTGTTTCGTAACCATTATTTGAAACCTCGTTGCGTATTATGCAACAATAT
Source organism: Eubacteriales Family XIII. Incertae Sedis bacterium (assembly GCA_012521055.1). Classification (GTDB taxonomy): domain Bacteria; phylum Bacillota; class Clostridia; order Peptostreptococcales; family Anaerovoracaceae; genus UBA1426. The sequence continues at coordinate 503 of JAAYNC010000190.1, forward strand.
ATAAAGATTGGAGTTGAGAGTATTGAAGCTGACAGGCGGTGAAATCGTATTAAACTATCTGAAAAAGGAAAAGGTCCCTTATATCATCGGTATTCCTGGTCATGGTTGTTTGGGTCTTTTCGATGCAATCAAGAAGTTCCACGAAAGCGGCGCAATTAAGTACATACAGGTAAAACATGAGCAAGCGGCTGTACATATTGCCGACGGATATTACCGCATATCTGGAAAACCCTTGGCTGTTTTTGCATCTATAGGCCCGGGCACATTGAACACTGCAATTGGCATGGGCACGGCCTACGTCGATTCCACCGCTGTGCTCCTGTTAGCAGGCGACACACATGTTCATATGAAGGGCGTGGGGGTATTGCAAGAGGTTGAAAGATATCAGGATTCAAACCTGATACGGGCCCTTGAGCCGTTATCAAAACGCTGTTTCAGGGTGGAGTCGGTTGCGCAGCTGCCGCGGATCATGCAGAGAGCGTTTACTCTCATGCAAAACGGCAGGAGCGGCCCTGTGACCGTCGCACTGCCTATGGACGTTCAGTCCCATGGGCTGGACGTTGATATACCCGAGAAAGAAGAGACTTTAATAGAAAGACCGGCCGGCAATCCTTCGGCAGTTTCGAAAGCTGTAGAAATGATGAAGGATGCAGAAAGGCCGGTCATTTTAGTTGGCGGCGGCGGCTTGCGAGCGGGTTGTTTCGAGGAACTGCGCAGGCTTGCCGAATTATGGGGAGCAGCGGTGGTAACTACCTTAGCCGGCAAAAGCGCATTCCCTGAAGATCATCCTCTCTCCGGGTTTCACACCGGTTCCAAAGGTACTCCTGTTGGTCTGCAACTCTGCAAGGAGGCCGATTTAATTCTTGCATTGGGGACCAGGTTCGCCGACGAAACCACCTGTTCATACAGAAAGGGCAGAAGCTTCTTATTCCCTGAGACTAAGCTGATTCACGTAGACATTGACCCTTATGAAATGGGGAAAAATTACCGGTGCGATCTAGGGATACAAGGTGATGCCAAAACCGTTCTCGTTCAGTTAGCCGACGAATACGAAGCAAAGGTAACGGATAGAACGGATAATAAAGACAGGGACTATACGAAACATATTATAGATCTCAAGGCAAGATGGCAGGCCTATCTGGCTAAAGTACGCTCGGTCAAATTGGATAAAATAACAATCTCTCAATTGATAGGCGAGTTGAACGACTGCCTCCCTGACGACACTATAATCGTGTCTTCTTCCGGCAACACGCAGGCACAGTTGTTCCAGGAATATTGCTTCAAGATACCGGGGACAAACTTAACCACAGGAGGGTTTTCCACAATGGGCTGGGCGCTGCCTGCGGCTATCGGAGCCAAACTTGCCAAACCCCAATCCCCTGTGGTGGCATTAATGGGCGACGGTGATTTTATGATGGTCATGCAAGAGCTTTCAACCCTTGCGCAGTATCAGATACCGGTGGTCATTATCATCGCCAACAACTGCGGGTGGATGGCCATAAAGGATTTGCAGTCGGATGTTTTGGGTGAAGAAAGAACCTTCGGAACCGATTGGGAAAGAAACGGAGAAATATATACTCCGGATTTCCATGCGATAGCGCAAGCTTTTGGAATTCATTCCCGCAAGATATCTCAAAGCGACCAAGTGGCGGAAGCGGTTAAAGAATCGCTTGCCTGCAACGGGCCGGCGCTCATTGAGGTGGACGTTCACAGGGATTATCCTTATTCCGGCGGAAAAGCATTCGGTTGGTGGGATGTGCCTATCCCCGCCTACCTGGAGGAGCGTAGGGCAAAATACGAAGAAGAAATCGAAGAGGAATTGGTTTGAGAAACAAAATAGCAATAAGTTGGGAGAGTGAATTCTATGAGTAAAATTAAAGTTTGTATTGTCGGAGTGGGTCGCATCGCATCTTTGAATGTATTAGGATACATGGACAATCCCGACGCGGAAATATATGCAGTGAGCAGCAGGAGCGAGGAAAAGGGGCGCAAGGCAGCGGAAGAATGGGGCGCTCAGAAGGTATATACCGACTACGATGAAATGCTTAAAGATCCCGGGATCGACTTGGTTGATCTGCTTGTTCCCCACAATCTCCATTACGAGATGGCGGTAAAGGCATGCCTGGCCGGAAAGCATGTATCCGTTCAAAAGCCCATGGCCATGAATTTAGAAGAGGCTGATAGGATGATCCGGGCGGCAAAGGAAGCCGGAGTCAAACTGAAAATTTACGAGAATTTCATATTCTATCCGCCTTACGTGAAGGCCAAGGAACTGATCGACCAAGGTGTGATCGGCGAACCGATTACCATGAGGTATAAGATGAATGCGGGCAAACAGACTCTGGGATGGAAGGTTGATATGGAAACATGGAAATGGCGAATGAAAGAGGATGTTTGCGGAGGCGGCCCCCTTGTATTCGACGACGGATATCACAAATTCTCCATAGCCAAATATCTCATGGGAGACGTTGAAAAGGTAACCGCATGGATTGACAGAACCGATGTGATACCGGGAGTTTTCTATGAAGATGCCCCGGCCATGGTGATGTGGAAGTATAAAGACTCGAAGAAATACGGTTTTATGGATATTACATATTCGGAAGATCTATTTATCAACACGGATTACTATTCTTGCGATGAAAGAGTTGAAGTGACCGGAACCAAAGGCGTCTTATGGGTAACCAGGTGCACCGGTAAGATGTTGCAGGTCCCGACCCTCATTGTCTATAAAGATGGTCAGATCTCAACCTATGAGGGACTTAGGGACGACTGGGCTGACTCTTTCATAGATTCAACCCGTCATTTCGTCCATGTCCTTAAAAACGGAGGGCAACCCATACTGACAGGGGAGGAAGGCAGAGAGGTGCTGAGATTCGCCATGGCAGCCATCGAATCTTCGAAGCAAAAGAGAGAGGTTTACCTGGATGAATTGGGGTGAACCCGGAGTTGCCTGGAGGAGGTTTCAATATGAAGGATAAAGCATACTTCCGTAAACTGGAGAGGTTTGCAGCAGATATCAGAATCGAAACGATCAAGATGTTTGCCGAAGCCGGGTATGGCCATATCGGAGGATCCATGTCGATAGCCGACGTGCTGGGAGTGCTGTACGGAGGCATTATGGAGGTGGACCCGGAGAACCCGTTATGGGAAAAACGTGACCGGTTGGTACTCTCAAAAGGCCACTGCGGTCCTGCCTTATATTCTGCCCTTGCCCTGAGAGGTTTTTTCCCACTGGAAGAGCTGAAAACCTTGAACAAAGGCGGCACCAATCTTCCCAGCCATTGCGATCGGCTAAAAACCATCGGAATAGACATGACCACGGGATCTTTGGGCCAAGGGGCCTCCGTGGCCATGGGGATCGCAATGGGTGTCAGAATGAAGGGTTTAAAGTGCTATACATACTTGATTATCGGAGACGGAGAACTGCAGGAAGGCCAAGTGTGGGAGGCGGTACAATTTGCTTCCCACCGGAAGCTAGACCGCTTGATAGCTTTTATAGATTACAACAAGAAGCAGCTTGACGGCCGGGTGGAAGACATATGCAGACCATTGGACATACCTGCAAAATTTGAAAGCTTCGGTTGGCATGCCCAGACGGTCAAGGGATACGATGTAAAGGAGATCTACGAAGCCATCCATATTGCGAAACAAGAAACGGGAAGGCCGTCGGTAATCGTGTTGGATACGGAGAAAGGCAAGGGATGCAACTTTGCCGAAAAAGCCGAGTTCAATCACTATATGGTGATAACCCATGAAATGGCCGTGGATGCCATAAGAGAAATTGAAAGCAGGTTTGTTGACGGAAGGGGTGGATGCAGTGTTTAGCATCGCAAAAGAACATGCGCCGGAAAAAGAAGAAATGCGCAAAGTATATTGTGATGCTCTGATATCGGAAGCCGAAAAGAATCCCAATATCGTCTCCGTCGATGCGGATGTGATGAATTCACTGGGCACTGTGGGATTTCACAAAAGGTTTCCGGAGCGGGCAATTAATTGCGGAATCCAGGAAGCCAACGCGGTAGGCGTTTCGGCAGGGCTGTCCGTCAGCGGTTTCATTCCTTTCTTTCATACATTCAGTGTGTTTGCAACGAGACGAGTCTATGACCAGGTGTTTTTATCATGCGGTTATTCCGGCGCCAATGTAAAGATCATCGGGGGAGATGCGGGCGTGACCACAGCGGTAAACGGCGGAACCCATATGCCTTTTGAGGACATGGGGATAATGCGAAACATACCCGGAATGACCGTGCTTGAACCGAGCGATTCCACAATGCTGAAAAGCCTGGTTCCTCAGATTGCAAACCGTTACGGGAATTTCTATATGAGAATGTGCCGTCGGAACATGATCAAGATCTATGAGAAAGGATCAAAATTTGAGATCGGAAAAGCGGCTGTGCTCAAAGAGGGAGAAGATGTGACTATTATTGCCAACGGAATCATGGTTCATGAGGCGCTTCTGGCGGGGGCAATCCTTGAAAAGCAAGGAATCTCTGCAAGGGTTGTGGATATGTTTACGCTGAAACCTATCGATGTGGATTGCATCGTAGAAAGCGTTAAAAAAACAGGAGCGGTGGTAACTGCGGAAAATCATAATATTATAAACGGCCTTGGTTCAGCGGTAGCGGAGGCCCTTGGCGAAAATTATCCCGTACCCTTGGAGAGAGTGGGAATAAGAGACGAGTACGGCGAAGTCGGCAGTCAAGATTATCTAATGGACCGCTTTAAGCTCAGGGCAGAGGAAATATGCAGAAAAGCTTTAAAGGCCATGTCGAGAAAATGAGGAAGACAGCATCAACAATATGGAGAAAGTAGGTTTTATAAATGAGGATTGCAGTGATCAACCAGGTAAGCGCCTCCCATAGAAATGCTGATATCATAGCCGCTTTGGAAGAAACGGGGCACAGGGTGTTCAACGTGGGGATGAGAAGCCCGGAAGACAAGCCGGAGCTTACTTATATTCATACCGGATTGATGTCAGCTATGCTACTCAACGCGGGGGCGGCGGATTTAGTTGTAGGGGGTTGCGGAACAGGACAAGGATTTTTAAATGCAGTCATGCAGTATCCTAATGTGTTTTGTGGATTGATTTGCGATCCTTTGGATGCCTGGCTATTTGCTCAAATCAACGGAGGGAATTGTATATCTCTGGCTTTGAACAAGGGTTACGGTTGGGCGGCAGATGTAAACCTCAGATTTATTTTCGAAAGGTTTTTCTCTTGTGAAACGGGAGCGGGATATCCCGAACACCGGAAAGAGAGTCAAAGACAGAGCAGGGACATCCTGAAGAGGTTGTCTGTTTATACTCATAAAGCCATGGAAGACATTCTTAAATCCATGGACCGCGACATTCTGGCTTCCTTGGCACAATGCGAAGAATTTTGCCGGTTGCTTGCCGCGGAATCGCGGCCAGCAACGAATTTAACGAGATATCTCAAATGAGTGACCGACAGATTCAGTGCGGTTATGGCGATAACAAAGAAGCATCACTTACTGGACAAAGGAGCGAAAAATGATTCAATCATTGGACAGAGGACTGCAAATATTATTCATTCTCGCAGAGAGCAAAAGCAAGGGTGTAACCGAATTAGCCGAGGACCTTCGAGTTAATAAAAGCACTATTTTCAGACTGCTTGAGACCATGGAGGCCCGCGGACTGGTCCAGCAGGACGAGCGTACGGCAAAATACCGGCTGGGAATCGGGCTCTTGCAGCTAAGCAACGGCCTTATAAAGAATCTCGATATCATGAGCGTCTCAAGGCCTATTATGAACCAATTGATGAACAGCACCAAAGAGAGTGTCCACCTTTGCACATTTTCCAGCGACAAAGTTTACGTAGTGGATCAGGTGATGAGCGATTATCCCATGAAGGTTTCGGCCACCATAGGGCAGGATGAACCGGTGTACTGCTCTTCCGTCGGCAAATGCATATTGGCCTATTTGCCGGAAGAAAGGCAGAACAAGATAATTGGCGAGCTGGAATTCTATCCGTATACGGAAAAAACCATAACTTCTCGAGAAGAGTTAATTAAGGAGCTGGAGAAGATCAGGGAGTTGGGATATGCGGTTGACGATGAGGAATTGAGCGAGGGGGTTCGATGTCTGGCCGCGCCTATATATAACCACAGAGGCGAAGTAAAACACAGTATCGGTATTTCAGGGCCATCCCTCAGGATATGCCATGATAATATCGACAGTTACATTGAAAAAATCAAGATTGCCGCAAGGAACATTTCTTACAGTATCGGGTATCGCAGCCCTTGATAAATCGAAAGGAGCAAGGATTATGAGGAAAGCGTTTATCAGCCCGGCAAAATACGTGCAGGGCGAAAATGAACTGTTCAACCTGGGCTATTTCATAAGGACTTTCGGAGAATCGGCCCTGTTGATTGCCCACAGGGATGATGTGGCTAGGGTGAAGCAACAGCTGGATGCTACGGCAGAGAAATTCGGCATTCGTTTTGTGGAAAGCGATTTCGTCGGTGAATGCTCCCGGCAGGAAGCCGAAAGGCTTGAAAGAATTGCCGCAGACAACAATTGTGACTGCACCGTAGGTTTGGGAGGTGGCAAAGCTATCGATACGGCCAAGTGCGTTGCAAAAGGCGACGCGTTGATTATAGTGCCTACGATAGCGGCCACGGATGCGCCTACCAGCCATTCCGCCGTGCTCTATACTCCTGACGGCGCTTTTGATGACTATTCGTATTTTAAACAGAGCCCCAGCGTGGTTTTGGTCGATACGGCGGTGATTGCAAAAGCTCCGGTAAGGTTTTTGGTGTCCGGAATGGGGGATGCTCTGTCTACATACTTTGAGGCAAGAGCAACTGCAAATGCTTACGCTAATGTAAATGCGGGGCTGCCCTGCGGCTATCGGGAGGGACACGGAGGGCCTGCAAAATCTACGAAGGCGGCCATGGCCCTGGCTGCGCTTTGCTACGAGACCTTGCTCGATGACGGGATAAAGGCGAAGCATGCCTGTGAATGCAATATGGTAACGCCTGCGCTTGAAAATATAGTCGAAGCATGCATCCTTCTTTCAGGATTGGGTTTTGAAAGCGGCGGTTTGGCTGCTGCCCATGCGATACACAACGGTTTGACAATTTTGGAAGGGACCCACGGATACTATCACGGTGAAAAAGTCGCTTTCGGTACATTGGCGCAACTAATTCTGGAAAATGCTCCCACGGAAGAGATAGAAGAGGTGTTGGACTTTTGCATAGAACTGGGTCTGCCGGTGTGCCTTGCTGACATAGGGGTTGAAAGCATAACAGATGAGGAATTGAAAGCCGTGGCCGAAAAGGCATGTATACCGGAAGAATCGGTTCATTCCATGCCGTTTCCGATAACGGTGGAGGCCGTGGCTGCCGCAATTAAGACGGCGGACAAAATCGGAAGCGAATATAAAGCCATAATGGGCTGACGGAGGGAATTATGAAAAAGGTATTGAATGAAGTTGCAAATGTTGTGGATGAAATGTGCAAAGGAATAGCGGCAGCCAATCCGGATCTCACCATGGACCAACGTTACAGAGTAGTGATGCGCAGGGAGATTGACAGGAACAAGGTTGCGCTTATTTCCGGCGGCGGCAGCGGACATGAGCCTGCCCATGCAGGTTTTGTAGGAAAAGGCATGCTTACGGCTGCTGTGTGCGGCGATGTCTTCGCCTCTCCGTCCACCATGCAGGTTTACAACGCTATAAACAAGACCAGGACCGAGAAAGGGACGCTGTTGATTATTAAGAACTATTCCGGTGACTGCATGAACTTCGATTCCGCATCGGAGATGGCTGAGGATGACGGCGTTTTGGTTGATAAAGTCTACGTTAACGATGATATAGCTGTGGAGGACAGTTTGTATACCGTAGGCCGCAGGGGAGTGGCGGGCACGGTCTTAGTGCATAAAATTGCAGGGGCGGCCGCTGAAGAGGGAAAGGATTTGGCGGAAGTAAAGCGCCTGGCCCTAAAAGCAATTGAATCGGTGAAATCCATCGGAGTGGCTCTCACTTCCTGCACTGTCCCGGCAAAAGGAAGTCCTACCTTTGCCCTGGCGGAAAACGAAATCGAATACGGAGTAGGCATTCACGGAGAACCGGGAATTGAACGGCGAAAGCTAGTAAGTTCCGCGGAACTGGCTGCGGATATGGTGGGGAGATTGTTGCCGGAGACGGGATTGGAAAAGAGGGATGTCTGTGCGGTAATGGTAAATGGATTGGGCGCGACTCCCTTGATGGAGCTATATATTCAGTACCATGATGTGGCAAAGATACTGGAAGAAATGGGAATCAGGATTCACAGGGCTTTTGTGGGCAATTATATGACTTCCCTTGATATGAGCGGATTTTCCGTAACTCTGCTGCGCCTTGATGATGAACTCATTCCTTTGCTTGATGCTCCGGCCGACACATCGGCTATGAAGGTCTGACCTTTCTTATGTGAGGTGTGATATGAGTATTACAATTGCTCAAGTGAAAGAAACGGTACGCAATTTATGCGATATCGTGATCGAAAACGAGGTGCCGTTTTGCGAACTGGACTCCGTTGCAGGAGACGGGGACTTCGGAATGTCGCTGGCCAAAGGCTTCCGGCAAGTAAAAGCGCAGATCGATGATATGGATAATGAATCCATTTATAAGTTTTTAAGGGGTTGCGGCATGATACTCTATGAATTTTGCGGCGGCGCATCGGGTCCTATATGGGGTTCTGGATTCACGGCTGCTGCGAGCTGTACGAAAGGAAAAACCGATTTGGAGTTGGAGGATCTTGCCTTGATGTTTTCCGAAGCTGTGGCGGCAATCCGGAAGCGGGGAGGGGCGTCCAGGGGTGACAAGACCTTGTTGGATGCTTTAATCCCGGCAGCGGAGGCTCTAAAAGAAGGAGCGGATAATGGCAAATCAATAAAAGAAGGATTGATAGCCGCCGCATCGGCCGCGGAAGCCGGCGCGGAGTCTACGAAAACCATGGTGGCATCAAAAGGACGGGCTTCCTATCTGGGGCAGCGAAGTCTGAATCACCCGGATGCGGGAGCATCGGCAATCGCCATAATTATGAAAAGCTTATTGAATCAACAATTGTCGAAGGTCGAATAACAAAAATTTATTTCTTTAAAGATGCAAGAAGCCACAATTGTATACCTGCAACTTCGCTACTCGATAGTTTGACCGGTGCGCAACCATTAATTTCATAATTAGAGAAATCTTATTTCTCAAATTTATATTTATTATAGTTGTTATAAGGAGGTAAAAACATGAAAAAAAGCAAATTGAGCAAATTTTTGATTTTGCTGCTAGTGCTCAGCATGATCATTGCAGCGACCGCCTGTTCAGGTGACGTCGAAACCGGTAGCGAGGAAGGTTTAGAGGAGGCAGAAGAGCTTGTTATTGCGGCATGCATGCAAGGAAATCAAAGTGGATTCATACGGTATATAACCAGCGGAATGTACGAATACCAGAAAGATCATGCTCCCGATATACGCCTCGAAGTGGTCTTCGCCGATGACGATCCGGCAAAACAGCAGGGACAGATTGAAAACTTTGTATCTCAGGGAGTAGATGCCATTATCCTCAACCCGGTGGACAAGGTGCAAAGCGCTGCGGGTGTAGATTTTGCTGCAGAGGCGGGCATTCCCGTAATCACTGTAAACACCACGTCTGACAGCCCCAACGTTACGGCTCACGTGGGGTCCGATGATATTGAGGCGGGAAGATTGCAGATGGAGCGCTTGCTGTCTGTTGCGCCTGAAAACCCGAGAGTTGCTTACATAAATGCAGTTCTCGGCCACTCCGCGCAGGTATTCAGAGAGATCGGGTACAAGCAAGTGCTTGATGAGCATCCCGAAGCTACCCTTGTAGTCCAGAACACTGCAGATTGGTCAGGAGACAAAGCCCTTCAGTTGGTTGAAAACTGGATCCAGACTTATCCCGACGGCATCGATGTAATAGCAGCTCAGGCTGATTGCATCCTGGTAGGTGTCATAACTGCCGTTGAAGATGCAGGGCTTGCCGGGAAGATTCTGTTGGGCGGAATGGATTGCGACATGCCTGTAATGGAAAAAATCAAGGAAGGCGTTGTGGATAATTCCATTTGGCAGGACGGACTCGGCCAGGGCGCCCATGCATTGCGCTTGGCAATTGAAGCAGCCCAAGGCAATGAAGTGTCCGACTACATGATACCTTATGAAGTATGTACACCGGAAAATGTAGATATGTATATCGAAATGGCAAAAGAGCGTGATCAGATTTCAAACAAGTATTTCTAAGCGAAGAGTAATCCCATTTCTTATCCAGGCATGGTTGCAGGTTATTCTCCTCCCCGGCAGCCATGCCTATCCTCTCGGGTAAAGCAGAACTTCTATAGTAGTATTGTTTTATGAAAGGAGATATTCGGTGGAAAACGATGTCATCTTGGAAATGAAAAACATCCATAAACGGTTTGGTGGAGTTCATGCCCTCTGCAACGTTAACCTGACATTGAGGAGCGGAGAAATACATGCCTTGGTAGGAGAAAACGGGGCAGGAAAGTCTACTTTGATGAAAATACTTATCGGCTTATACAAACCCGATAGCGGAGAGATTGTTTTCGATGGGAAGAAAGTAGAATTCAAATCGGTAAAAGATGCCCAGGATATGGGTATTAGCATGATTTTTCAAGAGTTTAACCAAGTAAAAGTCATGACGGTTATGGAAAACATTTATCTGGGCCGGGAACCCAGGACGAAAAGCGGCGCAGTAGATTTTAAAAAGATGTATCGGGACTCAAAGGAGCTGCTTTTGAAATTGGGAGTCGATCTGGACCCCCAAACTTATATAAGAGATTTAACAGTGGCAAAACACCAGCTTGTAGAAATCGTCAAAGCCATTTCTCTGAATGCAAGAATCATAATAATGGATGAGCCCACATCAGCGCTGAGTCAGAAAGAAATCGATTATTTGCATGCCATGGTTCGCGCTCTTCGGGACCAAGGCAAGACTATCGTTTACATATCCCATAAAATGGAGGAGATTTTCCGCATTTGCGATACGGTTACGGTTCTCAGGGACGGCCGTTTCATCCATACCGGTAAAGTGTCCGAGATCTCAGAGAAAGAATTGATATTCATGATGGTGGACCGCGATGTGAGCGAACTCTTTCCCAAACAACCGAGCAAGATCGGGGAGGTCATACTTGAGGTAAAGAACTTTACAATTCCGGGGAAGTTTCACGATATCAGTTTCCAGCTCAGAAGGGGAGAAATACTCGGCGTGGCAGGGCTGATGGGCGCAGGCAGAACGGAACTTATGGAAGCCATAATCGGGGAAAGACAAGTGTCCGGCGGTGAGATATACCTCCACGGAAAGAAGATTAATAACCGCATCCCCGGAGACGCCATTGCAAGGGGCATTGCCATGGTACCGGAGGACAGGAAAAAGAATGGCGTTTTTTTAAGGCTGAACGTTAAAAATAACATCTTGATGTCTTCATTTGGCAAATGCATGAAGGGAATATCGATATGTGAAAAACTGGAGAACAAGTATATGGACGAATATCGAGAAAAGCTCGATATAAAAACCAGTAGCCCAAAGCAAATCTGTCAGAATTTATCAGGAGGGAATCAGCAAAAGGTGGCAGTGGCAAGGGTGCTGAATTCAGAGCCGGAAATCATAATACTGGATGAACCTACCCGAGGCATAGATGTGAGAACCAAATCGGAAATACACAGGTTGATGTCTGCCCTGGCTTGTACGGGAAAAGCTGTATTGATGGTTTCATCGGAGCTGCCTGAAATATTAGGGATGAGCGATAGAATTCTCGTTCTTCACGAAGGAACTATGACAGGAATTTTGGACAGAAGCGAAGCTACGGCAGACAAAATAATGGAATTGGCAGTCGCAACAAAAAGGAGTGAGAACTATGGCGGGCAAATTGATAGAAAATCTTGAATTAAAGATGCGAAACAAAATTTCAAATTTCAGTTTAAAGCAATTTATAAACGATCGGGGCATCCTGATAGCCTTTATACTTATTGTAATTATTCTTACGTTTGCGACGCCGAACTTTATGACAGCCGCCAATATTATCAATGTACTGCGACAGGTATCCTGCATAGGGATAGCAACCATCGGTGTGGGAGTATTGATAATCATGGGCCAAATCGATCTGGCCATAGGCTCAACCTTTGCGCTGGCGGGCATAATTGCAGGCCTTATGGTTTCAACAGGTGTAGGAGGGTTTGGGTTGCACCCGGTGCTTGGATATTTTGCCGGAATTGCCACTGCAGTGGCTGTTTCCCTGTTTAGCGGAGTGGTAGTGGCAAAAGCAAGAATACCCGCCTTCATAGTCACCATGGGAATGATGTCCATCGTGAGAGGTCTGGCTTTGATTTTTGCCCATGGCATGCCGGTGGGAAATTTCCCTGAAGGGTTTACATATCTGGGGACCAAGTCCATTGGCCCGATTCCGTGGACAATCGTAATTTTCCTCATTACTATTGCCGTTATGTGGTATATCATGGAGAAGCGCCCATTGGGAAGATATATTTATGCTGTCGGCAGCAATGAAGATGCGGCGCGAGCGGCAGGAATTAACGTAGATCGGGTAAAAATTAAAACCTATTTGATTGAGGGAATATTGGTAGGAGTTGCCGCCACGGTTTTAGCGGCCCGGCTGAAATCCGCCGCACCGGCCATGGGTGCGGGTTACGAATTGGATGCAATTGCCGGAGCAATTATCGGAGGCGTAAGCTTTAATGGCGGCATCGGAAGCGTTCCGGATATGGTTTTGGGAGCGCTGTTAATAGGTGTAATAAACAACGGAATGGATTTGCTCGGAGTGGAGGCTTTTTACAAACAAGTAGTCAAAGGGAGCATCATAATCATAGCCGTATTGATAGACAGGAAACGAACCGGCAGGGCGTGACAACCATATGAAAACCAAGCGCGCAGGACCCCTTCATGTGCATCTACCCCTCCTTCTCATACTGTCATATTTGCACGCCACCACCGGTCCTGCTCATAATTTGCATTCGGTGTCTGACACTTTTTACAACTTAAAAAGTGCCAGACACCGAATGCAAGGACAACATCAAATGCAATAGGGATATCAAATACCAAATTATAAACAGGAATCAGATTGCAAATGGGATCCTTGTTATTTAAGAAGTTGAAAGTAGCCAATTA
>JAAYNC010000111.1:0-3245 GCA_012521055.1 Eubacteriales Family XIII. Incertae Sedis bacterium
AGCTCAAAAAGCGGATTGCTGATATGAGCACATTTCTAAAGAAGCAATCCACCGCCCTTGCCGAATACGACGAGCATCTTGTCCGGCGGCTGATTGAGAAGGTCACAGTATATGAGGACAAATTTACTGTGGAATTTAAATCGGGCGTGACGGTTGATGTTAATGAACAAGCCCGATAAAGAACGAGGCACTCTACGAAATTACAACGTAGGTTGCCTTGCTCGTCTTAATATAAGGAAGATTTATTTATTACAGGATTATCTGTCAACAGACTAACTATATTTTTCTCCCGTAATCTCTTATTCAAGGGCAGTAGCTGGCATTTAAATTTGCGATAAATAACAATCGTCTATTCGACTGCGCTTCCCACGTTTTTAATCATAACCTGTCCAGTTGCATTTTTACCAGTTATTCGCATTATATATTCATCCGTTTCTGGTACTGTTACAGTGAAAATACCTGATTTAAGGTTGTTTCCCGTATACGGTTCGCTACCGTTTTTGCCGCTTACCATAAGAGCAATTTCGCCCTCCTTACATTCTATCTCCACTTGTACCACATCACCCTTAACAAGAGATAATTCACACTTGCTTTTAGAATTATATTCCTTTAAATCCATTGTGAAGCCCGTTCCTCGCCCATTCTCAAGAATCACAATACTGCCTTTTGCGCCGATACAAGCCGAAAGGGTAAAAATGAACAGTAAGGTTAGAACTCCTGAAAAGATGGCTATACTCATCTTGCCCGCACTCCTTCTATTAATTAATTTCCTAAAAAGCATGACATGACCTCCTCGATAAATTTATCTCGCTCATTAATCCATGGGCTGTGCCCGGAATGCTCAAACCATATAATCCCTTTATCTGGCGCGTTAAGCACCCGCTCATATTCCTCAACGAGTCCCACAGGAGCATTAACATCATGCCGTCCCAAGAAGAAGTAGACAGGCACATCCAGCTTTGTGTAATCAGCTCTTAGGTCAATATCGTAAAGCTGCTGATACACATCATTAAAAGTGTTTATTACTCCGCGGAAAAAATTGATTTTATCAAGCAATCCATATTCAGAAGATCCGATATCCCTTAAGGTATTGTAACCGGGGTTTTGGATATCAGGATTCCTCGCCATATACGAACTGAGGTAATTAAGATATACCGCGCTCTTCCATGTAACATGTTTACCGTAGTAGGGCGGCTCACCGTTTGCCTTGAGCTTTTTTACGAGAGCAGTATCTCCATTATTTTCAGCAATTTCCATAGCCTTGGTATAATCCATCCGCTCGGTTTCTGCAAAATCGATCATCTGTCCCGTGCCAATTAAGGAATGGTAAGACTGCGGATATTTATCCACCAAGAAAATCCCTAACGCACTGCCCCAAGATTCACCGATCAAATAGATTTTTTCCTGTGAAAAGCGCCCTTTTAAATACTCTGTCAGGGCGTAACCGTCTTGAATGTATGTGTCAATGGTGATGTTTTGTATCTTTTCAGCGTAGTAAGACTTGCCGGAGCCCGGCTGATCCCAGTTTACCACCACAAAATGCTTTTCAAGCTCTGCCAGTTCATGACGAACTGCTGCCATCTGCGTGCCGCCGGGGCCACCTGCCAAAAAAAGCAGGACTGGCGCATTTTTATCCCATCCTCTCATGCTTATCCATTGCTTTCTGCCATTTAGCTCAAGCTCTGTCAGTTCCGCGATGCTATTTGCAGGTGTATTTCCGCTTTCATCTATAATACGGGGTGTTGATGCGGTGAACTGCGAAATTGCGATCAGCCCGAAGTTTATCGCCATCACTACGGCAAAGAATAATGCTGTCCTTTTCAGTCGGGTAAGCTGCTTGGGATTTGCTTTATTTCGAATCTGTGCTATGATGCGAAAGAGCAACTGAAATAACCCAAATGCGAGTGTAATGACCGTTACAACGATCAAAATAAAAAACAATATGATATAAAACATAACCTAGCCTCCAATTACTATTTTATATAGACGCTCTCAAGAGCGTTGCCCATCAGCGGAACATCAATGATTCGGCTGTCCCTGAGGGATAATTCATTTTGAAGCATCAGCCGCTTTATAAAATCAAGCTTTTCTGCTTCATTCAACGGTTCTCGGAATACAAGCGCGCCTCCTGATTTGAGTGACTTTGCCAGCGCAGGGACAACCTTCCCCAATGCGTCTTCTGCAACATCGTGCAAAACGAAGTGGCAGTAGACCAAATCAAAACTATCCGCCGGAAGTATCAGTGTTTCTGCGTGAACAAAGTCTGCGTTTGAAAACCCTCGCAGGGTTTTTCGGCAGATTTTTAACCACCGCTCGGAAATATCAAGGCAGGTTATATGTCCGTGAGTAAGCCTTCTTGCGGTATAGTGTGCAACCGTTCCCATGCCGCACCCAAAATCAAGCACCCGCTCATTTCCGTTAAGTGGCAGACGGTCTGCAAATATCTTGTAGACAGACTTACCATAAAAGAGAAATGCGAGCCTTGTCAGAAACATCTCAAAACGAGATGGTTCGTGCTTCATACATATCACCTCAACAATTTTTAGGTTCAAATTTCGTACTTGTAATAAGTTTCATAAAAAAATTCAGCTGTATTTCAGATCCATTACTATCATAGCAATTGAACCTGTCATACAGCTGAAACGAACCTTAAATTAATCTTAAATTATTGGGATTGTTATCTTAAAATTACAGCCTTTGTTGCCGCCTTCACACAAAATCAGATCCCCTCCATGCGCCTGTGCAATTTTTTTGGCAATGGAAAGTCCAAGCCCGCTGCCGCCAGTTTGGGAATTGCGTGAATCATCCACACGCACAAAGGGCTTGAAAATATCATGTACGAGATGTGAGGGAATGCCGACTCCGTCATCGTTGAAGTAAATTACAACCGTCTTGTTTTGAACCGTCAGGCTGACGGAAATGGTTGTACCCTTTGGATTATACCGCACAGCGTTGTCCGTAAGATTTTGAATGATGCGCCCAAAGTGGCCGGTGTCCAGCATAACGTAAATACTGTCCTCAGGAATATTGAATTCATATTTAAAATTAGTGCTTTCCAACTGAGGCACAATCTCAGCGCATATCTGTCGCAGAGTTTCACAGATGTCTGTTTTAACCGGCTTTAATGCAAAATCAGGGCTATCCATTTTGGATAGCTCAAACAGTTCGTTGAGCAGTCGGTTTGCACGCTGACTGTTTTGATGAATTACTGTCAGTTCCGGTGATTCTGATTTTTGACAAAGCAT